>CAMNNQ010000129.1 GCA_946545645.1 uncultured Clostridia bacterium | reverse complement strand
GTCAAGGAGAATTTGGGTAATATGACGGAAAGCTGGCAAGCAGATGATGTGCAGAGGCGTTAGCCGCGGGTCGTGCGGTGTTGCCTTAATATGCATATTTTATCCAAACATAGCAAATATTCCGGACGGGCAGTGCAGGAATGGAGCCAAATCACACAAGGCGCAGCAGGTCCGCTCCGCTGAAACTGTGTATGTTACGTATCGGCCGCTTTTCGGATCACAGCAGGATACGAGTACATTTATTTGGACTGTCAGCATCAAGGCCTATCAGTGAAAATCCGCAGTTCATCATTGTTACTCATTTGCCGATCCCTCCCGGATCTTCCGATGCAGAGATACTCAGCTTTGACGTCGGAGCTCTACATCCCGTCGCTTAGGAAGACACACAGAGCTATCAGATAGCCAAAATGTTTATCAATGACCGCAGACGGAGAGCTCATCCGGGAACCTTGCAGCTATCTGAACAGCGGGCTTTAATGATCGTTCCAAAGGAAGGCAGATACTTCTCAGAGAGGAGATGTATTTGCCTTTTTGTCTTATGTGATAACAGTGGGATCAGGATATCGCTGCGGAAAAGCAGAGGATCAGATCAATCCATTGATCGTGTCTCTGATCTGCCCGATATCATAGGGCTTTGCAAGATGCCCGTTCATGCCGGCCGCAAAAGCAAGCTGACGGTCTTCTTCAAATGCGTTTGCGGTAACAGCAACAATGGGTATCGATGCTTTTTTCTTATCATCAAGCGCACGGATCGCTTTTGTTGCATCGTAACCGTTCATGACTGGCATCTGGATATCCATCAGCACGATGGAATAATGATCTGCTGCTGCCTCTTTCAGCATATTCAGTGCGATCTCTCCGTTTTCAGCGATCTCTACCGTAAGACCCATTTCTTCGAGTATCGCCGTTGCGATAAGCTGGTTCATTTCGTTATCTTCTGCCAGCAGAACGGTCTTACCCGAAAAATCGGGCAGCTCGGTTTCCTCTTTTTCAGCTCTGACGGCAGCAGCCTCTGCGATCTTGCAGGGAAGACAGACAGTAAATTCGCTGCCTTCGCCTTCCACAGAATGTAATGTGATCGTTCCCTGCATAACATCGACAATGTTTTTGGTGATCGCCATACCGAGCCCGGTCCCTTGTATCCCGCTGACAGTACTTGTCTGTTCACGGGTAAAGGCCTCAAAGATCGTTTTCTGGAATTCCTCGCTCATTCCGATCCCGGTGTCACTGATGCGAAATTCAAAGGCTGTCATACCGGCCTCCTCCGAAGGCTGCTCTGTTACCGTGAAGCTGATTTTACCGCCTGCCGGAGTGAATTTGACCGCATTGGAAAGGATGTTCAGCAGGATCTGCTCCAGCCGCAGCTTGTCGATCAGAATATCCTCGTGTATCATTTCGTGTATATCAATGCTGAAGCCGAGCTGCTTAGATGTGACACTTTCCTGCATGATCGTGCGGATATCCTGTATCACATCAGACAGGTGCACCTCAGAATCATGGATCGTGATCTTTCCGCTTTCTATGCGGCTCATATCCAGTACATCGTTTATAAGAGAAAGAAGATGCTGGCTGGAAACTGTGATCTTGCTCAGATAATCCTGCACC
Source organism: uncultured Clostridia bacterium (assembly GCA_946545645.1). Classification (GTDB taxonomy): domain Bacteria; phylum Bacillota; class Clostridia; order Oscillospirales; family Ruminococcaceae; genus FB2012. The sequence goes on along the minus strand of CAMNNQ010000129.1, from coordinate 1,917 downwards.
AGCTCACTGTCGTCAATGTGGGAGCGTGCCAGCGCGGTAAAGCCGATGATCGCATTCATCGGTGTGCGTATGTCGTGGGACATATTATTCAGGAACACGGTCTTTGCCCGGCTGGAGTGTTCGGCTGCGGCAAGCGCATCCGCAAGGGCTGCTCGGTTGTTATCCAGCTTCTCGTTGGCCTGCTCCAGCTCCAGCCTTGATTTCTCCTTGTCAGCAAGCTCTTTCCTTGAGCGCTTGGAATCCCGGACCAGCAGAAAGATTACAAGACCGAGGACAGAAGCAGCCGTGAGTATGAATATTACCGCATGATCTTTCAGAACATCCACAAATCCGTAGGTATACAGGCCGTCTGTATAGCGGTAAGCCAGATTTTGCAGATACTTGCTGCCGATTACTGCGACACCTCGGTTCAGCAGCTTTAACAGCCCTTCATTTCCGATCTTTACGCCGAAGCAGCGGTCATCGTTTTTGCTGATATGGCGGTGAGAAAGGCTGCGGTAGGAACTGTTTTTCAGAAGATCGATAGCCCGCATACCGTTCAGCGTTGTTGCGCTTGCTTTCCCGGAAAGAACAGCATCCAGACATTCCTCGATGGAATCACAACTGATGATCTCCGCATCAGGATAATTTGTGATGACATAGTAATACTGCATCTTGTTGTTCTGGTTTACGGCAAAGCGGCTCAGTGTATCGTCATTGTATTCGCCTTTATACACCAGCTCTGTTGTCGAAGAGATCACAGGGCTGGACTGGTATATGCCGTTTTCTTCGGAATAATACAGGCCGCCCCCGACGGGGAATGCTGCATCGATGGTATCGTTCTGTATCGCCGTGATCATATCGTCATAGCTCTTATAGCCTGTGAAGCTGATCTGTATCTTGTTCAGTGCAAGATCATCAATGATCTCCGGTATCAGGTCTTTGATGATGCCTGTTACATCCCCGTCTTTATCGGTATCGCTGTAAGGGAGATAGTGTTCAAGATATCCGATACGGATACTGTCGTGGTTATTGAGCCATTCTTTTTCGGAATCGGAAAAGGCTCTCGATGACATACTAACAGGATAGTATCTCAGGCTCAAGGATTTGAGATAATCCGGCTCCTCGGCAGCAAGGGTGCTCTGCGCATCATTAAGCTCTTTCAGAATGTCGCTGCGTGTTTTGCTTACGCAAAGGAAATAATCCGAGCCGCCGAAGGAGAACAGAACTTCTGCGTGTTCTCTTCCGTAGGCGCCGTCTCCCTCCGCTGCAAGGATATCTATGCTCTTGGCATCGAACTCGGCAAAGAGTTTCTCGTAGTCTGAAAATGTCTGTATCTCCGCCCGGATATTGTTTGAATCCAGATATTTTTTCAGCACATCAACCATTGCGCTGTCCAGAACACCGATCTTTCTGCCATTGAAGCTCTTGGGGTCGGTCGTGATGTCTGCATCGGTATCATGCTTGACGAAATTATACGACTCGCTCCCCATAGGCAGCTCTGGATAGCCGATAAGAGCTTCACGCTCTTCTTTATAGGCAAGCCCGGCAAGAAGATCGACTTCTCCGTCCAGGAGCATCTGGTAAACATCTCCGAAGCTGCCGTAAACATATTCATACTCCCATCCGGTGTATTCCGAGAGCTTGAGATAGTATTCATAGGCATAGCCGGATTTGACAGAGCCTTTTCCGGCGCCCTCCTGAAAGACCTCGTTCTCGTAGTATCCGACCCTTATCTTCTGCGGCTTATCCTGCGCGGATGATCTCAAAGGGGAGAAGAAGCCGGCCATCATAACAGAAAGAAGCATAATAACAACAGATAGTTTTTTATTTACCTTCATTTCTTTGTCCGGCCTCCTTTCTTTCGGATAACACCCGATCAAGCGTTTCAAGAAGCATATTGACATCGACAGGCTTAGCGATATGCGCCTGCATACC
>CAMNNQ010000128.1 GCA_946545645.1 uncultured Clostridia bacterium | reverse complement strand
TCATGACGGATAAGCCGGTCGTCAAGCAGGCTTGACACGGCAGATGATGTGCAGAGGCGTTAGCCGCGGGTCGTGCGGTGTTGCCTATATTATTTCATAAGCTGTCGGAAGTGCGGGCTTACTGCCCTGCATTTCTTAAAAAACGTATCATATTGCGGTTATATCCGGTCGTTACGAGGTAGGCTTTTTCGTTATGAGCCTGCATAAGACCGCTCAGGACAAAGCCGCTTAGACCGTTCACCCGGACATCCGGGTCGGAGATATCAAACAGCTCCCCTGAATCACGTTCGATAATAAGCACAGAATCCTCTTCAAAGAAAAGAGAGAGTTCAAAGAACAGCTTTTTGTTTGTCTTTCTGTTCTTTTCAAGTATAGTAAGACCTATCTCCTCTACGAACAGCGCCGCATGGTTGGCTGTTTTCTTCGGGTAATCGTGCGATAACAGGAGATCTTTGACATTCTCTGAAAGAGAAGCCGCTGTTTCAGTTGTAAGAGTATCGTCCATCACCTTGATCTCCGAATCGATATCTTTCAGCAGATAGGGGAAATTTTCCTTTCCGAACCGCAGATAAACATATACATACGCAGAGATCAGTGTAAGCAGCGAAGCAACGATAAAGCCTGCCCACATTCCGTTTATTCCGAAGATCAGTGACCCCAGTATAGGGAAAAGGATATAGAGCAATCCGTTCTGAAGTATCGCAAAACACGTCGCCATACTGATGCGGTCGATCAGCATATAGTAGGAGGTCGTCAGCGATACGATACTGCATAGCGTGAACCCAAGCGAAACGATGCGTATAGCTGTGATCGAGGGCGCAAGAGCTGCTCCGCCGCTGATACCGAACAGCCCGCAGAACTGTCTCGCAAAAATACAGATAAGAACTGTTGCTATCGCTCCTTCGAGAACAGCCGCCTTCAATGCTGCTTTCATTACTCTCTTTATCAGAACATGGTTTTTTTCTCCGTAATATGTACCGATCAAAGGCTGCATCGCCATCCCGACTCCGTCAAGTACAACGCTGAATTCTATCAGGCTCACGACCACAGCAAGCGTGACAAGACCTGTCTCACCGTAATGGCTTGATACAAATCCGATCATAACGTAATCCATCAGTGCCCAGCAGATGTATACGGAGGAATCCACGATACTGTACCTTGATGTCAGCAGAAAATCTTTGAAGGAGAGATGCCATACAAAGCGGAGAGTGTTCCCCTTTCGGAAATAATGCCAGCAGCAAGCTGCAATACCCAACCCGTTGCCGATCACAGAGCCGAGTATGATTCCCGTCATTCCCATATATTTAGCAAGGATAATTGAACATATAATATTTCCGCCGATCTGGAAAGCATAGCAGATATTATTGCAAAGCTCATCACCGTCGCTGTATACCATTTGTTCGAGATAGAATATAACGATCGTAAGGAAAGCATTGATCGGAGCAAGGCGATAGTATTTGAGCGCCTGCTCCAGCATTTCGCCCTTGATTCCGCCTATGCTGAAATACATATCCTGTATCAGAAAGATCGTAAGCGCAGAGATAAGGCCTATGGAAATGCTGATGATAAGCCCCTGCCCGTATATCTCATCGGCCCGTTTCTTTCGCATAGCACCTATCTCCCGCGTGAAAACAATGCCGACGCCTGTTGATACAAGATCTCCGAAAAATGTAACGATCCCCGTTACCGGAGTGATCGCATTTATCGCGGCGACTCCGTTTTCTCCGATAAAATATCCCGCAATGATGCTGTCGCAAAGGAGCATGATATACATTACGGCCTTGGTGAATGTACCTGATATGAACATAGAACTGAATTTCCGCTCACAAAACCCCTTCATATTTCTTCCTCCGTAATATCTGTCCCGTCTGATTTAATGTCAGCAGATAATGCCGCATAGCTGCTCAGAATGTATTATCCGAAAAAACTCAGTCGTTATTATCGTTCCTGATTATATTATAACAGAAAATCGCCAAAAGTCAATGAACAAAAAGCGGGCAGGATCTTTCGCTGCAAAAGATCCGATGCGGAAAACCGCCGGTGGAGCTTTGCAGGATCATACAGAATCCCCATGAGTTTTTGATGCCTGTGCATTCTGCATAACAAAAGCGCCCTGCTTTGTGCAGAACGCTGTTCGTTAAGGCAACACCGCACGACCACTGTGCATCAGAGGCGTTAGCCGCGGGTCGTGCGGTGTTGCCTTAATACAGATACATCACTGTCGTTGCGGACATTCCGCTCTTCATCGGGATGAGCCAGCCGCTCTCGCAGAGCTCTCTCATTATCTGCTCCGTCTCATTGAAGCATAGCAGCACAGGCAGCCTGCCTACATAGTCCGCCAGATGAGCCGGCGCGTGGTCGGTGAGGATGCCCTTCACCGTATCAAGGCGCGATAGCACATCCTGACAGATATCACTGCCGATGTCCTGAATAGCCGTATTCAGCGCATCGCCCTGTTCTTTGGTCAGGCAGGGGAAGTTGGGCTTGATGCCGTCCTCGGTCTTTACCGCCAGTCCCAGCTCGATAAGCTCCGAGCAGACCAGCTTTTCGTTATCTGTCTGAGGCTGTTCGCTCATCAGCCTGCACAGCATATCGCCGCGGGCGGAAGTCATCTTCGGATGACGCATCGCTCCGTTTACTGCAACATCCCAGAAACCGATCATACCGCTCTTGCAGTAGGAAACACTGACGCCTGTTCCGAATCCGCCGTCAGGCTCGTTCGCGGTGTCCTCTGTAAAGAAGCGGAAGCACTTCTCGCCGAAGATATCCGTCGGATAATCCGGCTCCCGCTCGCCCTGCGCCATGTCCACATAGGCAAGACGAAGTATCAGCGAGAGCAGCATCCATTTCAGAGAGTTGTTTGACATATCGCTGCCGTAGAAGCCGAGCTCCCTTACCTCATCTAACATCCCGTCGATCTCCTCTGACAGAGCATTTGCGATCTTGCCCACCGCCTGCTTGTTGGCACAGGTGATCTCATCAAAGGTCTCCTTTGTGATGATCGGCACATTGGTCTGATAGAAGCCGTTTTTCTCAGTGAGAAGGTCATACTTTACAAGCTCCCTGATATCGTCCTCGAGGTAAGCCGTCGGCATACCGAGCTGCAGGGATATCTGCTCCTCGCTCTGCTTGCTGTAATAGCAGGCCATCAGGATATTCTGCCTGAGCCTGCTGTCAAATTTGTCCCAGTAGTTATTCTTGCCGCCCCAGAAGAAAAGTCCGAGATCTACCGGCTGATAGCTGAGTTTTCCGAATGTTCTTTCCATATTCATTTTTACGCCCTCCTGTATTCTTTTCCTTGACTGAAAGAGCAGGTACTTCACCATGCTCTGCGAGACAGAGAACTGCTGAGATATCTCTCTCACCGAAAGCCCGTCAACGTAATAGGCCACCGTTACCCTGCGGTAGTTTGAATTAAGAAGTGATAACTCCCGGGTCATAAGGCGGAGCTGTTCGTTTTCCTCGGCCTGCTCCTCGAGCCTCTCCCAGCAGTTGTCGGAGATGTTCTCGTCAAGCTCTGCGGTATTGCGCTTTTCACGTCCGCGGTACCAGCCCTTGAGAATGTTGTCGGCAGTGCGCCAGACAAATCCGTAAAAGGCCTTCTCGTCGCGCAGATTTTCAACGCTCTCAAACAGCGCCAGCAATATCTCCTGCGCCAGATCCTCCGATTCCTGATATGAACTTGTCCTCGACAGGCAGTACTGAAATATCGACTGCGACATCTGAGCGACCTTCTCGCGGCGTCCGGTGTTATCCATATCTCTGTCCTCCTTTTTGGTTTTCAGAAGCTTCTGTCTTAATAGTGCGAAAATTCTGATTTGGTTAGGGCGCTCTGAAATTTTTTTGTTTTATCATACCATATATCAGTGAGCATTTCAACTGTTACGGATGCCGGGCATAACAGCTAACGGAAAAATGCCGCCCTCTGCAAGCTTGCAAAAGGCGGTCCCGGCGGGATTTGGACCCGCGACATCCTGATAGACAGTCAGGCGCTCTTGCCGCTGAACTACGGGACCGTGTATCCTGCCGAAGCAGGACGTTTTAATTTGTAATGATGATCTCATCAATGGTAACGCCAAGGATATGCGCAAGTATCACCAGATTGTCGAGAGAGGGCAGCGCCTCTCCCCTCATCCATTTGAAGATCGACTGCGGAGTGTTGAATCCGCATACGTTCTGGATCTCGGTTATCTTGAGACCGTACGCTTTGATAAGCGCCTTTATATTAGAGCCTGTCGCGGTCATGTTGACCGTCGGCATAGATGCAGACATAAGAATACCACCTTTCCAAGCTGATCTTTCGATCAGCCAAATATAAACCGTCTGTATGCTTGCACCACATACAGACGGCAGTCATTCTATCGGAAGATGGTTCGGTGAACCCGGTCATACGATCAAACAACTATCAGTATTTGTATGCAGCACAAAAGAGCCTTGATCCTGCCGATCAAAACTAAAGCTGAAATCATACTGATAATCGTTAGCAGACATTATAGCTGTCCTGTTCGTAACGGAGTTCATCGTTTTCACCCTTTCGTGTGTAATATTCTGAATTGATCCCGGGATGTGTTCCCTCTCGTGTTGTACTGATCATATCACGGGCGCCGTGAAATGTCAAGTAGCTTTGTAGTCTACTGTAAAATGGAGGTTCGGCTTTCTTTTTCAGCATATCAGTGTAATACCGCTCGGCGATCAGCTTCGGATTTATCTTCAGAAGCCGCTGCAGATAACGTTCCCAGCTGTTCTTTTCAGGCCGTTTTGAAAGGAAGAAGTCCCGGCGGTATGAATCGTCACAGCAGAGCTGATAATACTCCTGCTCCGTGGCTTTGGTCAACCATTCTCTCTCATCATCGGCAGGAAAGGTCAGCGGCAGATCACGGGGACGGAACTCGTCGGCGGTAAGAGAGAGCGTGTTCAGGAACTGATAGTTCAGTTCTGTTCTGCCGCAGCTGCCGTTGCCTATCGTCCCGGAGATATACAGCGCGTGATCGTAACGTTCAAAGGCTTTCCAGTAATCCTCCCACGACATACTGTTCTCTTTCAGCCAGCCTAGGCATTTGACCATACTCCTTGTCAGGATGATCCCGACCTCCGGGACTTTATGCTTGACACCGAATATATCGGTTAGATAGTCGGTATCGGAGCTTTTGAAAAAGTCGTGAAAATCCACCGCGTGCAGCATACCCTTTATATATGGCAGACGTATCTGAAACGAGGTGTGATCCTCACCAAGCTGTTTACATATCAGTTTTGCGAGCTTCGGTGAGATAAGCCCCTCGCCGTCGAAACCGAGGACTCCGATATCTTGTTTGCGTTCCACGCGCTCGTACTTCATATATGCGCCGTTGAAGCCTCTCTCCTTTGAAGTGATCGGGCGTCCGCGCATAATCATCAGCTGATCGAACAGAGCGTTCTCCTCCTGCTCCCGGACGGGCAGCTTAAGGCACCGCTCCGTTGCCGCTTTGTCGAGAAAGAAATACCATCCGCCGCTGCAGGGCTTGGCATAGGACAGCAGCGCCCGGACCGAGACATCATATATCTTGTACCATGTCTTGTTCATCGGATCACCCCCGTTTCGTTGTCAGATATATTATATCACAGCTTTCTTCAAAAGTGTGTATCTTTCTTTGGATAGTTGGAATAAGTACAGCGGATTGGACAGATATGTGTTTTTAGATTACTGCGCCTCATTATTCTTGGAGTATAGTGTGTCAAGGGAAGCGCAGAGAAAGGCTGAAATTGCGCGGTTAGTAATCATCCAAAGATAACAAGTAGATGCGGTGTTATATTTGTAATGCACAGGAACTCCGTCAGATCTCCCGAAGCTGGTTCTGTTTCATTTATTCAAACACAAGCAACAATGAAAAAGTGTTCAAAAGCCACCTCTGCCGGAAATATATACTGCTACCGCAAATGCCGAGCCAACACTGTGTTGACCTGGCATTTTTTGCTTTCATATTTTTACAAAAGCTGTTCCGCAGGGCTGAAAAAGGCGCTCGCTGGACGGCTTTTTGGATATACCGAAACAGTAGTTCCGAAGTTGTGGATGAAAAAGTGTTCAGAATAGCCCTTTCCGGGAATATGAATACTGCTCCCGCATTTTCTGTTCCGGGCATATACAAAATGCGAAAATGGCATATGGTTTCACTGAATGAATACTGCTCTCACTTTTGATCTTTCTTAATAAGCCGGACACGGCCGCACAGTTTTTTCTGTTCGGGCAGCAGCTCGACTTGAAAAAGCTGTGCGTCTGCAAACGGCTGAAAAAACGGTAAACTGTCATTGGGGTGGAGTAAAATGAATACTGGTGTCACTTTTATTCTGATAATGCAGAATACCGTCGCAATTCATGACGGAAACCCTACTGTTCAAATATCAATATCCCCGACGCATAGATCACCCCCCTCCAAAACTTATGCTTCGGGAATAATATACTGCGTTCACTTTTTGCCGGGCTGATGCTATTCAGACCAGACTTTTTTAGTTTCAGATGATCTTAAAACTGCCGAAATGACAGTTTTGATTCGCAGATTTTCAATTCTACCTCTGCGGTAGTTTTGAAAAAATCACCGGCAGGTGTTCAGAAATGCCCTCCGGGGAATATGAATACTGCGTTCACTTTTTTAGTCGTCAAGCGTATAAAAGTGTTCGGATCGGTGCAGTGTAATGCGGATGTAATACCGCTGTAATGCGAAATGTAATACGCCGCCAAGCCTTGCAAAGTCCGCATCTGCGTTGTCTGCGCCGATCTGTAATACTGTAATACGCAAAAAATATATGAGAGCCGAAGGAGGTTTGGTAACTTGAATGAAATTATGCAAAACCCTGTGATAGATGAGTCGGTCTATCACGAGCCCTATGTCGTAAAGGACGGCTGTCTCTGCGAGCGCATCAAGGTCAAGGAGCAGGTCATCGAGGTTAAGCTTGCGGACTTTGTTCCCGTCCTTAGATCTGAGATCACCCTCGATGACGGCGCCGAACAAAGAAAACTGTTCCGCATCGCAGGCACCTACAAGGACGGAACATTGCTGTCCGAGCAGATCGTCAGTGCCGATGAGATGCAGAGTATGAAATGGTTATTGCAGCGCTGGGGTCAGTACGGCGCTGTGATCCCGAGACAGAATGTGTTGTCGAAGATATGCCACGCGATTCTTTTGACAAAGCAGGAGGTGCGTAACGAAACAATCTTTTTGCAGACAGGCTGGCGTGAGTTCCCCGACGGATATGAATTTCTTATGCCGAATGAAAATGTCACAGATAAAAAAGTCGAGTTGCAAGGAAGGCTGAATCGGTATAGGTTTACTGTTCCCTGCGAGAAGGACGATCTGATCTTTCTCTCCGCTATGCTTGAAAACAGCTTTGCTCCGCAAAGAATCATGCTGCCGATGCTGGCTCTGACATTTCTGTGTCCGCTGAATCACTTCTTAAAAATCGCAGGTTACGAACCGAAATTTGTTGCCGCGATAATAGGAAAAACCGGGTGCCGCAAGTCCTCGCTTGCGGCGCTTTTCTGTTCTTTTTACGGCATCTTTACGGCGAGTGATTTGCCGATGAGTTTCCACGACACAGCAAACAGCATCCTCGCAGATATATATTATCTGAAAGATGTGCTGACCTGCATTGATGATTTCCACCCGTCGGGGATGTACAAAGAGCAGGAAATGCGTGAGATCGCGCAATGCATTTCACGTTACTACGGTGATCGTTCCGGCAGAGGTCGTATGAACAGCAGACTTGAAAAAGAAAACTCCAAGCCGCCGATGGGAAATGCGATAGTAACAAGTGAAAGCACGCTTGGACTGTGTGAATCGGGCGAGGCTTGGTATCTTTATTTTGAACTTGATGAAAATGATATCATCCTCAACGAGTTCTCGGAGTATCAAAAGCTCGCAAGGCAGAATGTGTTGTCGGGAATGATGATGCGGTATGTCGATTGGATAAAGCAGAAATATCTTTCAGATGCAAAAACATTTTCAGATATGCTGCGTGATAAGTTTGAATCCTACCGCGAAATGTTTATCAGAAAGCTGACGGAGCATGGAATAAAGGCGCACACAAGAACGCCGGATATGCTTGCGCACTTGAAAATCGGTTTGGAATTTCTCCTTGAGTTTTTGGTGGACAGCGGGCAGATCGGCGCTGATGATCTCCAAAAGTATACGGATGTTTTTGATGAACGATCCACGTTATCCGCACATCGAATTACACTATGAAAAAGGGTATGTACACCGACACCACCAAGACTGAGAAGTCGCGAAGAATAATCGACTTCCCGGAGGTGCTCGCCGATCTGCTCCTTGCCTACAAAGCCGAGCAGGATGAATATATCGCGGGAATGGGCGACAAATGGAACGAAACCGACAGGCTGTTCACCACCTGGGACGGACGGCCGATGCACAATAACACACCCTACACCTGGCTCGAACGGGAGTGCAAAAAGCGGAATTTTCCCTTCTACGGCTTGCATTCCTTCCGCCATTTCTTCGCATCCGTTGAGATCGAAGCCGGCATCGACCCGACGACAGTAGCCGCGATGTTAGGCCATTCGACCCCGCAAACGACTTTATCAACGTACTCCCATTACTTTCAGGAGGCGAAGGTCAGGGCGAGCAACGTGGTGGCGGATGTGCTGCTGGGCGGGGACGAGGATGAAAAGGAGCCTGAAAAGACCGCCGGGTGACCAATTTCCAAGAACAAAGACCAGATAAAGACCAACCCCAAAAACGGCAAAATAAAGAGCCTTGTAAACCGCGTATTTACGCGATATACAAGGCTCTCTATTGGTCGGAGTGACGGGACTTGAATTGAAAGATTCGATTATTGCGTTTTAGCGTATCTTCCGTAAAGCCCCTATTTTACGCATTTTGCGTTGATGTAACTTTTGCAGCTTGATGCAAAAAATCATAAGTTTTCGTAAGAATAATGGACAGGCCTCTGACATCTCTGAATCTATTTTTAAGGAGAATAACTATGAATATCATTGAAGAGATGTACAATGGAGATCTGTTTCCTATTGGGACATACAGCAATTCCTGCGAGGAGTATAAGAAAGCTATGGACTCACTTGTCGCTGCCGAGACGGAGCTGCTGAACACCTATCCGCAGATCAGAAAGTTGTTTGACAAGTATCAGAGTGCTCAGTTCGAGCTTATCAGCATTAACAACAGGCAGGAGTTTGTGAATGGGGTTAGGATTGGGGGACAGATGGTGATGGAAATGTTGAGACCGATTGAATGAATTAATTGCGATAGCCGATCCGGTGACGGGTCGGCTATTTTCATATGTAATATCTTAAAGATTATAAAACCTATATATTGTTTTCAAGATCTTTTATTGTTTTTCCATCTTTTGTCTTCCAAGAGGTTTTACCGTTTGAGTTTTTGCCGATTACAAATTGAGCAGCACCAGAAACGGATTCAAACAAGACATCTTCTTGTAGTATATTATTTTCAACTTTACATTCTAATCGTTTCTTTTTATTATCATTGGTTAATAGTGAGTGTATCAAATCATTGATAGGAGCTATTGTGCTTCCTTTTAATACTCGGATTCCTTCTGACGTAATTGTAGCAAATGCATGAACTGTAAAGTCTATATCTTTTCTCTTATGCACTAATGATAACTCGATTGGACTATTGTAATCTTTTGAAAATGGAAGAATTGTAGTATATGTAATTCTCACATCTTGTATTTCTGTTATCTCTGATGATATGAAATCCACATGTGATTCATCAAAAAGAAGGACATTGTATTTTCCTTTACACAAAGCACTATTATAAACAATGCCATCATAACCTTGTTCCTTAATAACATGTGCCATTGTCTGAGTGATATGATAGAACACTTCAGTATTATCTGTGTTAGGCTCACTAATTTTATCAATTAGTGACCACAGTGGTGTATATTTGACATCAGAATAAATCTTATCTGTAAAACATGCAAGAACAAGTTCTTTATTCAATTGAAATTCAGCAACACTATATCTTTGACCGATTGAAGGCCGCATTTCGTGTATAGCTGTGTCTTTATCGAACGCGACGTATAAAAACGCATCTGAAACTGTATTGAGTCTTCCGGCTTTTCTGAACATTTGAGGTGGAACTCGACTATCTTTTTCTTGAAATCCATATACTTTAGGAATGCTATTCTCACTAATTAATGAATCAATTCTTTCTTGCTCATCTGCACTATATGCTTTCATATTCTGTGCTTTTAACATAAATAAATGCTGAATGGAAAACCTCAATGGTCCTGTGTTCTTTTCTTGATTTAATAAGTTAATCTCTTCATCGGATAGAATCACCCTATAAAAAGATTCAATTACATCAGAGATATTGACACCTAACTTTGATTCATCAGTACTTTTAATACATCTTGCACGAAACAATGGAGTACCTTGTTTTATTGTATATGTAGGAAGTTCGGCTTTAAACAATGCACTAAAGTATTCAGAATATTCTCTTTGTACAATACTCAAGATTTCATTTTCTCTGTTTCGTAGTTCATCCCATTTTTGTTGTTCATTATCAAAGAAGGCCTTTAATATTATTTGATCAACGAAATTATTATTGTTCTTATCTTTTGACATCTTATCACCTTTGTTGGATTGCTATATGTTAAATACTCTTATTATGACTTCAAAAATCTGGATTTTTAAGGCTCCTTTTTTATATATTTTCAATTTTGGAATGCTTCTTCTTTTAGATTAGTAAATAGTTCTTAGAGTCGCAAATATAGTTGGTATATAAGCATTCTGGTTAAGTGTATCCATTATCCAATTACAGAAAACCATTCAATCAATAAACACAACCCATCTTCCGTTTCGTTTTCCGTTCTCTCTGGAGATCAATCCTTTCTCCTGCATTTCGACGGTTCTTGTCTTTACCCAGCGCTCAGATTTGCCTGTCAGCTCAGCGATTTTCTTTTGGGTGACATTCGGATTATCTTTCATAATGCTGATGATAGCCATTTCTTCCAAAGTGCAATTTTTGCACTTTGAAATCTTAGGATCTGCACTTTGAACTTTTTCATAGTCAACGTGAAGCTGTCGGTTCTTTAATTCATTCGTTCCGTTCATTATGAGATTTTCAAAAAATCTGTCAAGATATTCTGTGGTGGAATGAATATTATTCTTCAGATCGTTATAATTGGCACGCACAAGAGCGTTTCTGAAATACCAGGAATTTGCGGCAAACACCTCGTTGCTGATATTATATCCAAACGTTTTCAGATACTTTATGACAAATACCGCAGTAGTCCTTGTGTTGCCCTCGCAGAATGGGTGTATCTGCCATATCCCGGAGGTAAATTTTGCGATATGCTTCACCGCTTGTTCGGCGGAGATGCCTTGATAAGAAAACTGCTTCTCCTGCTCAAAATCGTAGTCAAGTGTTTCCTTTATGCTGTCAAATGAGGCATAAAAGACCGTATTGCCGTTCAGCACCCATTCCTTTTTTGTGATGTTGTATGTGCGGAACTGACCTGCTTTCTTTATTATACCCTCGAAAAGTCTGCGGTGGATCGAGCAGAGCTCGGCAGGAGAGAACTGAAATGTCTTCTCGGAAAGCAGCTCAGCTATTCTTACAGAAACCTTATCCGCTTCCTCGCTCGGGCTCTCGATCTCTGCACGCTTGTCACGCTGTTCATAATAGGACTGTATCCTGGTCTTGGCTGCTTCAATAGTTATCTTTCCCTCAATGTGATCTTTTGCAGTATCGAGAAGATAATCAGAAGTCTTTAAGCCGTCAACGTCCTGCAAGCCGATGGCTGTCTGCCAGGCATAGCTTTTTTCGGCACGCTCAGGCTCGCCCTGCTTGATATATTCTTCAAGGTCATATTGCCAGTTGTATTCGTTTGACATTTTGTCACCTCTTTATCCATTATAAAAAACTATAATCATAAAAGTATATAGCTTTAATTCTTTTACACGAGGATTGCTAGGTATTATGTACAGCATTTTTTTATGAACAATTATTATATGGATTTCTTTATTTTGTATGACGGTGTTTGGTCTCTATAGTCAAATGCCTGGCTGATATCTACGTTAGGATACTTTTTAAAATCCTCCCATGTAACGACGTAGATATATCCATTGTCAATATTATCTTTTAATATTGGAAACAAGTCATCTTTGTCATAATAATCGTAAGAACCTTTTTTATTTGGAAGGATCACTGCAAGTATAGCGTTGTTATGACTTGTTCTGTCGTTTCTTGTAGTTTCCCTGAGAGAATATGATATTTCCCAAGGAATCCACTGTGATTTCTGCCATTTTCCTGGCTCTTTCATATTAGGCGAAATTAGTACTATCGTAATCGTACTATCATAAATCTTGTCTTTTAGATGATCCCATATATCATCTTCATCCCAAGAAGAAATATCTTCATCGCTATTCTCGCCTTTATAGATATCATCATCATCCAAAATAGTGTCTTTGATATAGTTCACATAGTCACATGGCCAAGTTGGCGAGGTGACTCCCGACAATTCTTTTACATCGCTGTCTTTATACTTGTAAGAGACGAATATCTTTCTGCCCATCGAACTCACTCCTTAATATAGGTTACTTTGTATTATCTCTATCACACATCGTATTAATTTGTCTATATCAGTTTCTGTTTCTAATATATCAATGTATTTTGACAAATAATCATAGTTAGCCATATCTTTTTTTACAGTCTCTAAAATTGTCTTAGCTGCGTACCCGGTAGAACCAATTGGAATAATAATATTCCCTTTTGATTTTGCAATTTCAAATTCTTGCATACATCCATTAGCTTCAATTATGCTTCCAGTTTCTGCATCTTTTTTGTTTCCAAACATAAAGATAGATACTCCTGTTTCCGCTAACATTTCTTCTCTATACTTTTTCCACTTTTCAGCACGTTCAGTTGGATCACTAATATTTTGAGGAAATGGGCGAAGGCACAGATGCTCATCAATATGTCTATATTTCTCAGTGTAAATCACATCCAACGCTCCGTTAATGACTGCAGAGCCGATTCCAAGTCCAAATCCAGAAGTGATACGACAATACTTGCGAACTAATACACCCGCAAGTTTTCCAGCTAATTCTTCAGCCGTTTCTTTACTCCAGGGATCAGAAAACGCATCAGCGCTTCCAGATATAAATACCTTCTTCATCTTATAGTTTTTTTCAAGGTCACGAAGGATTTCAGTTATTTCATCATATTCATCGACAAAAACAGTTTGAATACCATAATTCCGGAGGTTTTCTTCTTGTAAATCCTGTTTAGCTCTATTATATCCATACTCTTCCAAATCAGTATAATCTGATTGCTGGACTCTTTTAAAAAAACAGTAGTGAGTAGAAATGTTTTCTCCCAACAACGAACGAATTTGGCTGAGAATATAATCAATATTTGGATCTTCAAAGCTAAAACCAATAAACAAAAAGACTTTTGATACCAAATCCCCTTGTAAAGCTGTTCTGAATAAAGGACGATGATTTTCATAGAGATCATAATCTTCTTTCGTCAAAACTGCTTTAGCAGGATTATTTACATCTCCATGCATTTTATAAACAATTGCATCTCGATCTGGTTTTATAACTGAAAGCTTCTCAGATTCGGATTTAACATCGGGATTACGATTTGCTGCTTTAATTCCATTTTCAACTATCTCATCATAATTTGTGGTCCAGTATGTGAATATAGGAAGACGTGTAACGATTCGCACATTTTCATTAATTGTAACATCCTTAGAAAAAGCATTCATGATAGCTTGATTTATACTTGTACGAGTACCTCTTTGATTCCGATAATACTGAGCCACAGACAATAAATCATGCTCTTTGTTAACATCAAGATTAATACTATCTGCAAGCGGTTTGAGCAAACCTTTCCAATCCACAAAACCTGATGGCCTTGATAATCCAGCTCCGGCAAATATAGCAGCATTACCTTCCTGAATAGCCCTGGTATACTCTCGTATAAGTTCTTCTTTTGTAACTGCCATAATAACCTCCTGCGTTATTTATTATGCTTTTTGGCGGCTGCTTCAATCCAACTTCCGAGATTGTTATAACCATCTTGAGCAATGTAGTCATATAATCCATCGCAAATCTCATCAAAATAAATGGAACGTCCATTTCTTGAGCCAATTATAGTGTGCGCATTTCCTTTAAGTGAAGTGCTTTTAGTTACCATATCCTTAACGTTATGGATGAATACACCGATGACCGCATTTCCTCTATTAATGCTTTCGCATATTTCATATTTAACAAAAGGGCGATTTAGTGTTTCGCTTCCAATAAGTACAACGGTAACTGACGTGCCATACAACTGTGAATCAATCCACTTTTTAACAGCAGAATCGCCTGTCCTTTTGAGCTTTTCAAATTCTGCTTTATCTGTAAATCCTGCTGCTTCCTTTCCTTGTGTTACCCAACTGTTTCTGACAACCATTGATCTACTGATATCATTCTGATAATGAAAACTAAAGAATACTTTACGTACCATATTTGAATCACCTCTATAAACTATTACATTCCTTACAACACAATTTCCTGATGATATATTTTAATCTCCAGATCTGTGAAACCAATATAGTTCAGGCTCATTTTTGCAATTAACTTATCAAGTAATATCATCAGAAGCTGTATTTTTTGATCAGTTGAAAAATCATACCAATACTTATACCCGTGCGTGATTCTGCGCCTTATTTCCTTGATTTTTTCACTTGCATTATCCGACGAAAACCTAACATCTGATAGCAAATTAGAATAATTGTCAAACTGCTCTTTTAGCTCATCTTTTAAAGTGAATCTATTATTTTGTGCTTTTTGATGATCTATTTTATCATACAAATATTCAAATGCCATAACCTGTTCAATAAACCGCTGCGGTGAAAAAGTTGAATTATCGTCTTTTATATGTCCTAATGGGATACTTTTTTCAATTTGATTTCCTGTATCCAGTGCAATATTATTTAGAATTTTTGGAATATAATTCATAACTTCAAAATTATTAAAAACAACATCGTATCCCGAAAAACTGTTTTCTAAAACAATAGGAGTATATAACCAACCTCTTTTCATACCTTTTTTATATAATGTTATTCTTTTAAATGATGTTTTGGAGTAGGAAGTCATAAACGTAGCCAGACGATTAATTACTACAGAAAGACTATAGTATTCTTGAATAGTTCTCTCATTGAGATTTAAAAGCAACTCACCATGCTTTTCAAAATCCTCCAAAAGCCCCATCCGATGATTATGACCTATGCAATAGCTTGCTGTATATTCATGAGAATTCATTTTAAGTGGAATCGAATATACTTCTTTTTGTTGTATTCCTAGATTAACCCCGTTTCTTATCATATCAAGATAATTATATTTGTATTTGAAAATATCATCTAGGAAAGGAGATTCAAATCCTATAGTATCGATATCATTATCATCATACAATATATTAAGGATATAGCAATGCAGATACAAGCTATCAGCAATGCAATAATTAACAAAAAACGTTACAATTCCCTTATGAACTCCTGATTCACTATATTCACCTTTAAGAACAAAATCGGTTTTAAAGCGGTACTCTTTTCTAAAATCATTTAATACACAATCATTTGAAAATAATTCTACTGTAAAAGTGTTTATTACAAAAGGTATATTCTTGTTGTTATAATTAATGAATCCTTTAATCATGTTCTGCTCCATTTCATAATTATGGATTATTTGACTTAAACTATTATGATGTATAAAATCACAGTACCCCCACAACCCTCTCCAGCACCTCAACTATCCGCTTTTGCTCGGCGAGGGGCGGGAGTGAAATTAGAAAATTCCGTAGCGGTTTTATACCAACAGTTCTTTGAGCAACACCCAAAGCAACATCATCGCACTGTTTATATACAAACTCGCTTTTCAGAACGTGAAGCAAGTAGTTTGTGTTGATACTGTCAAGCTGTTTTAACAGAGCAATATGCCTTTGGAAGCAAAACTGCTGGTCTGTTTCAACTTTAATTGGAATGCCAAATGACCCAGTGACTGTGAATAGGATGTCGCCCTGTTCGGCAATTCTCTCATTTGAAAGAGAATCAAAGTATTCCTTTGAAACATGGCGTGTGTTTGAAAAATCAAGCACGCCATTAGAGAGATTTGATATTACAATAAACGGCATTCCCTCGTTAGTTTGCGGCGGCGGTTGATGATCGCCATCCATGACGCTTTTGCATATCTCTCCCAACCTCACCCACTTCCAATTCTCCGGTATCTCGAAAGGCACTTCCTCCGGCTTGATCTCCGGCAGGGGCTTTTCCTTTTTGAGCTTGCCTTTCTTGATTAGCTTTTTCTTTTCCTCCTGTATCTGCTGATACAGTTCCTCGGCTGTGCCGTCTGAGGGTAGCTGTTGTGTGAGCTTGCCCTGAATGCCTGCGGTAATGAGTTTGGCTTTGAGTATCTGCGAATCTGCGGAGTATTTCTCCTGTGCCTGGTCAATAGTATCAAGTAACCGGAATATCTCCTCGACACGCTCAACTATACGCTTTTGCTCTGCGAGGGGTGGGAGGGGCAAAATAAATTCTTGTATTTTTTTTATTGCTAACTTAGGCTGTGCAACCTGAGTTGTCAGATAACTAATCTGTTTTTGAACGGTATCTGCTGATAAAGTAAATACCAGCCAATTTTTGTCTAATGATGTAAATACCAATCTATCAGCGTTTTCTGTAAGATTAGCGCCGTCAATTTCATCAGGAATAGTACCAACTCTACCGATAGTACCTGCTACAGTTATATACACATCTTCTTTATTAATGATATATCGAGAAATTTTAGGGTATATATCTTCGGGAACGTATAATAGATTTGATGTCTCTACAGACATATTTTTCATATCAGAAACCCTGATATATTTATGACCTGTATTATCAGTTGTAAGGCTTCTTCCTGCTGGTATTCTTTTTCCACCTAAAATAGAAACAATTTCGCCTAATCTAACCCATTTCCAGTTGCTTGGTATATCAAATGGAATATCTTCTGATTTAATATTGGAAATGAACCTCTGCTTTTCAGCCTGTATCTGCTGATATAATTCCTCCGCAGTGCCGTCGCTCGGAAGCTGCTCGGTCAGCTTGCCCTGTATGGCAAGGTCAAGCACATGGCTGCGTAATGCTTTTGTATCAATCAAGGCTAATACCTCCCAGTATTTCTCTGAGAGCTGCAAGAGAATTATTGATAACGTCTGCCTGCGCCTGCATATCACCGATTATCTCGTCAACAGAGCGCTCATCCTCCTCGGTGAAGTCAAGCCATTTGAAGTTCAGATCCTCACGCTGACTTACTTCCTCAGCGCTGAAACATCTCCACCTGCCGTTCGGGTTGGTGTCCTTATCGTAAGTCTCTTTTCTGTCCTGC
>CAMNNQ010000127.1 GCA_946545645.1 uncultured Clostridia bacterium | reverse complement strand
CTGTCTCGTGCTCTGCAAAGGGGACGCTGTCCCCCTTGACCCCCTGCCAAGGGCTGGCGCGCCCTTGGATTGGCGCAATGTTACCCGCTTTTTGCGGTGCAGTACTTGTTCTGTGACCCCGCCGCTAACAACGTTCCGCCCCTCTAATGGAAAGACGCCGCTGAACCTCCCGGCAGCGTCGCAGGGCGTACAGACGACCCACCCACGACAGCTAGCGACCGAAGGGAGCGACGTGTTTCGGAGCTAAAAAAAACTCCCCGGGATGGGGAGCTTTTTTGTTTACATACCTGTAATACCGGAACGCTCAATACCTTCAATGAAGTATCGCTGCAAGAATACATACATGATCAGCAGCGGCGTTATCGAGATAACGCATCCGGCTTCCAGCCATACGATGATGGCTCTCGTTCCGGGGCTCTGGTTGTTGAACTTATCCTTGATAAGCGATGCGGACAGGTTCTTTAACTGAAGAGCTACCGTTCTGGTGTCCTTGAAGAATGAGCTCGATACATAGAAGTCGTTCCAGTACCATACGATCGAGAACAGGAATACTGTCAGGAAAGAGGTCTTCGCGTTGGGGACCATTACTACCAGGAAGGTCTTGAACGGTCCGCAGCCGTCGAGATAGGCCGCATCTTCAAGCTCCTTGGGCAGCCCTCGGAAGAACTGTCGGAATATGAAGATGAACAGACCGGCTCTCAAGCCGTTGGCGAACATCGCAGGCAGATACATTGTCCAGGCGGTGTCGATGAGGGATAAGCTCGTTCCGAAGAAATATCTGAACTGCATGAACAGCGGGATAGTAATGATCTGCGGAGGAACGATGATCATCATTACGACGATACCGAAGAGTATGCTCTTGCCTTTGAACTGGAATCTTGCGAAGCCGTAGCCTGTGATAGAACAGGTGATAACCTGGAGCACAGAGGCAACGACGTTCATAACGACGGTGTTGAAGAATGTATTGGATCTCATGCTGCTCCAATCCCATTCAGAGATGTGCATGATCTCGGCCGAGTCCTTGAGGTTCTGGAGCGTAAGGCTCTTCGGCAGCCAGACGATCGAAGGGTCGCTCATCTGCTCGTTGGGTCTGAACGCAGTAGATATCATATACAGCAGGGGGTAGAGGATTACGAAGCAGAGGCCGAAGAGGATAAGGAATCTGAATATCGGCCAGATAGAACCGACGATAGCCTTATTCCTGTTATAGCGTATCTGCTCGGGAGTAAGGTATTTTTCGATACCCTCCTCCTTCATTCTCTTATGGCGGGCCTTTATAGCGGCCTTTCGCTCTTTTTCAAACAGTTTTTCTTCCTTTTTGGTTGCCACTATAATCCCCCCTTACTCTACTTCGTAGTAAATAAACTTATTGATGATCGCAACGACTATTGCGAGTACGACGGCAATGATAAGGAAGTAAGCCCAGGCCATCGCTGCCGAATAACCGTGCTCCCACTGGTTAGCCTTACCCATAACCTTCTCCATTACCTGGTTGCCGGGGTCAACGAAGGAATCGACAACGGTGTAAACGAGACAGGTAAGGATCTGCGGGCTGATATAGGGGATAGTGATCTTCCAGAAATACTCCCAGCTTGTCGCACCTTCCATCTGTGCGGCTTCCTTTGCGGAGAAGGGTATTCCCTGCAATGCCGAGAGGAACAGCAGGATCTGGATACCGGAGTTCCACACAAGGTTGAAGATGTCTGATGTCAGCGAATTGATTATTTCTGTCAATCGGTCGCTTATGTTATAGATACCCAGGAAGTTCAGGAGCTGGTCTACGAGGTTCGCCTCGAACATTGTCGAGAACTGCTCTGCGCTGCCCGATGCGCTGGCGCCGCTGGTGCTCATATCGCCGTTGATGATACTGATTACAGGGCCGGTAGCGATGATAACGGGGAGGAAGAATACAGCTCTTGCGAAAGTTCTTCCTCTGAACTTCTGGTTAAGGATAACTGCGATGAAGATGGAGAACACAAGGATCAGAGGTGTTTTCAGCGCTGTATTGGAGAGCGTATCAACGAGAGCCTTTGTGTAATCCGGGTCGTGTCTGAAGGCGTTTACATAGTTTGTAAATCCGCCGTCCTTAAGCACCATACCGCCCTCCTCGACGGATGTGGTATGGAAGGAATAGATCAGCGATACTATCAGAGGATAGACGAAGAAGTAGATCGCGCCGACGATCCAGAGGGCGATGAAGCCGTAGCCATAGAGGTGTTTCTTTCTCTCATAGGAGATCTTGACGCCCTTCTGCTTTTTGGAATTCCTTGCGGGGGGCTCTTCGTCGTCGCTCTTATAGTTATAGACGAATTCCTCTGTGCTTTCGGCGGCTTCTGCTGCTGCCTCTTCGGTGCTTTCGGCAAATGCTTCGGCGGTCTCGCTGACCTCCTCGGCTGCCTCTGCGGTCTCTTCCGAAACAGCTTCTGCGGCTTCCTCGGCTGCTTCCTCAGCGGCTCCGGCTGTCTGTTCTACTGCTTCTTCGAGCTCCTGCCCGGACAAGTCCTTTTCAAATTCACTCATCTGCCTTCTGCACCTCCTTCGATCGCGCTGGCCATATCGTAGGTCTTACCGTCGATGGTCACAACTGCGAGAGATTTGTCAACTGTTACGACAACATTCTTACCGTCCTTGGTGTAAGTAGTAGTAAGTATCTGCTTATTGGGCGATACTTCATACTTACTGATCGTCATATCGGAGACTTCCGAGAGGACGAGATCTGCGATGGTATACTGTCTTGCGGCAAGATCGAGCCAGCCTTCATAGTTTGTATAATACAGGTCGTTATAATCTGTATCCTGAAGGATCGAAGATTCCTCGTAGGTGAAATCGTAATGGATGCCGGAGCCTGCGGCTACTGCATTCATGAACATATCGCCTGTATTGGAGCTTGCGTTGATAGGCTTTGTCGAATAAGGAACATAGCCATGAACTACCATCTGATAGAAGGGGATGTCGTAATCTGTGATATTGAATCCGCTGGAATAAACCGGGACATTGGTTATCTGAGAAGCATAGGGGATAACATAGGAGTTTGCGCTTGAGCAGAGGACAGAACCTATTTCCTCATTTGCCTTCTCATAGCCATCGACGATAGTCTTCATTGTCGTCGATCTTACCGAGGGATTCTTCTTGGAGTAGTCGCTGACCAGCCTGTAGGAGAGCTGACCGAAGCCGATATTCTTGATATCCTCGTCCTTATAGCTCTCGATCATCTCGTCGAAGATCTTGACATAGGTGCTGGGGGCGATCAGCGCGGGAGAGATGCCGTTTACGGCGACTCCGAAGGCGGGGCTGTACTTGACCTGTCTTGAATATGCGTTTGAGATCCTTGTTGCGGTGTTGGAGAATGTGAGGTATCCCCAGGTGCTGGATTCCATTGTAAAGTTATCCATTGTCGGGAACACATTTACTCCGGATTTCCCGAGGAAGTCCTTGAAATCTCCGTTGCCGCCGAGGGTCCCTGAAGCGCTTGCCGAGGTGGATACCGTATGCTTGATAGACTTATTTGTCCAGTCGTTATAGTTTACGATAGTATCCTTGATCCCGCGGGCATTGAGCTCGTCGATGATCTTTCCGGCCTGCTCGAAGCCTGTGATCTCTGTCTTGAGGTTGAAGGGGATACCGAGGATCGAAGTCTGCTTGAGGACTCCGCCGTAGAAATCGACATAGAACGGGTCATAGTTCTCTGTTGTTTTCTTGGTAAGGCCCTTTTCCTTGATGAGGTAATTTCTGTATACCTCTGCGCAGTCGGCGTAATTGATATCCTCGTCCTTGACAAGGGGATAGAACTTAACGCCGAAGCGCTCTGTCTTTATGTCGCCCTTTTCGATAACAGTCATCTTATTGGTGTTATCGCCGCTCATAAAGAACTCATCGCGGCTTCTGGCCTCGAACTCGAACCAGCAGCTGTTATAGATCTGGCTGTCCTGCCCGGAGGATTTTGCATTTGCGATAACGTTGCCCTCGCCGTCGGTAGCGATGGCGACAAAGCCTGTTTTTCCGCTGACAGAAGCGAGAACGGGGAGATATGCCTGTTCTGTCACACGGGGAGCGTTCAGGGATACGGGAGTAAAGTCTCTGCCGTATATCCTCTGCTCATACTCATTATAATGAGCTTTCTTGTTGTTATACTCGATAACAGCGCCGGAGCCGTCGGGGACTATGATATAGCCCTTGGTAGGATTGCCGTCTTCATCAGTAATACCTACCGAGCCGAAGGCGGGGGCGAGCTGGAGCCTGTCGAGCACGATACCGCTGGTAGCGGAGGTATCCTCCTCGACCACCTCTGAGGCATCGGCGTAAACATAGACGCAATCTTCCTCCAGCTTGACATGAGCTGTGAAGCTGATGCCCTTTGCTTTACCCTTGGTATAGCTGTAAGCTATCTTGAAGCCGCCATTTTCCTTGCTGTACTTTGTGCGGCCGTCCTTTGAATACTGTGCGGCGGATTCCGAGCCGTTCTCTCTTGAGCCTGCTTTGACTGCGGCGCTGGAGGCGATCATCTTTTTCTTCTTACTTGCGACGAGCGCATCCTCTTCTGCGAGAACATTTATCGGAGAGCTCCACCATACATAGCCTGTTTTCTTATCCTTAACAGCCCATCTGTCGTTCTTCTGGTCGAACAGAAGCTCGAACTTATCATTGGAAGCGGCCGAGGTACACAAAGCGAGTGCCTCATCTTCGGTAATTCTTTCGGCGAGCTTGCTCTTTATTGCCGATTCCTTCTCTTCTCCTTCATCTCCGCCTTTTTCCGCAGCGGTCTCGGAGGCTGCATCTGCTGCTTTTTCTTCTTCTTCCGCTGCAGCAGAGCCCAGAGGCATCAGCATTGTAAGGACAAGGGCAAACACTATCGCCTTTTTCATTTTTCTGTTAGCCATTTACATTACACCACCGTTTCTTTTTAGCCTCTGATACGATACGAGATCTCTGTGTAGATCGAATAGCCGAACACATAGAGCTGCTGGAAGAGCGAGAGAAGCAGGATCGCGAGGAAGAGGATCAGCAGCATAGCCACGAGAGTAAAGATCATCGAAACGATGGTCTTGGGGAAGCTGTACTGATGCACTGCCTTCATCGCCTGGATCATCAGCACTACGGACCAGATAAGGCCGAGGTAATAAATCGCTGTCATCCAGATACGTTCTTCCTGAACTATAAAGTTTGAGATAAAGATCGAGAGAGCGCTGCAGAAGATATAGGGAACGAGAGCATAAGCGGAATAGATGCAGATCTTCTTCAGAGTTCCTTCGCCGTCGAACAGGGTACAGAGAGCCCAGTTTCCGATTACCCATGTAAAGAAGTAGACTACCGACTGAACGAGCAGCGGGATAACGTTGAACACCTTAACATAAGCGGTATTGAACTGGAAGCCTGTGAGCTGTCTGTCGGCAACCATTACAACGAACAGCAGGAAGACGATAACGAGCGCTATCTTCATTGAGCCCTGCTTTTTCCATCTCAGGTCTTCAAATCCTTCAACGGGGTGAAAGACAACATGCTTTACCCACCCCATAGGTGTAAATTCATACATATCATCAATCCTCCTCGTCCTTTACGGCTTTACGGGCTCTTGCTCTTGCGGCGCCCGAGGTTGCCAGTTTTGTTTTTGGTTTTATGAGCTTGATGCCCTTTTTCTTCAGGATATTCTTTACTATCA
Organism: uncultured Clostridia bacterium; assembly: GCA_946545645.1. Taxonomy (GTDB): domain Bacteria; phylum Bacillota; class Clostridia; order Oscillospirales; family Ruminococcaceae; genus FB2012. Next base: position 6,963 of record CAMNNQ010000127.1, on the reverse strand, counting down.
GGAGGGCTATGAGCAAGCCGATGATAACGATTATAGCAACGAAGTGGTCTCTGAGGAACGCTTCTCTTGCATATTTGAAGGCCTTATCGTAATCATCCTGGTCGTAAGCTGTCTTGAAGTATTTAAGAGCCTTGGAATACTCTTCGCTGTTTAGTGCGGCTTTTCCGAGGCCGACATAGGCGAGAGTATAGCCGCCGTCGCGCTTGATGACCTGATCCCAGGCCGCCTTAGCTTCCACATAGCGTCCGTCGTCGTAGAGGGAGAAGGCGTCGTGCAGATATCTGCCGAACTGAGTTACCTCAAAAACGGTTATATCGCACTTGGACTTAGCGGCATCGAGCACGAAGACTCTGCTGCCGAAGGACTCTACTGCGAAGGGGTTAGCCATAGCGCCTCTCTGGTCGGCGGTAGAGTTCTTTGTTCCGAAGATACAGATAAGGTTACATTCCTTATCGTACTGGAACACACGGCCTGTTTCAAAGTCGAGGACATTGATGAGCCCGCCGTCTCCGATATCGACATCGGTAAGCACTGACTGATGGTTCTTTCTGGCGACAGGGTCCCACTGCTGGCCCTGCATATCGCCGAAGATATACTCATTGCCCTTAGCGTTGTTCCAGATATTATAGCCTGCGGGGTTGAGCTTCTTTACTGAGTCTGTTCTGGTCTCGTTGGCTATCTCGGATACGGTATAGATGAAGCCGTCCTCATCGATATCGAAGTTTGTATACTCGATGGGGACATTTCTTGTCATACCTTCGAGCTGAGCCTCGGAGGCGATAGCTCTCCAGATCCTCTGGGCGATTACCGCGGCTGTAACGGCGACACGGTTTGCGCCGTAGAATCCCTTGAACTTACCTTCTCTTGAGAAGATACAGGAACCGGAGTTAACGGAGTTTACTATCGCATAGACATTCTCGGCTCTGTCTGCCAGGACCTTTTTGGGGATAAAGGTATTGGCGGTATAGAGCGGGTCCTGGGGATGTGTATATTCTATGACACATTCCAGGGTCTTGGCGTCCTTGACGATCGCCTTAACGACTCTGAAGTTTTCGGAGTCTGCGATATAGACCACCTGCTGGCCCAGCTCCTCGCTGTCGGAAACATAGATGCCCAGGGGGACATTGAAGTTATCGGCGGAGGAATTGGCTACCGAATAGTAGCAGCCGGTGACCTCGAAGGTCTCGGCATTGAGCCTCAGGATCCTGTTATTGCCGGTATCGGCGATCCAGAGCTCTTTGCGTTTTTTATCGACGCACATATCCTTTGAATCCGAGAGCGAAGCGGAGGCATTCTCGCTTATATAGAGCTCATCTCCGGGAGTCGAGAGGCGGTCGAGCTTCATTTCCTTGCCCGTTACTGTCTTTTCGACCATATAAGCGCTCTGGGAGGGGACTGCGTCCTGCCAGTTATCGTAGTTATAAGAATCATACGGCTCGTCTGCAAAGGCGGTGACCGACATACTTACAGCGGTAACGGCTGCCAATGTCAGGCTGAGCACTTTTCTCAATGGATGTTTCACTGCAAATCACCTGTTTCCTTTCCGTATTTATCCAATTGCTCTGTTTTAATCCTTGATACCGGAGTTCGCCATGGTCTCCATGACGTTGCTCTGTGCGATCAGGAACACAACGAGCGGCGGAATAAGAAGCAGTACCGCAGAGGCGAAGGTTACGCCCTGTCTTGCAAGACCGACAGCGGCGATCTGCTGAACGATAGTCGGGAGAGTCTTGAGCTCTTCGGAATAGATGAGCGAACCGCCCTGGAGGTTCCAGGCTCCCTGGAAGGCGAAGATGATAAGGGTCATTATCGCCGGCTTGGAGTTCGGGACAACTATCTGCCAGCATATTCTGAACAGGCCTGCGCCATCGACCTTTGCGGCCTCGATCATTGAATCGTGGATAGTAGACATCGACTGTCTCATAAGGAACAGTCCGAGGGGAGTTGCGATGCTGGGGAGGATGAGCACCCAGTAGGTGTCGATGATATGCAGCTTGGAATATACCATGAACTGCATGATCCATGTAGCGCTGGATGTGAAGAGCAGCGCAGTAACGATCAGCTTATTGAAGAAGCGGTCGCCGGGGAAGCGGCACTTCGCAAGAGCGAAGCCTGCGCAGCAGCACACGAAGAGGTTGCAGATACAGATAACGACTGTGATGAACACGCTGTTGAATATGTATCTGGAGAGGGGGACCCAGAGGCTGGCGGCGACAGTGAACATATCCGAGAAGCTCTTTGTCGTCGGGTTAAGAACATAAAGCCTGGGAGGGAAGATAAAGAGCTCTTCGATAGGCTTTATCGACTGGATCACCGAATAATAGATCGGGAAGATCATAAAGATGCCGAGCAGCGCGAGGAATATGAATATCGCGATATCTCCGCCGAGAGAACCGTTGACGCGCTTCTTTTTGTCTTTGACCTTCAGCTTGTCTATAGAGACTTGCTTTTTCTTTTTTCTTGCCATTTTCGGTCCTCCCTCCTTTAATCAAGATATTTGCCCAATAGCCAGTTAACGCCTTTATTGGCTAGCAGCATGGCCATGAACAAGACGAAACATATTGCTGACGCGTAGCCCATTTCGTATCGTATCGACCCGTAGTCTGTTGCGTGGTTGATGATCGTATGGGCTGCGTAGTCCGTCGAGGGGAGGCCGACGAGCATCTGGCCTACGGCGCCGACTGTGAAGGAAGCGGAGATCTGCATTACGGCTGCGAACAGGAGCTGCGGGCCCATTGAGGGGATCGTGATCGTAAAGAGCTCCTGCCAGCGGTTCTTGATACCTTCGATCGCGCCTGCTTCGTACATTGATTTGTCGATATTCTGGAAGCCTGCACGGATAGCGAGGAAGCCTGCGCCCATGGAGATCCAGAGCTGAACGATGATAACAACGGGCAGGATGTAGTTCGTATCGGTAAGGAACTGCTTAGGCTGCGTAAAGAGGCCGATGTCGATCATTATAGCGTTCAGATATCCGTAGGAGTCGCCCGAGAGGATGAGCTGCCAGGTAACGTATACGGAAGTTGTCATAGAAGGTGCATAGAAAACGAATGTAAAGAATGTTTTGAGGAACGGGTGCATCTCGTTTATGAGCCAGGCGATAAAGAAGCTGAGCACATAGGAGAAGGGGCCTGTGAATATCGCAAAGATCAGGGTATTTCTGACTGCGATAAGGAATACGTCATCGTTGAGGAAGAGCGTATAGAAATTCGAGAAGCCTACCCATTTCGGGGTCTGGATCATATTGAAGTTGGTAAAGCCCATAGGGAGGGACATTACTACGGGGATTACAGTAAACACTATGAAGAGGATCATAAACGGTGCAAGAAGACCGTAGCAGCCCTTGTTTACCTTCATCATATGCCAGGTATACGCCAGCCTGCCCTGTTTATTTATAGGGGCATTTGACGCTGCATAGCTTTTAGCCATTGATCTCTCCTCCTCTCTTACTTATTGAGCCCGAGATCTTCGCGCTTACGAGTGATCTCTTCATTGATATCCTTATTATACCAGAACAGAGTATCTCTTGCGTTCTCGGCATTATTGACTACTTCTCTGAATGCATTCATGAGGTTTCTTGTTACGCCGTAGGAAGCGGGGATAACGGGGATCTCGGTCTGGTTGAGCAGCTGCTCTTTAAGGTTTGCTACTTCGCGGGTCGTCCAGGAGAGCTGTTCGAGAGCGTTGATGTTTGCTGTATCGAAACGTCCCATAGGCCCGAGGATAGCCTCGATGTCGTTTCCGTAGGTGGTCTGTGTCTCGTCGGAGGTAAACCACTTAAGGAACTCCCAGCCTTCTCTCTGCTTATCCTTATCGAGCTTGGAGAAGACTACGCCTGCTGCGCCCTGCGAGCAGGATGTGTGGTTGATCGAGCCGTCTTTCTGTTTTGTTCCGGGGATCGGCTGGAAGCTCCAGCATCCCTTGATCTCGGGAGCAGCTACTGTGAGCTGGTTATAGAAGGTATAGTTCTGGATAACGACCGGCATATCGCCCTGTCTGAATCTGGAGAAAGCGTCATAGGCCTGCTGGAAGCTGTAGGTCGTATAGAACTTTGTCCACATATCGAAAGCATCGATAGCTCTCTGGTCGTCGAAATTGGTCTTGCTCTGGTCCTCGTTATAGTAATTGAGGCCCTGCTGGAGGAGGAGGGAAGCGAAGGTGTTTCCGGATTCTGTCGTCGGAGAGATGACAGAGCCTGCGGGAAGCACGAGGCCTATCTCCATATAGTTTCTCTGGAGAGTCGGGAGGACATCCAGGAGGCCGTCCCAGGTTGCGAGATCGGTCTTCGGGTCGATGCCGTACTGCGAGAGAACATCCGAGCGGTAGAAGAGCATCGGGAAGGTCTGAGAAACGGGCAGGCCGTAGACTCCTCCGTTATACTCATAGAGCTTTGTTGCCTGAGCGGAGAATCTTGATTCCTTGACGCTCTGGAAATCGTCGAACTGTGTCAGATCGACGAGAACATCTCTTGCTGCGAGCTGGATCGGGAAGTCGCCGCCGAGGAAGAGGGCGAGGTCGGGGCCCTTGCCTGCGAAGGTAGCTTCGATGATACCGGTCTGAACGAGCTTGAGGTTTACCTTAGTCTTAGCGGTAAGGTTATATTCGTTGCTGATAAGGTTCTGGATAACTGTTGCGTTATCACGTCCGAGGGTGATCCAGCAGATCATAGCGTCGCTGTCGTCCTCTGCGAGGGAGTTATAATCCTCGAAGAAGGAGCCGATGAAGGATCTGAAGCCGAATGCAACGGACTTGAAGAAGTTTTCGTCGGCGCTGGTGAATTCCTGATCGTCGGTCAGGACCTCGATCATATCTATCTCCAGGGGCTGCTCACGATACTGGTTTACCCAGGCGGAAACGGATGTAACGTTATCCTTTATCTGAGACATAAGGCTGGGGATCCTGTCCGCCTTATCGATACACTTATCGAGAACGATAGCCAGCTTATCGAGGGTAACGGCTTCTGTTCCGCCGGTACCGGAAAGCTCTTCGATCCTCTTCATCTGCGATCTGAGGCTGGAGGAGAATTCCTTGAACTTAGGGATGATATCGGGGATAGCGCCCTTGATATCGTAGTTGTTGTATTCATCGGGGATAGGCCCGGTGATGGCGCGGATCTTTCTGTAGTAGTTATTTACCTCATAAACGATCTCGTCGATCTCGCCCATGATAGAGCCGATATCTCCGGGGACAGCTTCGAGGGTCAGGGTGTTCTCGCCCTCTTTGAAGTAGAAGAACATAGGCTCTTCGCCCTTGGAGGGAACTGTCAGCACCCAATCGGAGTCATAATAGAACTTGATCTGGTCGCACTCCTTGCAGGGCACCTCGTCGTTGATAAGGAGCCTTCTGTTGGAATACATACCTCTCATAACGTCCTGCTTTGCGCGGATGCCTATCTTATAGTATCCGGCAACGGGCACATTCACCTTCCAGGTCGCGGACTGGGTAGCCTTGTTCCAGTTATCCTTGCCTATGGTGTTATATCTGGTCTTTGTGGGGCTCTGTCCGTTTGCGGAAGAGGTGATATAAGAGTTTCTGTTAGCCGTCGGGAAGAGGGTCCTGTCCGATTTATAATCCGCGTTCTCGCCCTCGAGGAGGATCCTGTCTGCCTTTGTGTTTGTGATTGCGGTAGCATCGGGGGTAGTATAGGGTTCGGGAGTTTTATACTGATAGAGTTTGAGATATTTGAGCGCAAACTGCGCTTTGGTGGACTGGAGCGTGATCTCGCGCTCGCCCTGCTCGAAATAGAAGCCAAGAGGCTCGTTATAAAGTCCGTCTATATCCTTAAAAGGAGATACCTGCCAGCAGACTGTCTCGATCTGGCCGGGGCGTATATCGTTTCCTCTTACGTCCTGCTGGATCTCGGATCTGTTGACCCATCTCTTCGGGAGAGTTATTCTCGAAGCTGTGGTATAGGGACATACTCCGTCTATGAGGAGAGCAAACTCGACAGAGGTAGTACCGCCCTCGAGAGCCTCATACATCGCTTCGATGTTATAGACTCCTGTCTCGGGGATATTGACCTTATAGGTTATGCTTCCCTCCTGGTTTTCCCATTTTGCGACGCCCTTTTCTCCGTCAACGTCTGCGACACTGATCTTTGTCCCTTCGCTGGGATTGATGTAATCGGCGCCGTTGATCATGACCTCCTTCTGAGGTCTTGGGTCATTCGCGTGCTTTTTGACGTAATTCGAGTAAGCGTTTTCACGGTTGCTCGCGTCGATGACTTCGGCTGAGAGATCGAGCTTCTCTTTGCCGGTCTCTGCTGCAAACGCTGACAAGCCGCAGGTAGCCGTCAACGCCAATGCAAGCACAGATGAAATAACACGTTTCAGCACTGTGTTTTTCACGTTCTTTCCACCTTTCAAAGTAATTTGCCGTAGAAACTCCCTTTGACCCTGCTCTTATACCTTATAATATATAATAGCTTCCGAGCTGTGTCAATTTCCTTTTCGGCGTTTATCTGCCCCGGGGGGGCTTAAAACCTTATTCGTGCGAGCGGAAGAGGAACATTTTTCCTGTTTCCTCATCGAGCTCGACTTTTACTTTATCTCCGCCCTTGATACCGAGCTGCTCCATATAATCCTTCGGGAGCTGGAGCCTTCCGGAGCGGTCGAGGACTACAAGCTCCTCGTGGGTATCCTCTGCCTCTTCCTCTGAGCTCTCGACGATATTTCCCATCTCGTCCAGCTCCTGGGCATAGGATTTTTTCCTTACGATCTCCGAGCTGGTCCTTCCGTCTCTTATAGCGACAACTCTGTCTATCCTTTTGGAGAGCTTGATATCGTGAGTAACGATAACTATCGTCAGGCCTTCGTTCTTATTGAGGTCTTTAAAGATATCGAGGATTATATTCGAGGTCTTGGTATCGACCGAGCCGGTAGGTTCATCTGCCAGCAGCAGTTTCGGGTCATTTGCCAGCGCTATTGCGATAGCGACTCTCTGCTGTTCTCCGCCGGACATCTG
>CAMNNQ010000126.1 GCA_946545645.1 uncultured Clostridia bacterium | reverse complement strand
CCCGCCGTTTCCTCTTTCTTTGAAAGCCTGTCAAATACATCCCATATACTCATGATATCTCTCCGATCAAAGTTTTATTTCAACGCGCAAATGCCCCGCCTTTGCACAAGACGGGGTGTTTGTTTTCTGTTCGGTTTTATTATAGCACACTTTGGGCGGGTTGTCAAATGGAAGGCTCAGGAGCTTTTCTTCCTGGTAAGAAAAAGTGTTCGCGGGTTTTTCCCTTTCAATATCTTTATCTCCAGTTTATCATCATCCAGATCATATTCTAAACACCGCTCATATTTTACAGTATATTCATCATTGTCTTCGCTTCTCGTCATAGTCAGATCATCACCCGAATACTCATATACTTCATCATGAGCGTTTTTACCCTCAACGACTTTTACTGTACCGTGGCCGTCAAAAACGAGTTCAAACTCTCCCAAAAACTCAGCCGGCATTTTTATGCCGCCGGATTCAATATAGTTACAGATCCATCTGCCCTCAAACTTATCAGCTCTAAGCGCAAAATATAAACAAGTCGGTATTATAACACAGTCTATGATTATAGCTATAATCAAAGGCACTGTCTCGCTTTTCACAAATCTTTTCCCAAAAGAATCGTTATTCATAAAAACATCTCCCAAATTTGTTTAGTACTTATAAGTCCTATTGCTTACATTATAGTGCATAATTATGTTAAAGTCAATAGTACCAAACGGTACTATGCGATATTCTGCACTATTACTAAATTCAGGGGATGATTTTTGTGCATTTTCCAAGGCTGCGCGATCTGCGTGAAGACAAAGATATGAATCAGACCGAAATTGCAAAACTATTGTTCACAAGCCAGACGGTCTATTCAAGATATGAGCGAGGTGTGCTGACTATCCCCGTAGAACATCTTATGATCCTCGCGGATTTTTACGGCGTTTCCACCGATTACATCCTCGGCAGGACGAACAAAAAGGAGCCTTATCCTGATTGACTTTCGCTGTCCCGTGTGGTATAATTGTAAAAAGAAATAACTATGCGGAGGAAACGCTATGAAAAACAACGTAATAATCCTTGCCGGAGGGCAGGGCAAAAGAATGAAGTCAAACGGCCCCAAGGTGCTTTGTCAGGTACAGGGCAGAGCTATGCTTGACTGGGTGATCACAGCCTGCGAGGATGCAGGCATCGAAGATATATGTGTCGTTAAGGGGCACATGGCAGAGATGATCGACGAATTTCTCGAAAAGCGCGGCGGCAGAGCGAATGTGCAGACCGTCCTCCAGTCCGAGCGTCTCGGTACAGGTCACGCCGTACAGATGGCAAAGGATTTTCTTGAAGCTCACAAGGGCGGCAACACTCTGATACTCTGCGGCGACGCTCCCTTCATAGACCCGCCTACCATAGAGGGCGCTCTGGAGCTCCATACCCGTGAAGGGAATTCCGTAACTGTCGTGACATCCGAAAAGGAAGACCCAACAGGCTACGGCCGCATAATCCGCACAGAGGACGGCATCTCCGGCATCGTCGAGCAGAAGGACTGCACTCCGGAACAGGCTGAGGTCAAAGAGATCAATTCCGGCTGCTACTGGTTCAATACCGCCGACCTGCTCTCTGTCCTCTTTGAGCTGACACCCAACAACGCTCAGGGTGAATATTATCTCACCGACTGCCTTGGCCTGCTGATCGGCAAGGGTAAAAGAGCCAACGCCTACACCTCAGAGAACCCGAATGTCTCTCTCGGAGCTAACGACCCCGCCGGTCTGGCTTACCTGAACGAGCTGGCAGAACAGATGAAAAAATAACAGGCCGTAAACAGCGGCAAAGGGGGTAACTGCTGTGAGCAGCAGAGACAAAAGGCGCGATGAGTTCATCATCCTGCCGGATGAAGAACTCATGGATATCTATCGTTCAACAAAGGGCACTCTGCGGCTCATTGCTGTCCCGCTCCTCGCTATGATGTATCTGACGGCACTCTCACTGTCAGGGTTGGTCTCCGGGCTTTCCCATCCAAGCGATGAGGGTACGGGGCTGCCTGAGATACTGACATTTGTCTCGACCCTGACAGCATTTATCGGGATGACCTTCGTATTTTCAGAGCACCGGTCGCTGCATATTAAACTGACAGCTATCGCCGCAGCAGTGGAAGCTGTGCCTATCATCCCGGAGGTCATCATTCTTAAAGACACAAATTTTCTGGTTTCCACACAGATTGGTTATTTTGCCGGGATACTTCTTATGAATCTGTTGGCACACCCCTTCATTTCCGATCTTGAAGCTCTGAAGGCTCACCCGCGCTTCCCTTTTGACAACTGGCGCAAGGATGACGGATATCTCTTCAAGGCCAGCACAGAAGATAAGCTCCGTTATATTGACAGCACTCTGAACAAGGGCAAGGTAACGACTGTCGGCAGCGAGGAATATTTAGAGGGAAAGAAAACAGCATACGCTCCTGCGGAGCCCGACCCGGAGAAGAATCTGCAGCAGAGGCGTCAGACCTGGCGCGGTCACGAAAAGGAAGAGACACGGTATGTTCTTGACAACATCAAGAATATGTATTTTGAAGACGGTCTTGAAAACGGAGAATTAACAGGTGCGGAGCTTGAAAAAGAGCTTATCAAGGCGACAGCACCTGAGAAGCCTCCGGAGCCGATCCCGGAAGATTTCTTCCAGCAGACTCCGATTATTTGGCGCAGCAAGAAGCATGATCTTCCCGACTCTTCTTCCGGCGCCGCCCCCAGCTCCTCCGATCCCCCCTTTTAACTCCGGGACGCGGCGCTCCCGGTGGTCGCTTGCTGTCGTTTTTTAGCTCCGAAACGCGGCGCTCCCGATGGTCGCTTGCTGTCGGTGGTGGGTCGTCTGTACAGCCTGCGACGATGCCGATAGGTTAGGCTGTCGTCTTTCCTTTAGAGGGGCGGGACGTTGTTTGCGGCGGGGTCACAGAACAAGTACTGCACCGCACAAAGCTGGCAACATTGCGCCCATCCAAGGGCGCGCCAGCCCTTGGCAGGTTCTTAGGGCAGAGCCCTAAGCGGGGTATGGGGCAGCGCCCCATACC
>CAMNNQ010000125.1 GCA_946545645.1 uncultured Clostridia bacterium | reverse complement strand
GGCAACATTGCGCCAATCCAAGGGCGCGCCAGCCCTTGGCAGGGGGTCAAGGGGGACAGCGTCCCCTTTGCAGAGCACGAGACAGAGTCTTGTCCGGAACGCAGTTCCGGCCAAGGCGCGGCGGCGGAGTGCTTTGAAAAGCTGATCGAAAAAAAGAAAAGGCTGTCCGTAGTGTGACAGCCTTTTTCTGTTGATCATTCATTCTGATTCGGATTCGTAGTATTTGTGGGTTATAATGCTCTCTCCGCGCTCATTTATCAGCGTTTCTTCAAGGTTTGTGTTGAGCATATATGCAGTGAAGGTCGCGCCGAGCACCAGCAGACTGACGATTATCAGTATCCCGATACGGAACTTCGGGCGCGTTCTCTCGCTCTTTTTCTCCTTTGGCATCATATCGCTCCTTTCGGTCTCTGAGACTATTATAACACAATCCCACAGGTTTTGCAAGAGGATTTTTCAGCCTTTATCTTGCCGCCCCGAGCTCGGAGTGAAAATAGATCTCGTACCAGATAAGGAAGGTAAATACCGTCCAGATCTTGCGGGAGCAGTCATATTTGCCGGATCGGTGAGTGTCCAGCAGAGAGATAAGTTTGTCGGTGTTGAAGAACTGCTTTGCATCATCGGAGAGGAAATAGCTCTTGACATAGTTGTAGTATTTATCCTCCTTGAGCCATACTCTTATTGGCACAGGGAAGCCCAGCTTGTCTTTATTGGCAGTCTGAGGAGGGCAGGATCTCAAGGCGGCGATACGCATAGCATATTTTGTTGCATCCTTGGTGACGCGGTGTTTTGTCGGGATCTTTTCTGCCAGAGCCATTACCTCCTTGTCAAGGAAGGGGACTCTCAGCTCCAGCGAGTGCGCCATACTCATCTTGTCGGCTTTCAGAAGGATGTCGCCGGTCATCCAGAGATGCAGATCAAGATACTGCATCTGTGTTACCTGATCGTTGTCCTTACATTCATCGTAAAAGGGTTTGGTTATCGCGGAAGGGGCAGGAGCCGAGGTCCTGATCTTCAGCAGAGCCTTGCGCTCTTTCTCTGTAAAGATATAGGCGTTCCCGATAAAGCGCTCCTGCAGGCTCTGTGAGCCTCGGATAAGGAAGTTGACTCCGTGTTTTTTCGGCAGCTTTTGCGCTACAGCGCCGATGCCTCGTCTGATCGGACGGGGGATGTGCTCATATCCGGCCATATCGGCGGGGTTATGGTAGATATTGTAGCCTCCGAAGATCTCGTCGGCTCCCTCGCCGCTGAGGACAACCTTTACCTTTTCTGCGGCCAGCCTGCAAACGAAATATAGGGCTATGGCGGCAGGGTCGGCAAGCGGTTCATCCATTTGGTACTGGATCTTTGGGAAGCAGCCCCAGTATTCTTCGGGGGTGATTATATGGGAGAAATTCTCCTTGCCGATATATTTGGAAAACTCCTTGGCATAGCCGATCTCGTTATATTTCTCATCCTCTCCGAAGCCGACGGTGAAGGTCTTATCCACATCCGCGACCGCAGCCGCATAGCTGGAATCGACTCCGCTGGAAAGGAATGAGCCGACTTCGACATCCGCGATCTTGTGTGCGCGGACAGAATCCTTGAAGGTGTCGCTGATACGGTTTACCCATTCTTCGAGGTCGGGCTCGTTGTCCGGGGTGAACCTGATGCGGTGATAGCGTTCAATTGTGAGGTCGCCGTCCTTATAAGTAAAGCAGTGGGAGGCGGGGAGCTTGAAAACATTTTTGAAGAAGGTCTCCTCAGTGACACTGTACTGGAAGGAGAGATAGCTCTCCAGAGCATCGGTGTTGAGTTCCTTTTTGAAATCCGGATGGTCGAGGAAGCTCTTGATCTCACTGCCCCACATAAATGTCTTGCCCATCCTGGCGTAATAGAGGGGCTTTATGCCGAAGAAGTCGCGGGCGCCGAAAAGCTCTCCGCTCTCAGTGTTGCAGATGACAAAGGCGAACATCCCACGGAGGCGCTCCAGCATATCCTTTCCCCACTGCTCGTAGCCGTGGATAAGGACTTCGGTATCTGTCATGCTTCGGAAGGTATGCCCCGCAGCGATCAGCTCCTCTTTGAGCTCACGGTAATTGTAGATCTCGCCGTTAAAGGTAATGACGAGAGATTTGTCTTCATTAAAGATAGGCTGGCTGCCGTTTTCGGAGAGGTCGATTATCGAGAGCCTGCGAAAGCCCATAGCGACCTTATCGCCGAGATAGTAGCCTTCGGAATCGGGGCCTCTGTGGATGATGCGGTCGGTCATCTTTCTGATGATCCCGGAGGCATTTTCCTGCCTCCCCGCAAAGCCTGTTATTCCGCACATAAAAGCACCTCCTGCAAGTTCAGCACGCTGAAAATTCATAAACGTCCGGGCACTTGCCCGCTGATATTATAATCATATCATATTTTCGGTTTTCGTTCAATATGCGCTTTGAACAAAATGCAGCAATATTTGTCTGAAAATTCATATCTTTGAACTATTGTTTTTCAGACATTTCCCCGTAAAGAAGCGGGCCGCTCATCCCAGCAGCCCGCTTATGCCCTCTTCTTTGAATTTCTTTTTGTAGTATTCCAGCTCTTCCGAGATTATTTTGTCGATAGCCCGCATACCCAGCAGCTCAACGGGAGCTTTGTCGTCAGTAAGGATGCGGTTCTTGCTCTCGTAGCGTATCAGCCTGCGGGAAATGCTGTCCATAAGGTCGATAAGATCGGCTCTTTGCAGCTTTTCGGTATTTTGGGAGAGGGTCGCCAGCATATCCTCGCTGTTGGATGCAAAAAGCTCGCGGTTGGTGGAGCCTATGACATCCGCTGAATAGACCTGAGAAAAGACCTCGGAGACGGTGTCTGCCAGGTATTCGTTGATACCGTCTTCGCCGTCGGAGCGCATATTCATATTAACGACCATGACTCCGCCGTCGCGGAGGCTTTCCTTGACCAGCGTGAAGAATTCCCTGGTAGACATCTGAAAGGGGATAGTGATATCCTGATAAGCATCGACCATTATGACATCGTAGCGCTTGTCCTCTCCGCTGCGGCGCTTGGCTCTCAGGGCTTCGAGATAAGCTCTTCCGTCGTATTCTGTGACCTTGATATTCCGGTCGAGCTGGAAGTATTCATAGGCAAGGTCGGTGATCTTGCTGTCGATCTCGACACCCTCGGCCTGCATATCCGGAAAGCAGGAGAGGCACTGTTTGGCGTAAGTCCCTGTGCCCATACCGAGTATCAGCAGCTCGCTCTTTTCGCCTCCGGCGCTCATAAGCGGAGCCGCCATAGCAGTATCGTAATAAAGCCCGGAGAGCCCGCCGTTTTTCATATAGATCGACTGAACGCCGAAGAGAACGTTGGTGGAGAGCACTGTTTTTTCGTCTGAGTCCTTGACCTGGAGGTAATTATAAACGCTCTCGCCTTCGTAGGCCAGGGATTTCTCCCAGAATGCGAAGCCCAGGGCTGTCCCGGAGATACAGAAGCCGATGAAGAGCACTGTGCAGACCGCGCAGCGTATCCTGCATCTGTGGCTGGAGATGAAATACACCAGAGCCAGCAGAAGCAGCACACCCGAGAAGATAAGGAAGGTAACGGCTGTGCCGACAGCGGGGATGGTGATAAAGGTCGGGGCGAAGGTCCCGATTATACTGCCTATGGTGTTGAAGGCACCGAGAGTGCCGACAGTACGTCCGTTATCGTTGAGGCTGTCTGTGGTGTATTTGACAAGAGAAGGAGTAACTGTTCCCAGCAGGAAGAGGGGAAAAACAAACAGCACCATGCAGACTATGAAGGAAGCCCAGATCAGAAGATTGGTGCTGACGGTAACTATCAGCAGGGCAGAGACTCCGAGAATTACCAGCTTGCCGATAAACGGGATAGCAGCGATCCAGACAGCGGAGATGAGGATACGTTTATAGAGCCTGTCCGGGTCTGGGTCTTTATCGGCACTTTTGCCGCCGAAGTAATTACCGAGAGCCATAGCGATCATAATAGTTCCGATGATAATAGTCCAGACGATCTGAGATGAGCTGAAATAGGGTGCGAGGAGCCTGCTGGCGCCCAGCTCAACTGCCATGACAGACATACCGGAGAAGAACTCGGTAAGATAGAGGTAGGCTTTATGATTAAGTATAGGGGCTTTTTTATGTTCGGCATTCTGTTCCAAAGAGATCATCCTTCCTTTATACTGAGTCATATCAGCATTGATTATAACACGCCCTCCCCCACATTGTCAACTCTTTCCGCTGCTGACTTATAAAAAGGGGGAGATAAGGGCAGGATAAAGAAATGTCTTTTTTGCATTAAAAAGGCCCGGCGGCTACTTGATTTTGGAGGCATTATGTGATAAACTTTATCATAGGATGATGTATCCGCAAAAATGGATCTATAGGGCGGAGGTGCGTTATTGATGATAACTCAAAAGCTCAACGAAAACTGGCTGATGATCGACGGGGACAGAAGCTATAAGTGCAGTGTCCCGTGTTCGGTCTACGATACGCTCTATAAGGAGGGCGTTATCGAGCACCCTTATTACCGCGACAATGAAAAAAAGTATACTTCTGTTTCAGACAGGGATTTTATCTTCGAGAAGTATTTTACTCTCGACCACAGGCTCCTTTCGCAGGACAGGCTCTATCTGCGCTTCGACGGAGTCGATACCCTGGCGAATATCTACCTGAACGGAAGATATCTGGGCTCATGCAATAATATGCACCGAAGCTGGGAGTTCGATGTCAAGGGTATCGCTGCGGATGAGAATACGCTGACAGTCGAGATCGCATCTCCGACGAAGTATATCGCTGAAGCCTATAAAAGACGTCCTCTCGCAGGAGTCGAGCATTGTATCGAGGGCTATCAGCATATCCGTAAGGCGCATTATATGTTCGGCTGGGATTGGGGAACAAAGCTGCCGGATATGGGTATATGGCGCGGAGTCAGCATCTCCGGATATTCTCTGGGAATGATAAAGAGCGTCTATTATACTCAGAAGCATGAGAACGGCCGCGTTCTGCTGACCTGCAAGGCGGACTTCGATATTTGGACAGATGGCGTCACTGCCGAATTTGTTATGACATCCCCGGGGCAGGAGGCAAGGCTCTGCTCAAAGATGCAGCATAATGAGCAGATCATCGAGATCAACGATCCTCAGCTTTGGTGGGTGCATGGGCTCGGAGAGCAGCCTCTCTATACCTGTGAAGTCAGGCTGATCTATAACGGAGAGATCATCGACAGGCATAGTAAACGTATCGGGCTCAGAACACTTACTGTCTCGACAGCAAAGGATAAATGGGGCGAGGAGTTCTGCTTCGTAAATAACGGAGTCAAGGTCTTCGCTATGGGTGGAAACTATATCCCGGAGGATCAGATCATCCCTAACTGTACGAAAGAACGGACAGAAAAGCTGCTTCGTGACTGCGTTGATGCGAACTTCAATTTCATTAGAGTCTGGGGCGGAGGCTTTTACCCCGACGACTGTTTCTACGACCTCTGCGACGAGCTTGGGCTCATCGTATGGCAGGACTTTATGTTTGCCTGCGCTGCATATCAGGTCACCGAGAACTTTGAATCAACTGTCCGCGCAGAGCTCCGGGATAATATCATAAGGCTGCGCAACCATGCTTCGCTGGGGCTTTGGTGCGGAAATAACGAGATCGAATCAGCCTGGGTCGGCTGGGGCTGGCCTGATGACCCTCAGGGCAGGGAAGATTACATAAAGCTCTTTGAGCATATCATCCCCGAGGCCGTCCTTACCTGTGACCCGGAGACCTTCTACTGGCCCTCTTCGCCTTCCTCGGGAGGCAATTTTGAAGACCCTTCCGCTGTGGATAAGGGGGATCAGCATTATTGGGCTGTATGGCACAATTTTGTGCCGTTTGAGGATTTCTTCCGGCAGCATTACCGCTTCTGCTCGGAATACGGCTTCGAGAGTCTGCCGGATATCAAGACCTGCCGTGCCTTTACCGACGGCAGCCCGGAGGATCTCCGGCTCGTCAGCGCCATAATGCAGCAGCATCAGAAATGCACTCTCGGCAACGAGAAGCTGATGTTCTATCTTGAAAGATATACCGGGGAGACAGATGACTTTGAGCGGATGGTCTACTGCTCACAGCTCGTGCAGGCTGACTGCATCAGGCTGTTCGTCGAATTCATGCGCCGGAACAGAGGCCGCTGCATGGGCTCGGCTTATTGGCAGATCAACGATTCAAACCCTGTCATCTCCTGGTCGGGGATAGATTATTACGGCCGCTTCAAGGCGCTGCATTACGCCGCAAAGCGCTTCTATGCTCCTGTCCTCATAAGCTGCGACCGCACCGACCCGCTGCATCCTGTGCTCTATGTTACCAACGACACCCCGGATGCCCTCATGCTGACGGTAAGATGCCGCCTGAGAGACAATCGCGGGGAGGCTCTGAAACGTTATACCGAGGAAATAGCTGTTAGACCCTTCAGCGCCGCTCCGGTATTGAAGCCGGAGATCGCCTCGCTGCTGAATACAGAGGAGAAGAGAGCAACACGCTATCTGGAATTCAAGCTGGAGCGCAGCGGCGTGACGATAAGCGGGAACAGCGAGCTTTTTGTGACACCCAAGGAGTTTAAGTTCCTGCCTGTAAAGATACGCACAGAGATCACAGAGCGCAGAGATCGCTTCGAGATCAAGCTCTCGGCAAACCGCTTCGCCAAGAGCGTCTGCCTCTCGCTGCGGGATCACGATGCTGAATTCTCGGACAACTGGTTCGATATCCACGGCTCAAAGCGTGTCACCGTAACTCTGCCGAAATTCATGGGGGCGACTGCCGAAAGCATAAGGCGGGAGCTTTCGGTCGTATCATACTGAAACAAAACCGGCCGGATGCTGTGGAGAAAACAGCATCCGGCCGATCCTTTATTTTACCATTCTCTCAATGCCCTTGAGATATAACTTGGTGCTTATCATGCAGGAGACGATGTAGACCGGCACCGCGGCCAGCAGGAGAACCGCTCCGAAGGTGCTGAACTTAAAGTCACTGACTAATTTGAAGAAGCTCTCCCAGAAGCTTTCTTCGCTGCCTATCCAGCTCAGATCACCGAACAGCAGATAGATAACGATGGCGAATACGATGACTGCTATGAGCCCGCCCTTTACCTGTGTGCCGATCTTCGAGCCGAAGGCTATGATGCAGGGCATCTCGACAGCCCTCATGATAAGTTCTATCGCAAACAGCGTGAGAGTTATACCGTAAGCAGAGGGAGTTTCGTCCCATATCAGACGGAATATTGCGTTCACGCCGGAGCATAGCCCGAGGGTGAGCATCAGAATCCCCGCTGTGAAGATATATTTTGAGACCACCTGCTTGAAGATGCCTCCCGGCAGCGACACCACATAATAACCCCACTTCTTCCTCTCGTCTGTCTGGACAAAGTTCATGGCAAAGCCACCCACGCACAGAAATGAGGACAATGACATCGCCGCAAAAAAACCGGTCAATAGCATAGTTATCTCCGAGGTCTTAACACCGCCTTTGCTGTCGCCGACGATTAATGCAAAAGGAGCGACCAGATTAAGGAATGTCAGCACCAGGATCATTATGAGTATCCACTTTCTGTTGGTGCGGATATCCTTGTATAAAAATCCTAACATCTGCCGCCCCTCCTTTTCAGCCCTCTGACACTGAGGAAATAACAAAGAGCCGTCACTCCTCCGACAACTACGGGAACAAGCCACCAGGCATTACTGCCGAACCATCTCACCACGCCCATGACCTCATTGGTAAAAAATTCTTTCATCACCATTGTCTGTGTGAGCCCCTGAGCTTCAAGGATCGCATCCTGTTCCGTTTCGGACATTCCCGTTTCCACACCGAATCTCTCATAGTATCCCGTGAACCAGCGCGTGAACCCGAAAGCGCCGCCGAAATAGATCCCCAGGCAGAACAGGGTGAAAATCATCTGTCCCTTATGCGGATTTCGGAAGCGGTAGCTCAGCACTGCCTTGATATGAACTATCACATACGCCAAACAGCCGATACCGAGGATGTAAACAAGATACATTGGGTCGAAGCTCCTGTCGAATAGCAGACAGGCGGAAAGCGCTGTGATATAATTCACCGCCGTTACGATCCCGAAGGCGCAGAGATTTGTGAGATACAATGCCCCCACGATCTTTTTCTCGCTTAACGGCAGGGTATGCTCATAGACCCGGAAACCGCATTTTTCGTCTGCGTCGGCGCTGTTTGTGAACTGCATCGAATAGAGCAGTAGCGAATTACCGAAGGTCATGACAATCCATGCGACAGACTCCGCATTTCTTGCGCTGCCCTCTCCCAGCAGGGCGATGTTGCCGTGCAAAGCAGATATCCTGATAAGCACGCAGAGCAGTATCACCACGAACCATATCGCTATCCCGATGATACGCAGCTTCCTGCTGAGGTAGAATTCCTTGAGCATTAGTCCTTTCATGTCAGCTCCACTCCTTTTTCTCCCGGTTGACGTAATATACCATTATGTCGTCAAGGGTTGCGTTGTCTATGACAGCCCCGGAGTATTTGAGCTCGCAGGCAGCTCTGTCGGAGACCATCAGCTCCGCTCCGACATCCGAGATACGCGCTGAGATGAAATCCTGTCTGTCAATGGAGGAGTAGTCTGATCTTCCGCATTTGAGGATACCGTGTGAGGAGAGGATATCGTCCTTAAACCCTGTGAGAAGTATCTTTCCCTTGTCGATGAAGGTGACGCTGTCTGCGATCTTTTCAAGGTCGGAGGTTATGTGGGAAGACATAAGGATAGAATGAGTGTCGTCCTGCAAATACTCCATAAAGATATCAAGTATCTCGCTGCGGATCACAGGATCCAGCCCGGTGGTGGCTTCGTCCATGATGAGCAGCTTTGAATTGTGCGAAAGAGCGGCCGCTATCTGCAGCTTCATTTTCATACCCTTTGAGAACTGCCCGAATTTCTTTTTCGTCGGAAGCTGGAAACGCTCGAGATAGCGCCCGAAGGTCTCGCTGCTCCATTCCCGGAAGATATGTTTGAGCATCTTGTCAAGCATTTTTGCATTGAGCTGCTCGTGAAAGGGAAGCTCGTCAAAGACAGCCGAGATATCCTGCTTGATCTCACGCTCGCGGGAGACCGCATCCTTGCCGAAGATCCTGAGTTCGCCCCCGTCAGGCTTTATTATCCCCAGAAGAGCGTTGATGGTCGTGGATTTTCCGGCACCGTTCTGCCCGATAAAGCCCATAATGCTGCCTTTCGGGACATTGAAGCTGACATTATCCAGCGTAAACCCGTCATATCGCTTTGTCAGGCCCTTTATCTCTATAGCGTTTGTATAGTCATCCATTTTGTTGTCCTCCTTGTCTTGCGCTCCTTATGCTGCGGAGAATGAGCTATTCCGCATAAAGGATATCTACGAGCTCGTGGAGCTCTTCTGCGGTTATACCGCCGATACGCGCTTTGTCACAGGCCTGGGAGATGAGCTGCTCGGCCTGGCGGAGATACTCCTCCCGGACGAGCTCCTTATCCTGCCCCTTGACAAAGCTGCCCTTGCCTGTTACGGACACGATAAAGCCGCTGCGCTCCAGCTCTTCATAGGCGCGCTTGGTGGTTATAACGCTTATACGCAGAGACTGAGCCAGCGCACGCATCGACGGAAGAGCGTCCCCCTCCGAGAGCTTGCCGCTCATTATCTGCGCTTTGATCTGCGAGACGATCTGCTCATAGATAGCCTCGCCGGATGAGTTAGAAATGATAATGTCCATAGTGATCACCATATTGTATATACTTGGTATACACATTATATACCATATGCACACGCTTGTCAATAGGCTCAGGATAAAAAACTGCACAAAATCCCGCCGGGTATTTGTGAGCTTTGCATAACCAGTCGGGAGTGAAGAGCTCTCTCCCGCTTTTTTTCGCTCTCCCCTTGACAAAAATGTATATATAGTATATAATAAGACCTGTTGGTTGCTTTATTGGGTAAAAGCATAAAAGCAAAAAAGCGTTAAAACGCTAAAATGTCTTTTGGAAAGGGTATGTTTTGAAATGGTAGGAATGTGGATCATTCTGATCGCTTACCTCGCCCTTATGGTGGGCATAGGTGTCTATTACAGGCGCAAGATGGCCAGCGTAACGGATTTCGTTCTGGGAGGCAGAACACTCGGGCCTTGGTTCACTGCCTTTGCTTACGGCACATCTTACTTCTCGGCGGTAATATTCGTCGGCTATGCGGGGCGTTTCGGCTGGAGCTACGGTGTCGCTTCTACCTGGGTAGGTATCGGCAACGCTTTCATAGGTTCTCTTCTGCCCTGGCTCATACTCGGCAGGCGCTCCAGGATCATGTCCAAGCATCTTGAAGCCAAGACTATGCCGGAGTTTTTCGAGAAGCGATATAATTCCCGCGGGTTGAAGACGATCTCGGCGCTCATCATCTTCGTTTTCCTGATCCCCTACACCGCTTCGGTCTACAACGGCCTTTCAAGACTTTTCGAGAAAGCCTTTCACATCGACTATAAATACTGCATCATCGTTATGGCATTGTTCACTGCGATCTATGTTATCCTCGGCGGCTACAAGGCGACAGCTCTTTCGGATTTCATCCAGGGTGTGTTCATGCTGGTCGGCATCACAGCTGTCGTGCTGGCTGTCCTCAATAAGAACGGAGGCCTTGCAAACTCTGTTGACAAAATGTCCGCTATCCCGGATGCTTCCGGTAAGACAGGGGATTTTGCGGCGCTTTTCGGGCCCGACCCGATCAACCTGCTGGGAGTTGTCCTGCTGACTTCTCTCGGAACCTGGGGTCTGCCGCAGATGGTGGGTAAGTTCTATGCTGTCAAGGACGACAAGGCTGTCAGGATCGGCACTATCGTCTCGACTGTCTTCGCAGTAGTAGTAGCCGGAGGGTGCTATTTCCTCGGCGGCTTCGGAAGGCTCTTTGTAAACAGCGATAACGGTTCCCCAGCTACCGGTTTTGACGGCATCGTTCCCGAAATGATGAACAGTATCCCCGAGCTGCTTTTCGGCGTCGTCATTGTTCTGGTGCTCTCTGCATCAATGTCTACCCTCTCTTCGCTGGTGCTGACCTCCAGCTCAGTAATGACTATCGACCTTATCAAGCCCTTCCGCAAGAAAATGTCCGAAAAGCAGGAGCTTTTTGTTATGCGTATACTCATCGGTGTGTTCCTGCTGATCTCGGTCATCATCGCTATCTTCACCCTTGAGAACCCGACGACTATCATCTCAACGCTGATGTCTATCTCCTGGGGCGCTCTGGCCGGAGCTTTCCTGGCACCTTACCTTTACGGACTGTATTTCAAGTGGGTCACAAAAGCTGCGGTAATGGCCTGCTTTATCTGTGGAGTCGGAATAACTCTTGCACATATGTTCTACTTCACCTTCGGCAAGAGGACTCTGACCGTCGGCGGCCTCGCTATCCATTCGGCTATCAATGCCGGAGCTCTGACAATGATCTTCGGTCTGATACTTGTGCCGATAGTGAGCCTGATAACACGCCCCAAGCCGGAAGATAAGCAGCATACGGAAGAAGTCTTCAAGTGCTATGACAAGACAGAGGGCTGAAAGCTGAAAGAATAAGAAAACCGTATATCCTCCTGGCGGGGATATACGGTTTTTTTATTGAGGATCTCAAGGGAGCTTTCTGATCGGATGCCTGATAACGGTCTTCAGCTTATCGGGGGCAGTTTTTCGTGCATCGGAGAGATATATTTCGTGGTGCAGCCTGCTCTTGTTCAGATCGTTCTCATAGCCGTTCTGTCGGATAAAGCTGTCCATGAGCGCTACGCTTTCCGGTTCGTCGTCATAAGAACCGATGTGCATCATCTGTACGCAGAGCCCTTCTTCTACTGTCAGGAACTCGGCTGCGGAGCAATCCAGCTTCTTCTTTTCGGAGGCTGTCCTGATCGCCCAATCCAGATCTTCTTTGGTGATAAAGTCCGGAAGACGAATGACAGATATCCAGTTGAACTCGGATTTTCTTGAGTAGTCCACTCCGCAGACACCGTCCTGCCACCAGAAGCCTTCCAGCGGAGGGACGACATAATCGAAGAAGCCTTCTATCTTATGGTCGGTCTTATAGCTCATTTTCAGAGTGTATGCGACAGCGTACAGCACGCCGACAGCGGCTTTGTAGGCTCCGCCCTCTTCATTCGGGTCGCCTTTGCCCCTTACGGCGATATAATTCGCTTTCGGGACATCGACAATCTCCGGTCTGCCTTTCGGCATATAGAATTCCTTGTATTCTTTTTTGAAATCAAAGGCCATAGATCAGATCTCCTTTTTTGCATCTCTCAGCTTCCGTTTGAGCAGAGCGTAGTCTCTGAGGTCGATGCTCCGGTCATCGTTCAGATCGCCGACAGCTATATCGGGGGTATCGCTGCCTCCGGTGATGTAGACGGTAAATAGCTCCAGATCTATGCTGTCGATGCTCCCGTTCCTGTCGATGTCTCCGGGGGTGGGGGGAGCTATGCGGGCAAGCCCGTTTTCTCCGGCATATTCCCAGGCGGCTGAGCCCGGTTCGCAGTATACGGTGAAGCTCTCTATCTTCTGCGGCTGGTCTGAGATCTTGTCAAAACCGAATGCGTAAGCGCCGATCTCGGTGACAGATGAAGGGACGGTTATTGAGGTCATGCCGTTATTGCCGAAGGCATATTCGCCCAGCTTTGTGCAGCCCTCCGGGATATTGACTTCTGTCAGGCTTTCTCTGCCGAAAAATGCTCCGGAACCGATCTCCTTTACGGTATCTGGGAGGTGTATGCTGACAGGTGAGTAATTGCTGCTGTTGCGGTTGAAACAATTGCTGCCTATGGAGACCACAGGCTCGCCGTCCAGCTCTGCCGGCACATCCAGGACAGTATCTCCGAAGCCGTCGTACTGGTAGATATGCTTGCCCTCCAGAGCGGTGTTATAATGATAGCTGAAAAGGGAAGTGCGCTCGGTGACTCTGTAGGATCTGGGGGCTGTTCCGCTGTATCCCGCCTCGACCTCGAAATATCTGCCGTCGGCGGTCTTCACCATAGCGTTCTTATGCCCGGATCCGGCTCCGAGATCCATATTACCGGCCCGCTCCCAGGCTTCCATCCCGGCTCGTCTTGCCAGCTCGCAGGCAAGACCTGTGCTTGCCCAGCAGTCGCCCCCGCCGAAGATCAGCATATCCCTGTAAGTGTAGTAGTGGTAGTCGTAATCATATCCGGCGATATACTTAGCTATCTCTGTTATCTTCTGTTTATCGTCGTTAAGAGGGGAGAGGGTCTCCTTAACGAAGGTCTTGAGCTTGTTATCGACAAAAACAGAGGAATAGTCGTTTACCTGAACGCTGACATCAACATATTCCGAGCCGGAGCTGACTCTGACGGTAAAGGTGCCGAAGATCACCTTGCTGATCTTTCTGTATAGCTCCAGCCCCGGCTGAGGGGTGCTGTATGTCCAGATATAGCCGTCTTTCCTGTACTGATACTGAGTCTGGGGAGAGACAGTTATGAGCCCGGAGGAGGAGACCTTTACAGGCCCGTTGTCGCCGTAGTAGAGGACGGAATATGAAACATCCGAGGCTCCGCTGACGGAGAGCTGGAACTTCTTTTTGTATTTCGAGGGGATAGTGATATAGTCCTTCTGATCCGGCTGGACTGCGTAGAGCCTGACATCAGTGGAATTGACAGTAAAAGAGGCGGCCTCAGCGACTATGGGCCTGCTGACAGAAGGCATTTCCCCGGGGAGCAGCCCTGCTCCGGAGAAAAGCATAAGAGCAGCCGATGCCGCACAGATAAGTTTCCTTCTGAGTTTCATATATCACCACTCCTTATCAGACCTTCATAGTATCAGCCTTCAAAGCCCTTTGTTATATACATTATATTACTTTATAACAACAAAATCAAGTGTTTCGCCTAAATATTGGCGGGCTGTGCGAAAATGTTTGGCTATTCTGACAGAAAAGGCGCGTTTGCTTGACTATAAAGCCCAAATGTGGTATAATAATGTGTTGTTTGGTGCAATAATCGTATCGGAGGGATAGGCTTGACTTTCAGCTCTGTTATATTTCTTTTCGTGTTTTTTCCTGTGACATTCCTGCTATATGCGCTGATCCCTAATCTTACGGCGCGTAATGTTATACT
>CAMNNQ010000124.1 GCA_946545645.1 uncultured Clostridia bacterium | reverse complement strand
AACATCTCGCCTGCGCCCTCGCAGTCGGAGCCTGTGATGAGGGGGGTGTTGACATAGACAAAGTTGCGGCTCTGGAAATACTCATGCAGAGCGGCAGCGGCGGTCGATCTTACGCGGAAAACTGCGTTGAAGGTATTGGTCCTTCCTCTGAGGTGCGGCATAGTGCGGAGGAATTCAAGGGTATGGCGTTTCTTCTGGAGAGGATACTCGGCAGGGCAAACACCCAGCACTTCGATACTCTCGGCGTTGATCTCGGGGGTCTCGTTCCTGCCCTCGACCAGCTTGCCGACAACTCTGAGGGATGTTCCCAGCTTCAGCGCTTCGTCCAGCGCAATATCCGAAGCCTTGTCGATAACGACCTGAATATGCTTGAGAGTAGTGCCGTCATTGAGCTCGATAAAGGCAACGTTCTTTGAATCTCTGGATGTTCTTACCCAGCCGCAGACGGTAACGCTCTGCCCCAGCAGAGACTTATCCTCGAACAACTGCTTGATGTCTGTGTGTTTCATAATGATCTTCCCTTTTCCCTTCCC
This sequence comes from uncultured Clostridia bacterium, assembly GCA_946545645.1. Taxonomy (GTDB): domain Bacteria; phylum Bacillota; class Clostridia; order Oscillospirales; family Ruminococcaceae; genus FB2012. The sequence goes on along the minus strand of CAMNNQ010000124.1, from coordinate 9,846 downwards.
AGCTATATGCTGATAAACAAAAAAGGCTTTCGTCCCATATACAGGACGAAAGCCTAAACTTCCGTGGTGCCACCTGAATTACCGCAGGTGTGATCTGATATCAAGACCTGCGATCTCTCATACGCGCTAACGTGCGTAAAACGTCTCCCCTACTCGGCTGCTGCCTTTCAGCTCACTGCTCGGAAGTGTTATTCGCAAAGGCTCTTGTGTACGGCTCTCACCTGCCCGCACTCTCTTTGACCGAGCTCCTTTGGTACTTCTCTCCGTCTTAGCATTTATCACAGAGATATTTTAGCACAGTTTCCCGGGATTGTCAAGAGGGTGCCGGAAATTTCCGGGAAAACCGCAGCCAATTTATTACAAAATGTTGACAAACCAGGGAGATAGTGCTATAATTAAAAAAGTATCCCTAAAACAATACAAAAAAGGTGATAGAATGAAAAAAGCACTTTTGATCGTCCTTTTCGGGGCAGCGATAGCTCTCGGCTCCTGCGGCAATACCGACAGCAACCTTGAAGAGCTCCCCGCTGAGACGACCGCAGTAACCACAACTGTTACTGCCGCTCCGGTACCTACCGAGACGATTCCGACAGAGACTTCTGCCGTTACGACCTCGGAAACGGAGACGACAACTTCAGAGACTACAAAGAAAACCACCACTAAAAAGACCACTACGGAATCCTTTGCGCCTCCCCCAAGTGAAGACCCGGAAGTAGGCTACGGCGAAGCCTTCGATCTCAATGAAGAACCGAGTGCTACGATCGCCCGCCCTGTCTATACTCTGCCTCCGGCAACTACTCCCACAACAGTCAAGACTACTACTGTCACCACCGTTCCCGTCGAGAATAAACTGGCAGCCAAAGCTGTCATCGACCAGCATTTCAGCGGAGTAAGAGACAAAGCAGCCGAAGCCGAACAGAAGCGTCTCGAACAGGAACGTCTCGAGCAGGAGAGGCTGGAACAGGAGCGTCTCGAACAGGAAAGGCTGGAGCAGGAGCGCCTTGAAAAAGAAAAAGCCGAGCAGGAGCAGTCTACTGCCACCGGTACCGGCGAAGAGCCTGCCCCTGAGGGCACGGAAGGCTCCTCTGAACCTGCCGATCCCTCTGAACCGGCTGACCCGGCAGATCCTTCCGACCCTGCCGATCCTTCCGACCCGACAGACCCGTCCGATCCGGCAGACCCGTCCGATCCCGCAGACCCGGTACAGCCGGAGCCCGTTCAGCCTGAGCCCGAAAAGGAGTATCCTGTTGAATACGTCGCGACAAATGCCGAAGACCTAAAGGGATATGTCTCATTTATCTACGAAGCAGCGCTTGTAAATAAGTATACTGCAAAATACAACGAAGAATTCTTTAAGAACAATGTACTGATACTTAAAAGCGTTGAGCAGAAAGCGGGCAAGACCTGCGAGCTGGAATTTGTTTCGGCGATAGGCAACAACAAGAATAAATCCCTGACTCTCAATCTCAACCGCAACGAACAGAAAAACCCGGAGCAGGGCAAATCGATGCTGCTGGTACAGATCTCTGTCCCGAAAAAGGATTATCAGAACTATAAGAACAGCCTCGTTTGGAACATAGTCTTCCAGCCCTATTACGAATACCCCACCGCAGCCGCCAAGCTCAAGGAGATCGGCTGGAATCTTAGGTCTGCGTTTGCTTTCGCAGCATCCACAAGGTATTACGGCCACACCGCAGATATGCCTCAGGACGCAGATCATCCTATCACCTTCTATGCGGACTTCGGCTTCACCAACAAAAAGGGCAACTGCTATGTAATGGCTGCAATGTTCTGCGAGATGGCAAGGACTCTCGGCTACAAGTGCGAGCAGATATCCGGCAAGGTGCCTCTCAGGAGCGGCGCCTACGGTCCGCACTCCTGGTGCGAGATCACAGTTAACGGCAAGGTATATGTCTGCGACCCGGACTTCACTGAAGAGACCGGAAGGAACGGATACCTTATAACCTACGGACAGTCCGGCACATGGAAATACATCCGCGGGACAGTAATGAATTAATGAGAGGAAACTGCAAATGAAAGCAAAGATCATTTTTCTCGCAGCTCTCGCCGCACTTATGCTGGCGGGCTGCGGAGACGATAAAAACTCATCCGGGGCATTGACAACAGCTGCTCCCGCCACCACCGCTTCGGCAGCAGCCACATCTGCCGAGGCTGCAACAACAGCTCCTGCCGATACTACTGCCGCAGCCGAAAAGGCAACAGAGGCTCCCAAGACCACCGAAGCCGAGACAGAGCCGGATACCGAAGCTCCCGAAGAGACAGAAGCTCCCGAGCCTGTAGTTACCGAGGCCGATCCTGAGCCTGTCGTAACTCAGCCCGAGCCTGTTTATACTCAGACTATGATCCAGCCCACAGAGACCGAGACTCTCCCGCCTCCTCCCCCGGCGACTGAGCCGGAGCAGACCGAGCCCGAAGAGCCCGGAGACCCGGACGAGGGCTGCCTCGGAGATGAGGGCCTGTTCAATTGAGCGGCGGAAGGATAGCATATCTGAGCCGCATCAAGGCGATAAGTGCTGTCGCGGTAGTCATCCTGCACACCTTCTATTCGGCTTACAGCAAAGCTCTCCCCGACGGGCAGCGTGCCGCGCTGATGTCTGTGCGGAACCTTACCACATGGGCTGTCCCCTGCTTCGTTATGGTGACAGGCGCTCTGCTGCTGGACCCGAAAAGAGAGCTGACATATAAAAAGCTCTTCGGAAAGATGATACTCAGGATGTGCATAACTCTGCTGGCATTCACGCTGATATTCTCCTGCTTTGATGCTCTTCTGATAAAGAAGGACTTTTCCGGCGGGACATTTGCGGAAGCTCTGAAAACTACAGTCTTCGGAGGCGGCTGGCCTCATATCTGGTATCTCTACCTGATGATCGCGCTCTACCTGACGATGCCTGCCTACAAGCTCATCACCAAAGCTGCGGGCAAGCGGGATATTCTTTATCTCTGTGTGGTCTACGCTGTGTTTCTCTCAGTGATACCGACAGCGAATACCCTTCTCGGAAGCGATAAAAACATAGCCTTCTATATCTGCACCAGCAGCGTTTACCCCTTGTATCTGTTCCTTGGATACGCTATGCATCAAGGCTTCATAAAGCCGGGGCTCATCCCCTCGATGCTGATGGCTCTCATCGGAGCCGGGAGCACAGTCGGTCTGACAGTTTACAGCACCACCCACGAAACAAAGTTTGCTTCCCTGCTCAACAATTATTCTTTCGTCCTGACAGCGATCACTGCTATCGGAGTATACGGTCTGCTGATGTGCAGCAAGGACAGATCGCCCGCGCTCATCGACAAGGTCGCAGCAGAGTTGGAAAGCTGCTCCTTCGGGATTTATCTTCTGCATCTGATACCTCTCAAGGTCATCTTCGCAGCAGCTAAATTCAAGCCTATGGAGCACGGCGGCTATATTACCCTGCTGGGGATCGCCGCAGGAGTAACCGTACTATCCTATGCAGCGACTAAGCTGCTGAAGCTGATACCGGGAGTAAAGAAGATAATATGACACAAATACCGCATATCCTATGCCGCAGACGGAGAGGATATGCGGTTTGTTTTTCAGGGCAGCGAATCTTGACACCGCAGCAAACTTGGGATATAATAAAACCTACCGTAAAACTACAGAAAGCGAGCTGATTCTATGTTTACATACGGACCTGATCTTTCCGCTCCCGGGGAGCCCGCCGAGGCCGCAGAGATCGCCGCGCACGCTGTCGGGCTGGAGAAGGAAAGCATTTTCCTGCAAGGGCTGTCTGAGCGTCTGAACGCTCTCGGTTTTGCCTGCGCCCCGGATGATACCGGGCTTATGCTGGAGGAGATCAGGCGCAGATACAAGACCATCCTCGGTATAAACTGCCCCCGGACAGTAGTTGAATGGGTGCGGGGGACAATACCCGGTATCTCCAACCGGCGCAACAACTATGAGCTCTGCTTCGCCCTGGAAATGGACTTCGAGCAGACCGCCGATTTCTTCCGGCGGTATTTCCTTACACTTCCCTGGGGCTGCAAGAGCCGGACAGACGCGGTCTTTCTTTACTGTATCTATCACCGCAAGCCATACTCCGAAGCGGCAAGAATGCTTGACGGATCGCAAAGCTTTGTACCACAGGAAAATGCCCACACCGCCACAGCTCAGATCTTTCAGACGATCATATCTACCGATGATGATGCGGCGTTTCTTGAATATCTCTCCGCCCACTGCTACGGCAACGAGCAGCAGTTCATGACGGCCAGAGCCAAGATCATCGAGGAAACAGAGCGGGTCAAGGAACGGCTGCGCAAAGACATCTCAAAAGAGATCGTCTCCAAGAACAGGCTCAACAGCAATGTCATCGCTGAGCTGCTCTCTTACAAATACCAGGAAGATACAGAGGGCAGATTTGTATTTGATCTTCCGGACAGGTATACCTCCTCTCTGCCGAATGATGTCACTCTCGGAAAGATACTTAACGGCAGCACAGCTTCCTATGAGACTCTGCGCAAGACACTGATGCTGCTGCACTTTTCAAACTTCTACAGTGAGGCGTCAAATATGGACGCAGAAGAAATAGAGTCCAATTTTCTGGACTTTTATGAAGAGCTTGACGAGCAGCTCGAACTCTGCGGCTTCTCTCCGATATACCTGGGGCACCCCTTCGACTACATCCTGCTGAGCTGCGCGAACACGCTTGACCCGATAGTTACTTTCTACGAGATAAACGATCGGAATTGATTTTTATAATTCCGCTCAAAGCTGTGCTATCATAGAACAGAAAGGAGGCGGTGAAATGCTGTCAAAAGGCTCTGTACTGAACGCCGACGGTCGGGAATATACCGTTATCGAACTGCTTGGAAAGGGTGCGAATGCGGCTGCCTTTCTTGCAGAATGCAGGCAAGGCGGTCTGACTTCAAAATGCATCCTGAAGGAATGTATCTCAGGAGACCGTGAGCGTTTCCTCGCCTCCGGGCGGATGCAGAACGAGATCAGGCAGATGTCCTCGCTAGGGAACCAGACCCCGCCCGTCAGCCACATTTTTGAAGAGAACGGCACTGCCTACATCGACGTTGCCTGCTTCGGAGGGACGACTCTCGATAAGCTCTCCCTGACTCTTCCTCAGTATATCGCGCTCTGTCTGACCGTCGCAAAAACTGTGGGATATTATCACAAGGCGGACTGCATCTGTCTCGACCTCAAGCCGGACAATATCTTCATCCTGCAAAACTCGCCGGACGATACTGTCACCCAGCTTGTGGAATTCATTGATTTTGACAGTGTCCGCAGGCTCAGCGAGCTGGACGGCTCACAGCCTCTGGCCTACACCGCAGAATGGTGCGCCCCGGAGCAGCGAAGCCCGTTTGCTGCGGGCAGGATCAGCAGCTCGGCTGACATTTTCGCACTGGGAGAGCTGGTGTTCTATCTGCTCTTCGGGCGACATTCCACCGACCGGGAGCACCGGGGATTTTCCAGATACCCCTTTGACGAATGCCCGAAGGATCACCGCCGCTTCACTGACAGGCCGGAGATCTGCGGGCTGTTCACAAGGCTGTTCCGCTGCACTCTCCGTTCCTCTCCCGCCAACAGGTCTGAGGACATTTCAGAGGTCTCGGCGCTGCTTGAACGTCTCTCTGCCGAGCTTGAAAAGCGAGACTATATAATCCCGAGGCTGCCGGGTGTTCCCCCTTTCTTCATAGGGAGGGATGAAGAGCTCTGCCGCATCTCAGACAGCCTGAAAGCCAATAATGTGCTGTTCATCACCGGCATAGGAGGTATCGGGAAAAGCTCCCTTGCAAAGGCATATATCAGAAAACACAAGGCCGATTACGAAGCTATCATCTACCTTGAAACCGACAGCGGCATTGTCCGCGCCTTCTGCGACGATATGCAGCTCCAGCTCAGCACAGTCAGCCGTCGGGACGGCGAACCGCAGAGTGACTATTTTACAAGGAAACTCACACATCTGCGGCGCATCTGCGGGGAGAAAAAAGTTCTGTTCATCCTTGACGGCCACACAGGGCGCATCACAAAAGAATTGTCCAAAATATTGGACTGCGGATACGACACTCTTATCCTGACCCGCAGCCGCCCGCCTCTAAACAGCTTCCCTGTTCTGGAGGTCGGCGCAATAGCGGACACCGCACTGATGAAGCTGATCTCACTCAATCTCGGCCGGGCAATGTCCAAAGACGAGCGCAACAGCTTCTCGGAGATCATAAAGCGTATCCAGGGGCACACTCTCGTATCAGAGCTGATCGCACGCCAGATCGCTGCGGGAAGGATCGACATCCGCACAGCGCAGGAGCTTATCCGAAGCCGTGGGTTTTCCAACTTTTCCTCCGAAAAGATCGGCAACTACAAGGACGGTGAGGAGGTCTACGGTACTCTCGCTGCGATCATCACCGTGCTGTTCGATTCGGGAGGGATGACCTCTGACGAACTGCTGACTATGAAAACTCTGGCTCTGCTGGATGCACGCGGGCTTGAGCCGCAGCTTACCAAGCGCCTTCTGAAGCTGGACACAGAGATCATACGGAAGCTGGACGCCGAAGGCTGGCTCTGCTCTGACAGCAGAGTCAAGCTGCACCCTGTCATCGCGGAAACGATGCTCAGCCACCCCTGGAAGGACATCCCGGATATCGAGGTAATGGAGCGGCACAAGGGAGTTATAGCGTACTATGAGGGCACAAACGACCCGGAACAGATACATCGTATCATTGTTCAGGCTGAACAGTACAAAAATTCGGACTCAGACAGCCTCGTGGATGCTATGCTATGGGATATGAGAGCCAGCTATTATGAAGCCCTGCTCCAGGGCGCTTATGCAGCCTACACAGACGAAGAGCAGGAGATACAGGACAAGCTGACAGATGCTGTCGATAATGCTATTTCAAATGCGGGGCTCTCCTCCGACCCGAAGCGGGATAAGTATCTTGCAAAGTACATCCTCTCGCTGGCAGCCATTCTGATCCGCTCCGATCCGGAGTATCATTCCGAGGCAAGAGAGCTTCTTGACAATATCGCGCCCCTTATCACAGACAAAGAGAACCGCTTTTATCTCTGTATGGTCGAGGCATGGTACTACACTCTGGCAGAGCCCGATCCAAAACAGACAGCCCTGCTCTATTCCGAAGCCGAAGAGCTTGCGAAACAGGTCTTTCCTACCGACATAGAACGGATAGACACGATGTATATCCCTACCGCAAACAGCCGGTTCTATCTCTGCGACTATGAAAGCGCAGCGGCAAAGCTAAATGAAGCCGCAGCGCTCTGTAAAGCGCACCCCGGCGAGCTGACATACATCGATAAATATGCCGAGCTGCTCTGCTGCCTTTTCGATGTATACGCCGAGCAGGGAGACAAGGAAAAATGCCGACAGCTTCTCAATGAGCTTGATGACCTCAACGAAAGGCACCGGGACGACGGCATACACCGACACCCCAGCCCGGAATCGCTGGAACTTATAAAATAACTTTGACCGGCCTCACTTCTGCGGGGCCGGTCTTTTTTTGGAATCCGTTTTTATTTTGCCTCCAGGCGGTGTGGTATACTTTGAGCATAGGGACAGATCCCTTTATCACACAGCAAGGAGGAGAAAACTATGAAGAAAAAGCTTTGTATCATACTGGCGGCAATGCTGATGCTGTGCGGGTGCAGCCTCTCAGGCCATACAGAGAACAGGTCATCAGCGGATACAGCTCAGCAAACTGAGGTTTACCCTGCCGTGACCGCAAAAGCGACATTATCCAAGCCGAAGGAAGCTCCCGATCCCAAAAATCTGGGCAGCGGAGAGTTCAATGTCTATCTGCTGGTGAACGTAGAGATCAACGCCTTCTTTTCCAAGTACGATGTTGATGTCTACGCAGACGATATCTACTGCGGAACAGTAAGGAACAGCGATATTTCAAAAGACTATTACATCAGAATGGACAAGGGCGTGCACACTTTCAAATTTTACAAAAGCGACGACTCTTCCGTCTGCGGAGAGATCACCGAAACGATCAGAGAAGACACAGCATTATCCTATTTTCTGAAAAGGCATTTCAATAAGATAGAAGTTACTTTGAGCATGGGTATATAAAACACAGACCGGGAGGTGACAGATATGGCATTTTGCTCCAATTGCGGTTTTGAAGTATTGGAGGGCGAGAGCTTCTGTGAGCAGTGCGGGACACGGATAAGGACACGGGGCAGACAGAGCACACGCAGAACGGTCTCTGCGGGAGTTATCTACTCCTGCCCTGTATGCGGTGCCGCAGCGGATTCATTCACTCCGAAATGCCTTAGCTGCGGGCACGAATTCAGAGATGTCAAACCTTCCGGATCTATCAGTCAGCTTTTTGAAAAGCTGGAAAGAGCGCGCAGCGACAGCGAGAAGATACATCTGATAAAGACCTTCCCGATACCCAACAGCAAAGAAGACATCTACGAATTCATGTTCATGGCAGTATCAAATTACAGCGAGCGCAGCTATGCTAAGGACGAGAACGGTATTGCGGCGGCCTGGTATGCCAAGATCGAGCTTTGCTATCAGAAAGCCTCTGTCGCTTTTGAAGACAGTAAGGAATTCGCAAAGATCGAGGAGCTCTACCAAAGTGTAAAGCATAAGACAGAGCAGGCGATATCCGTAAGGGATCTGATAATCGCGCTGCCTGCGCTGCTGATAGCGCTGGGAGCAATACTGTTCTTCATCAACGTCAAGCCAATATCCACAGCCGGGTCATTTATGCTGATAGCGGGTATCATCCTTGCTGCTGTCCGCAGCAGCGCAAAGCGTGAGCAGCAGTTCATTGAGCACCCGGAGCTGAAAGTCCGGTACACTCAGCAAAAAGCACAGCGGGGGTATTCCTCATGGAGTGTGGGAGCAAAGATCGGATGGGTGCTGCTCAACATATATCTGCTGGGCATACCGGCATTGTTTTACTCAAAAATAAAGAGATAGCGAGGTGATCCTATGAGCATTTTCAACCCTGGAGCCGGTCTGCGGGACGCTGTCCGCTGCGACGAGCCGGATTATCTTATCTGGAAATGGAGGCCGCGGGGCGGCAGGCCCGGCAGAGAGAACGCTATACGCTGGGGGTCTGTGCTGACCGTGCGGGAGGGCTCGCTGGCGGTGTTCGTCTGCAAGGGCAGCCATGATTATGTCTGGGGGCCTTTCAGCCAGAAGCTCTCGACAGGCAATCTGCCGCTGCTTGCTCCGCTGATCACGGCTGCCTGCGGCGGGGGCTCCCCTTTCCAGGCGGAAGTGTATTTCATCAATCTGGCAAAGCTGGTGCAGGTAAGGTTCGGAGTCCCTTACTTTGATGTCTTTGACCCGACATACACCGAGTTCTCGGTGCCTGTGGCAGTTCGCGGCTCAATAACCTTCCACATCGAGGACTATGACCGTTTCATCGAGCTGCACCGCCTTGACGAATTCGATCTTGAACGCTTCAGCGAGCAGATCAGGAGCGCTGTTTCCAAGTATGTCAAGAGCGTCGTGGCAAACGCCCCTGAGAGGTACGGCATACCTGTCGTACAGCTGGAAAGGAAGCTGCCGGAGCTGGATGCGGAGATAGGCGGGCTGATAAAAAAACGTCTGGAGAGTGACTTCGGCGTTGCAGTCAATGGGACGGACATTTACGCCGTTGACATCGACGCCGGGAGCGATGGATACCGCGAGCTTATACAGATCACAAAGAAGCTGACAAGCGCCAGACTAAGAGCACAGGCGGAGGCTGATATCAGAGATATCCTGTCAGGGCACAACCGCTGAGCCGCAGACAATATAGGCAACACCGCACAACCCGCGGCTTGCGCCTCTGCACGTCATCTGCTTGCATATTTTCCGTCATAGCACACAAATTTTCCTTGCCGGG
>CAMNNQ010000123.1 GCA_946545645.1 uncultured Clostridia bacterium | reverse complement strand
CGAATTTAGGCAATCTGACGAAAATCTGTGCCTCAACGCCAGTTGAGGTTGCGCATACTGATGCACAGGGGTCGTGCGGTGTTGCCTTAATTACGGAGCGGCGGTCGGTGAATAACAGAAGATATCAGAATAGGGGGAAGAAAAATGTATTCACCAAACGAGAAACGCTACGACAAAATGCTCTACCGCCGCTGCGGAAAAAGCGGGCTCAAGCTGTCCGCACTCTCTCTGGGGCTCTGGCAGAACTTCGGCAGGAGCAGCGATTTCGAGACTGCCGAAAAAATGTGCCACACCGCCTTCGACCTCGGTATCACTCAGTTCGACCTTGCCAACAATTACGGCTCGCCGGATAACGGCTCCGCTGAGGTGAATTTCGGAAAGATACTGCACCGCGGCCTCGGGACTTACCGCGATGAGCTGGTCATAACCACCAAGGCGGGCTACGATATGTGGCCGGGGCCATACGGCACAAAGAACGGCACCCGCAAATACCTTACCGCCTCGCTGGATCAGAGCCTCCTGCGTATGGGTATTGATTATGTCGATATTTTCTACCACCATGTTTTCGACCCGGAGACTCCTCTGGAGGAGACCGCTCTTGCGCTGGATAACGCTGTCCGTCAGGGCAAGGCGCTTTATGTCGGTATCTCGAATTACAATACAAGACAATCCTCCGAGATGATCAAGATATTCAAAGAGCTGAAGACCCCGTTTATCGTCAACCAGCCCTCCTATTCTATGCTGAACCGCTGGATAGAGGACGACGGGCTGGATAAATGGGCGCTGGAAAACGGCATAGGGCTCTGCGTGTTCTCGCCGCTCTATCAGGGCTTCCTGACCGACAGGTATCTCTTCAGCGTTCCCAACGATTCCCGTGTCGCCAAAGGGCAGACATGGGTCAGCAACGAGCTCAATCAGAAAATGATCGTCCGGCTCAGAGCGCTTTCCGCTTTTGCCGACACCAGAGGCCAGAAGCTCTCGCAGATGGCTCTCGCCTGGATCCTCTCCAATAAAGCTGTCAGCTCTGTTATAATCGGAGCCAGCCGCCCGGAGCAGATCATCGAGAATGTCAAGGCAATAGACAATATCAAGTTCTCCCCTGTCGAGAGAGCCGAGATCGACGGGATACTCAAGAAATAAGTTCCGGGAGCATATACCGCTGAATATGAACGGAGGGCCGTTAATGAGCAAGGAGAGATCGGGAAAAAGACAGATAAAGCTGCTGCCCGTCGCCGCCAACGCAGCGCTGATCGTATTGGAGCTTGTGGGGACAGCTATCAGCTTTCGCAGCGGCGGAGCGAAGAACCTGAAATACTATACCGTCCTCAGCAACGTTTTTGCGCTGGTCTCTTCCATAGCCTTCCTCTGTTCCTACCTCAGAAGAGGGGGAAAAGTCTCCCATATCGCAGGAATGATGAGATATATCGCAAGCTGCTGTCTGGCGCTGACCTTCCTTACAGTGATCTTTGTCCTCGTCCCTATGGCGATCCCTTACGGGACAGCCGCCAATGTTCTCTACAAAGGCGCTCAGATCTTCCACCATATCATCTGCCCGATACTTTCCTGTGTCTCTTTCATATTCTTTGAGCAGGGCATCGAGCTGCCTAAAAAGGCGTATATTACTGCTGTCGCTCCGACTCTGACCTATGCGGCAGTGTTCGTGATACTGAATCTTCTCAAAGCTGTCAGAGGCCCGTACCCCTTCCTGCATATCTATGAGCAGCCGGTGTATATCTCGGTGCTCTGGTTCATGATCCTTGGCGGGACAGCGCTGGGAGCCGCGGCACTTATCAGCCGGCTGCGAAAAAAATTCTCCAAAGCCTCTTGACAAAATGTAAAAGATGAGTTATAATGTGTTCAATACATTAAACCGTTGAAGAAGAGTAAGTAGTTTGCGACCTTCGGTCCGCAGAGAGCTGCCGTTAGCTGAAAGGCAGTGTCCGGAACGCAGATGAATGGGCTTCTGAGGGTGACCGAAAGCCGCAGAGCGGCAAGTAGCAGTCAACGGGTGTTCTGCCCCCGTTATCAATGCAGGCTCGTATGATAGTATGAGCGCCGAGAGGCCGTGTTTCGCGGCAATTTGGGTGGCACCGCAGGAAATTCACCTGTCCCATTTTTTCTGGGACAGGTTTTTTATTTTATCTTAACGAAAGGAAGATGTAAGATGAGCAAAGAAATACCTTACAAGATCTATCTTGAAGAAACCGAGATGCCTAAGCAGTGGTATAATGTCCGCGCAGATATGAAGAATAAGCCGGCTCCCCTGCTCAATCCCGCCACACATCAGCCTATGACCATCGATGAGCTCTCAACCGTTTTCTGCCGCGAGCTGGCAGAGCAGGAGCTCAATACTACCGACCCTTATATCGACATTCCCCAGGAGATACTTGATTTCTATAAGATGTACCGCCCCTCTCCTCTGGTAAGAGCCTACTGCCTCGAAAAAGCTCTGGGGACTCCCGCCAAGATCTATTATAAGTTCGAGGGCAACAATACCTCCGGCAGCCATAAGCTCAATTCCGCTATCGCTCAGGCATACTATGCCAAAAAGCAGGGCCTCAAGGGCGTTACCACCGAGACCGGTGCCGGGCAGTGGGGCACAGCGCTTTCTATGGCCTGCGCTTATCTCGGCCTCGACTGCAAGGTGTATATGGTAAAGGTCAGCTATGAGCAAAAGCCTTTCCGCCGCGAGGTCATGAGGACCTACGGCGCCGACGTTACCCCCTCGCCCTCCAATACAACCAATATCGGCAGACAGATCCTTGAAAAGTTCCCCGGAACTACCGGCTCGCTGGGCTGCGCTATCTCCGAGGCGGTAGAAGTCGCTGTCGGGACAGAGGGCTACAGATATGTCCTCGGCTCGGTGCTCTCTCAGGTACTGCTGCACCAGTCTGTCATCGGCCTTGAAGCTATGGCTGCCTGCGATAAGTATGACATCAAGCCGGATATGATAATCGGCTGCGCCGGCGGCGGCTCCAATCTGGGCGGCCTTATCTCTCCCTTTATGGGCAGAAAGCTCAGAGGAGAAGCCGATTACGAATTCATCGCAGTTGAACCCGCATCCTGCCCCTCTCTTACAAGAGGCAAATACGCTTATGATTTCTGCGACACAGGAAGGGTATGCCCCCTTGCCAAGATGTATACCCTGGGTTCTGGCTTCATTCCCTCTGCAAACCACGCCGGCGGCCTGAGATATCACGGAATGAGCTCCGTTGTTTCCCAGCTTTACGATGACGGACTTATTACTGCAAGAAGCGTTGAACAGACCTCGGTATTTAAAGCAGCAGAGCAGTTCGCAAGAGTCGAGGGCATTCTCCCCGCTCCCGAGAGCAGCCACGCTATCAAAGTCGCTATCGACGAAGCTCTCAAATGCAAGGAGACCGGCGAAGAAAAGACTATTCTATTCGGCCTTACCGGAACAGGCTATTTCGATATGGTAGCATATCAGAAATACAACGACGGCGAGATGAGCGATTATATCCCCACTGACGAGGAGATCGCCAAGAGCCTTGCTCAGCTCCCGGTAGTAGAATAAGCAGAAGCCTGCCGGAAGATCATTTATCTGATAATTGTGTTTTCATAATAATTTCCGATCAAATAAACCGCCCCGCTGAAAAACAGCGGGGCGGTCTTGCATACAATAAATCCATCCGAGCACCCACGAATAGGTCTCTCATAATTTATCATTGAGGATGCGTACCCAAAGGGGCTTGGGGTCGGCGCGGTTTTTTTGTTTGTCCACATAAAAAATAGGGAGACCATACTTGGTCTCCCTTTGTTTTTGTTGTGCCGCGCCCTTGGATGGGCGCAATATTGCCCGCTTTGTGCGGTGCTTTCGCTTCACGCACAAAGGGCTTCACCCTCTGCGCGATCAGCGGTTTTTACACAGCGTGGGAATAATTACTTATTCTCCTCGTCGTTGTAGAGCTTAGCATATCTGAGCAGGTAATCGTATCTGTCAGCAGCGTTCTTGATAGCCTTGTTGAACAGCTTTTCAGCTCTCTCAGGATTCTGCTTAACCAGTGAGTTGTAACGAACCTCGCCCATAAGGAAGTCCTTGTAATCCTTGGAAGGAGCCTTGGAATCAAGGGTAAACGGATTCTTGCCGTCCAGCTTGAGCTGCGGGTTGTATCTGTAAAGATGCCAGTAACCGCACTCAACAGCCTTCTTCTCCTCAGTCTGGGAGATAGCCATACCGCCCTTGATACCGTGGTTGATACACGGAGCATAAGCGATGATAAGGGACGGGCCGTGATAAGCCTCAGCCTCGCTGATAGCCTTGATGCACTGGTTCATATCTGCACCCATCGAGATGTGTGCAACATAAACGTAGCCATAGCTCATTGCGATGCCTGCGAGGTCCTTCTTCTTAACTTCCTTACCGGCTGCTGCGAACTGAGCGATAGCACCTGTAGGAGTAGACTTGGAGGACTGTCCGCCTGTGTTGGAGTAAACCTCGGTATCGAATACGAAGATATTTACATCCTCGCCGGAAGCGATAACATGGTCGAGACCGGAGAAGCCGATATCGTAAGCCCAGCCGTCGCCGCCGAAGATCCAGAGGGACTTCTTGCGGAGGTAATCAGCATCCTTGAGGATCTCCTGAGAAGCCTTGGTCTTGTCCTTCTTGAGAGCAGCTATGAGAGCATCGGTAGCAGGAGTATTTGCAGCGCCGTCATCAACGGTGGAGAGATAGCCTTCGATAGCCTTCTTCAGGTCGGCCTTCTTGGTGTTCTTCTCAAGCTCCAGGACCTTAGCGATAGTTCTCTGACGGATGGTGTTCTGAGCAAGGAACATACCGTAGCCGTACTCAGCGTTATCCTCGAAGAGGGAGTTAGCCCAAGCGGGACCCTTGCCTGCCTTGTTGGTGGTGTAAGGAGTCGAAGGAGCCGAGCCGCCCCAGATAGAGGAGCATCCGGTAGCATTAGCGATATACATTCTGTCGCCGAAGAGCTGTGTTACCAGCTTAGCGTAAGGAGTCTCGCCGCAGCCTGCGCAAGCGCCTGAGAACTCAAGCAGGGGCTGCTTGAACTGGGAGCCCTTAACAGTTGTAGCCTTGAACTTCTCAAGGACCTCAGGCTTCTCAGCAAGAGTCAGGCCGTAGTTGAATACTTCCTGCTCAGCAAGCTGGCTCTCCAGAGGCATCATATTCAGAGCCTTGTTGCCCTTCTTGCCAGGACATACGTTCACGCAGGAGCCGCAGCCTGTGCAGTCGAGAGCAGACATTGTCATTACGAAATTGAAGCCGGGCATACCGGTCATCGGGATAGCCTTCTTCTTAGCCAGCTCGGGAGCCTTCTTGAGCTCTGCGTCTGTCATAACGACAGGGCGGATAACTGCGTGCGGGCATACATAAGAGCAGAAGTTGCACTGGATGCAGTTCTCGCCGTTCCAAGCGGGAACGTCAACTGCGATGCCTCTCTTCTCAAATGCAGCGGAGCCCTGCGGGAAGGTACCGTCAGCCATATAAGTGAAGGTAGAAACAGGAAGTGTGTCGCCCTTCTGAGCGTTGCAGGGGATCTGGATCTCGTTTACGAACTTCTCAAGATCCTTGTTAGCGCACTTGACCTTCTCCATACCCATCTGGGTATCCTTAGCCTTCTTCCAGGAAGCGGGAACCTTGACCTCAACGACCTGCTGATAGCCGGCGTCGATAGCGTCATGGTTCATCTTAACGACAGCGTCGCCCTTTCTGGAGTAGGAAGCAGTAGCGGCGTCCTTCATATACTTGATAGCATCCTCGATGGGGATGATATTAGCGAGCTTGAAGAATGCGGACTGGAGGACGGTATTGATCCTTGTTCCGAGGCCGACTTCCTTACCGATCTTGACACCGTTGATGGTATAGAACTTGATGCCGTTCTGAGCGATATATCTCTTTACCTGGCCGGGGAGGTGCTTCTCGAGGTCAGCAGCATCCCACTGGCAGTTGAGGAGGAAGGTACCGCCGGGCTTGATATCGGATACCATATCATACTTGCTGATATAGCTCTCGTTATGGCAGGCAACGAAATCAGCCTGGTTGATGAGGTAGGTAGACTTGATAGGAGTCTTGCCGAATCTCAGGTGAGATACTGTTACGCCGCCGGACTTCTTGGAGTCATAGGCGAAATAAGCCTGAGCGAAGAGATCGGTGTGGTCGCCGATGATCTTGATGGAGTTCTTGTTTGCACCGACAGTACCGTCAGCGCCGAGGCCCCAGAACTTGCAGGCGGTAGTGCCGGCGGGAGCGGAATCCAGCTTGCCCTCGATGGGCAGCGAGAGGTTGGTAACATCGTCCTCGATGCCGATGGTAAATCTGGGCTTGAAGGTGTCCTTCCAGCTTGCGTTCCAGAAAACAGCCTTGATCTGAGCGGGAGTTGTGTCCTTGGAACCGAGGCCGTATCTGCCGGAAGCAACGGGGATATCGTGGAATCTGGAATCCTTGAGAGCTGCAACTACGTCGAGGTAGAGGGGCTCGCCGAGGGAGCCGGGCTCCTTTGTTCTGTCGAGAACGGAGATCTGCTCGCAGGTCTCGGGGATAGCAGCGATGAGCTTATCGGCGCGGAAAGGTCTGTAAAGTCTTACCTTTACGAGGCCGAGCTTTGTGCCCTCGTTAGCGTTGAGGTAATCGATAGTCTCCTCGATAGTATCGCAAACAGAGCCCATAGCAACGATAACATGTGTAGCATCGGGAGCGCCGTAGTAGTTGAAGAGCTGATAGTTAGTGCCGATCTTGGCATTTACCTTGCCCATATATTCCTCAACTATGCCGGGGATAGCGTCATAGTAGGGGTTGCAGGCCTCACGAGCCTGGAAGAAGATATCGCCGTTCTGAGCTGTACCGCGGAGCACAGGATGCTCGGGGTTGATAGCTCTCTTTCTGAATGCCTCGATAGCATCCATATCAACCATTTCAGCAACATCCTTCTGATCCCATACTTCGATCTTCTGGATCTCGTGAGAGGTACGGAAACCGTCGAAGAAATGGAGGAAAGGAACTCTGCCCTTGATGGTGGAGAGGTGAGCAATGGTACCGAGATCCATAACTTCCTGAACGTTGGACGAGCAGAGCATAGCAAAACCGGTCTGACGGCAGGCATAGATATCGGAATGGTCTCCGAAGATATTAAGAGCGTGCGAAGCTACGCATCTTGCGGAAACATGGATAACGCAAGGGAGAAGCTCACCTGCGATCTTATACATATTGGGGATCATCAGGAGAAGGCCCTGAGAAGCCGTGTAGGTGGTAGTCAGCGCACCGGCGGAGAGAGAGCCGTGAACGGCACCCGCAGCACCTGCTTCGGACTGCATCTCGGTAACCTTAACGGGTGTACCGAAGATGTTCTTCTGCCCCTTAGCGGACCACTCGTCAGTGTGCTCCGCCATTACGGACGAAGGTGTGATCGGATAGATAGCAGCGACTTCTGTAAACGGGTAGGATGCCCATGCAGCAGCGTTGTTACCATCCATGGTTTTCATTTTTCTTGCCATGTTAGTATCATTCCTTTCATTTTATTGACCCTTATGGCTTTTGGTTTGAGCATCATTTTCAGACGCAATAAAAGCGAGCGCAGACATACCACACTCATCTTATCACATTATATCACTTCTTTTCCGTTTTGTAAATAGTATTTTTGTAAAGAGTTCAGTTTATTTTTTGTTCTTTTTGCTATATCACACGGCAGGCGCGAAAGCTGTCAAAAACGCAGGCATGGTCTCTAAATGTGTATAAAGTGTCAAATAGAATTGTAAATATTTGTGCATATCACAAAAATTTTAAACAATTTTCAATTTAGTACTAGACAAAACTGAAACAATGAGGTAAAATATAAACGACCAACAGGTCTATCGCATTATATGGGAGGATGAAAAATATGTATTCCAAATCACAAAAGCTCGTAGCTGAAGCGCTTGGTACATTCGGCCTTGTGTTCTTCGGATGCGGCACAGCTATTTTCAGCGGTAACCTTTTTGCTACCGCAGTTGCCTTCGGTCTTTCGATCCTTGTATGTGTTCTTACCGTCGGCAAGATCAGCGGCGCACATCTCAACCCCGCAGTTTCTTTTGCCATGTTCTTCGACGGCAGAATGAGCTTCTCCGATGCTATCGCTTACACAGTATCTCAGATCGTCGGTGCATTCTGCGCTTCGCTGACACATCTTATCCTTATCGCTACTTCCGCAAGGAAGATCAAGCAGTGCAGTTTCGGAGCAAACCTCTTCGGTGAGACCGGCGGCGGATTCCAGGTAAACTTCTTCGGCGCTCTGCTGACCGAGATCATTCTCACAACTGTATTCGTTCTCGTAGTTCTGTCCGTAACAGCCAGCACTAACGAGCACACTCAGAAGAATGCAGCATGGTTCATCGGCCTGGCTCTGACATTCGTTCATCTTATCGGTATCAACATCACCGGTACATCCGTTAACCCTGCAAGAAGCATCGCCCCCGCAGTATTCGGCGCAGCCGCTACCAGCGGTTACTCGATGGCTCACCTCTGGGTATTCATCGTTGGTCCGATGATCGGTTCCTTCGTAGCAGCAATGCTCTACGGCGCACTCATCAAGGGCAAGGCAGACTGATCCGATCCACAAATGATCCAAAAGCTCCCGTATACTGCGGGAGCTTTTTTATTGCACATTATGCCCCGGCGATCAATCATAGTTTCAGCTATGTGAGTATCCGACAGACAGCTTTCTCTAAGTCAGATGCGTACCCGAAGGGGCTCGGGGACGACCGGAAAGCCCCCGAATTTGAGCGAGAACGGATGTGATGCTCTCGCACCCAGTTTGGGGCGTCGCAGCACCCCTTACACAACGTCCCGCACCTCTAAAGTATAGACGCCGCTGAACCTCCCGGCAGCGTCGCAGGGCGTAACGACGACCACGCAACGACAGCAAGCACCCGAAGGGGCTCGGGGGCGACCGGAAAGCCCCCGAATTCAGGCGTGAGCTGATGTGCAGTTTCCGCACTTGGTCTGGGCGGGGCAGCACCCTTACACAACGTCCCGCCCCTCTAAGGGAAAGACGGCGCTGAACCTTCCGGCAGCGTCGCAGGGCGTACAGACGACCCCGCAACGACAGCAAGCGACCAAAGGGAGCGCCGCGTTTCGGAGCTAAAAAGCGACCGAAGGGGCTCGGGGGCGACCGGAAAGCCCCCGGAATCAGGCGTGAGCTATTGTGAAGTTTTTGCTCTTAGGTCGGGCGGGGCAACACCCCTTACACAACGTCCCGCCTCTCTAAGGGAAAGACGCCGCTGAACCTATCGGCAGCGTCGCAGGGCGTAACGACGACCCACCAGCGACAGCAAGCGACCATCGGGAGCGCCGCGTTTCGGCGTTAAAAAAACGGAAAATCGTTCGCTGCGCTCACTGTTTCCTGTGCCAGCGGGCTAATGGGTTTTGTCGGCGCGGCATTTTTTTGTTTGTCCACATAAAATAGTAGGGAGACCTTGCTTTGGTCTCCCTTTGTTTTTGTTGCTATGCCGCGCCTTGCCGGAACTGCGTTCCGGTATGGGGTTCTACCCCATTCCCCGCTTAGGGCTCTGCCCTAAGAACCCGCCAAGGGCTGGCGCGCCCTTGGATGGGCGCAATATTACCCGCTTTGTGCGGTGCAGTACTTGTTGTGTGACCCCGCCATAACAACGTCCCGCCCCTCTAAGGGAAAGACGCCGCTGAACCTATCGGCAGCGTCGCAGGCCGTACAGACGACCCACCAGCGCCAGCTAGCGACCATCGGGAGCGACGCGTCCCGGCGTTAAAAAAAGCCAAAGGCGCATGGGAGTGAGCCCGCGGTTGGCGTGCAGGAAGTAGGGGATCGCCAGCGCCTTGCAGGGCTCCGGCTTCGGCGCAGCTTCAAAGTAAAGCGTGTCTGCCGCAGGATAGCGCAAAGCGGGTACCTCCAGCGCAGGTACTCCGTCAAACGGCGAGCTCCCGGATATTTCAATGGTCCCCCCAGCATCCAGACAGAGAGAAAGAACATCTCCGCCGTTGTCTGTTCCCTCAAAACAGTATATCAGCGGCCCACGCCTTATGCAGGCCTTCTGCGAAAGCGCCGGCACCCTCGGTGAAGCATAGATATATGCAGGGCTGTCATCCAACTCGAGCTTCAATGTGTCTCCGTCCCTGACTTCGATATAAACATAACCCTTGACAGGCTCCGCCGCCTGCTCTTCATCGTTAAGTGTCAGACGGAATGTCCTGCTCCAGCCCGGGATGCGTACAGCCAGCCTCCCGCCTTTCTTTATGCGGTAGGTCACATCGAAACCGAAAGGATAGGCTGTCTCACATTCAAAAGCAATACCGTTGCCGAGCTCAACGCTGCCGGAAGCAAATAGATGACAGTAAGCCGTGTCCTCACTTTCGCCGTAAGCGTATTTGCCAAGAGACATTATAGTCCTTGCCGCGTTGGGCGGGCAGCAGGCACAGGCGAACCAGGACGGCCTCTCAGGAAGAGCGTGACGGTGGGTCGGTGCTGCTCCTGAGATGCCGGGTATGATCTCCAGAGGGTTGACATAGAAAAAGCGTTTCCCGTCCTCTGACATCCCGGCAAGGACCGTGTTGTAGAACGCTCTCTCCATAACGTCGGCGTAGCAGCCGTCGGGGTCGATCTCCAGCATCCGTGAGGCAAAGAACATCAGCCCGATGGAAGCGCAGGTCTCGGCGTAAGCTGTGTCCGAGGGGAGATCGTAGTCAACGGAAAAGGCTTCGCCGTGAACTGTCGAGCCTATCCCTCCCGTGACATACATCCTGCGCTGAGTGATGCTCTCCCAGAGACGCTGACAAGCCGCCAGCAGCTCCTTGTCATCCGTCTCTGAGGCGAGGTCTGCCATAGCGGTGTAAAGATATACCGTCCTTACAGCGTGCCCGGCAGCATCTTTCAGCTCCCGGACAGGCCTGGCGCTCTGCTGATATTCGCCGTCCTCGCCGCTGCTGCCCCAGACTGTCCAGTCTCTTGCAGCACGTTCTTTTCTGAAATAATCCGGGTCTGTTCCTCTGATATTCACAAAATGCTCGGCAGCCTTCATGAACCTCCCGTCCCCGGTAACTCGGGAGAGCTTCATGAGCGCCAGCTCTATCTCAGGGTGCCCCGGGCAGCCCGGCTTTCCCTCTTCCACAAACCGGCGGTAGATATGCAGAGCATTCTTTTCTGCTGCCTCCAGCAGGGTGCGCTTGCCTGTGGATTCGTAGTATGCTGCCGCTGCTTCTATCATGTGCCCCGCGCAGTAAAGCTCGTGGCCTTCCAGCAGATTTGTCCAGCGCTTATCTCTGTCGCTTATAGTGAAGCGGGTGTTGAGATAGCCGTCCTTATCCTGAGCTGCTGCGATCAGCGAGATCAGTTCGTCGGCCTCGGCTTCCAGCTTCGTGTCGGGGCGGCAGGCCAGGGAATACGCCGCAGCTTCCAGCCATTTCGCCGCATCGGAATCCTGGAACACCATGCCGTAAAACCCGTCGCCGGCATCCTCCCCACGCAGGGCTCTGGCAGCATTTATGAAATTCTCCCGGACATGGCTCTTCTCGCCCCCCGCTCTGTCGCAAAGGACTTCATACTGATAGGGGATAACAGTATCCGCGATCAGCTTCTGATACCTGCCGACAAAGCCGTCGGCCTTGTATGCGCGGATCCCCGCCTGCTTCTGGATCTTCATAGGCTCACTCCTTGACAAATAATGTTATATGTATTATAATCTTATCGCAAGCAGATTTCAATAGAAAAATCACTTATAAATATGGAGGAATATCTTGAACGAGCTGTATCTTGACAACAAGACCCTGCCTGTCGTATGTGCGCTGGACAGCCGTATCGCAGCGGAGCCTTTTTTCCATGCCGACCGTATCCTGGAATATAACGATCTGATCTATGTCTTCGAGGGAGCGATCTATGTAACGGAAGAGAATATCGACTACACTGTCCCCGAAGGGAGTATGCTGATCCTGAAACACGGCCTGCGGCATTTCGGAAAGGCAGAGATCCCCAAAGGCACCCGCTGGCTCTTCGTCCATTTTTTCCTTGAAGACAGCCATGCGCCCGACCTTACCGACGACGCCTCTGAGATCGGCGGCTTTGAACGGCTGGAGCGCAGGGTCCGGCTGCCGAAGCAGCTCTTCGGGCTTACCGGGAGCGAGCCGGAGCGAAGGCTCTCAGAGCTTGTGGCATATTCCGGTTCTCAGCGGGGAGACAAGCGCTTCCGGCTGAATCTTATGCTGGCAGAAGCCCTCTCCGAAGCCGCTCTCTACGGCAGAGCTGAGCCCTCTCTTGCCGACAGGGTCGCATCATACATCCAGAGAAACATCAGGGTGCCCTTCTCTGCTGCGGCGCTGGAGAGAGAATTCTTCCTGAGCTACAAGCGCCTTGCGGCGGTCTTCAAGGCCGAAAAAGGGAGATCAATGCAGCAGTATCACAGCGAGCTGCGGCTCTCCGAGGCGGCGATGCTGCTTCGCACTACCGCCCTGCCCATAGGCGAGATCGCTGCGGAGATGGGTATCAGCGACCCGCTGTATTTCAGCCGGTGCTTCAGCGCCCGCTTCGGAGCCTCTCCGAGAGAATACCGCCGGAAGATGAGCGTAAGCTATTGAAGATCCAAAGGGGCTTATTCACAAACAGCCTTCAGCAAAAAAGGGTATTCCCCGCCCGGGGGAATACCCTTTTTTCATACTTATCAGAGAGATATCCTGAAAGGCGATACCGGCAGGCCTCTGCCGTCAAACAGGCAGGGCTTCTCCGGGTCAGACCTCCAGGCGTATCTTATCATATCCGGCTTCTTATCCGCCGGGATGAACAGGCCGCCGTCCCTGGCTGCCGGCTTGACCGTCCTGACCTCGCCGCCGGTTACGGTCTCGAAATAGCCCTCGTCCTCCCCCAGAGCGACAGACTCGGTAAAGCGGAGCATTACACCGCCCTGCTCATAAACAGCGCTCTTGCAGGTAACAGGCTCATAGCCCTTTTTGTCATAGACCAGAGCTTTTGTCGCTATCGCCAGCCTCTTGCCTACATCCCATTTATTTATCGGGTGCAGATCGTTGCTCTCGCCGAGGCCGATAGTCACTGCCATAGCAGTTCCGGGGATCTTGCAGCATTCAAGCTGCGCCTCCCTCAGCCTGGCCCAGGAATCGTCGGGAACGCCGAACTCCGGGAGCTGAGTCGAGATAACGGGGATATCGTAGCCGCAGCGCTCTCTGTAATACTCAACAAATCGGGTGAAGAGCGCAGCATATTTATCGGCGTTGTAGCCGTTGGATTCCGCCTGATAGATCAGCATCGCCTTGAAATTGAGGCCATAGGCGGGGGCGGTGGTCTTTCCGTAGACAGCCAGAGGCAATCCCTGGAAGAATGTCGCCGGGACAAGGCATTCGGCATCGACCGCCCTGCACATCGTCCAGCCGGAGGTCAGATCAACGATCTTATCTCCGC
Organism: uncultured Clostridia bacterium; assembly: GCA_946545645.1. Classification (GTDB taxonomy): domain Bacteria; phylum Bacillota; class Clostridia; order Oscillospirales; family Ruminococcaceae; genus FB2012. The sequence goes on along the minus strand of CAMNNQ010000123.1, from coordinate 5,462 downwards.
TCTTGAGGCACCAGCGCTTGCCTCTTGTCACTCCTCCGAAGCGCCCCCGCACATCCAGCAGGACAGCGATACGGTTCCTGCCACCGGCCAGAGTTCCCTCCGGTATTTGATAGAATCTGGGCGGATACATATAGCCTGTCTCTCCGACTCTTTTGCCGTTGATGTAAGCCACATCCCTGTCGGTCATCGTCCCGAGGAGGAGCATGGCGCCCTGCTCCGGGAAGTCTTCGGGAAGGTCGATATCGTTATAGAACCAGACTCTTCCGGGAGCATCGGATATATCCACCGGGAAGCTGACTTTTTCTCCCTCCGGAGACTCTCCCGCCAGTATCTTTGCGCCGAGCTTGTCTCTCTGCTCGATATCCGCAAAATAGGCGCCCTCTCTCGCCATATCCTCAGCCATAGTCTTTTCGATATAGTCAGGCTGATTTGCCTTGTCAAGAAATTCATCGTAATCGCCGTATTCACGAAGGATACGGCAAGGCAGCCTGCCCTCGATGGGTGCGCCGCCCGCAGAGGTGTTGACCAGGCCTATAGGGATCTTTATGTCGTCATAGAGAGTCTTAGCGAAGAAATACCCCGCTGCGCTCATATCGAGAGCGGCCTCGCTGTCCGAACGTGTCCAGCAGCCCCCTGTAAAGCTGTCCAGCTCCAGTTCCGGGTCGAAGCAGTTGTCTACCGGGGCGCGGAACTCTCTTATCATGGGGCAGTCCGGCTTGCGGAACACATCCGAGAAGGGATCATAGGTGCGTCTTATGGGCAGTTCCATATTGGACTGCCCTGTGATATGGAACACATCTCCGAAGAGTATATCCCTGATAGTTCTGGCCTCTCCTCCGCAGGAGAGAGTAAACTCGCAGGGCTCCTGGCAGGCAGGCTGGGCAGGGAGCGCTATCTCAAAGCGGCCTTTCTCATCGGCTGCGGCGGAATAGCTGCCTCCGCAGGCAGTGAGGGTCACCTCCGCTCCGGCATCGGCGCGGCCTCTTATCATATTCTCAACATCTCTTTGCAGTACCATACCGTCGGAATAAACAGGGTCAAGCGTAAACATAGCTATTGCTCCTTTCGTTTTATCAGTAAAGCCTTCTGCCGTGCTCATCCTCAATGCCTGAGAGCCTGTGGAAGAATGCGTTGACTATATCTCTCCATTCCTTCGCGCAGCGGAGCTGCTCCTTGAAGCGCTCGCAGCCGTTGCGGAAGGTCTCGGCATCGATGCTGCCTTCAAGGCTGCGGAAAAGCCTGTAAAACTCCTCTGCCTGCTCACAGCCCTCGAAATGGGAATCGTAGATATGCTGGATAAGTGTCTTTCCGCTTTTCAGAACATGGGTGTAGGGGACCCGGCAGAAGAAGAGCAGCAGCTCATCCGGGCAGGTCTCCGGAGAGGAATAGATATCGCACAGCGGAGGATAGTAAAGCTCGGAATAGCCTGTCCCTCTGCCGCTGCGGTCGATGCCGACGGCATCGCGGTCGGCGCGGTTATAAGTGCCCCAGCGGTCGAACTCATAGCCCCAGGGGTCGGGGCCGTAATGGTGATTGGGCTTGCACATCCAGCCCAGGCCGAGGGGGACAGTATATTTCTCATAAGCCTCATGGGAGCCCAGCAGGATATACAGCAGCTTCTCCGAGACTTCTTCGTTCCCGCCGAACATCAGAGTCACCCATTCGTCGATGATATCCTCGGCGGAGAGCTCCGGCTGGAAGCAGAGCCTTCCGAAGCCGTACAGATTGGCTCCTGCCAGCTCGCTGCCTGTCCAGCAGAAGCTGTCGCCCGTATTCGAGACAGCGGCGGCTCCGCTTATCATATCCAGGACCCTGTCTTTATCGCGGCCGTTATGCATCCGGAATTCCATTATCTCCCGGAACATAGGGATCAGGCAGCAGACATGGAGCTGCTGGCCGGTGTATTCCTGAGCGAGCTGGAACTCAGCCGCCAGAGCCGTGTTCTTCATTACCCCGAAGAGCGGATGGACAGGCTCTCTGACCTGAAAATCCATCGGCCCGTTCTTGACCTGCAGGATCACATTGTCGTCAAAATGCCCGTCCAGCGGAGCGAAGGTATTATACCCTGCGCAGGCGCGGTCGGTGCGGGTGTCGCGCCAATCCTGGGAGCAGTTATAGACAAAGCATCTCCAGATGACTTTTCCGCCCCAGGGCTTTAAGGCTCTCGCCAGCATATTTGCGCCGTCGGCATGGTCGCGGCCGTAGGCATAGGGCCCCGGCTGTCCCTCAGAATCCGCTTTGACAAGGAATCCTCCCAGCCCTCTGACGGAGGAGAAGATCTCCCTTGCTTTCTCTCTCCACCAGCTCTGCACAGCCGGATCAAGAGGGTCTGCCGCAGGGAGCCCGCCGACAGACATAGGCGCCGAGAAATCGACGGAGAGATAGAGGGATATCCCCCATCTTCCCAGCAGCTCTCCCAGCATATCCAGCTTTTGATAATAGGCGGAGGTAAGGAACCTGACCGCCTCTCCCCGGACATTGACATTGTTTATGGCGACAGCATTTATCCCGACAGAAGCCAGCAGCCTTGCATACTGGACAGTCCTGTCGCTGATTATTATCTCGTTATCCCTGAAAAAGAATGAGCGCCCGGAATATCCCCGCTCTATGGAGCCGTCGGCGTTATCCCAGTGGTCCAGCATACGCAGAGGCAGCGCGGGGCTGACCTTGCGGCTGATCCGGGTAAGGCCCTGCTCTGTTACAAGCGCTCTTATGTAATCAAAAACTCCGTAGAGCAGCCCGGCCTCGGAGCCTCCTGAGACAGATGCTCCCCTCTCGTCGGCGCTGAGGGTATATCCCTCCGGAGAGAGATAATCTGCGATATCCAGCTCGACGATAAAAGCGGCGCTGTCGGCTCCGAAGGTGAGCTCCGCCCCCGGCAGCAATGTCGAGAGGGCAGTTATCAGCTCGCTGACTGCGGCGCAGTCTCTTCTGACTCCTTTGAGGCAGCGTATGGCAAGGCTGCCGGAAAAGGGGATATCCAGCGGCTTGTAATCCAGCCAGAGCTTTGAATATGCGGCTTCCATATAGTCTCTCTCCTTTCGGCGGCGCGGCCTTTATTTTGTGCGGTCGAGCCGCTTCTTTATCTCCTCGTAGCTTATCCCGAACTCATCCAGGACAGTCTTGGCAAGGCTGGTCTGGGAGGGCTTTCCTCTGACCACCTTATATTTTCTCTCGCCGGTCTTTTCATCGGTCAGGACGACGAGGCTCTCGAGCCTTGATCTGAGCTCAGTCTTGTTCAGCTCATCGACCTTGTCGGCGAGCTCAAGAAGATGGGTCGCAAATATTCCCCGGACTCCGATCATTGTAAATATCCTGACCATCTCTCCCGCGATATCGACACACTCCTTGGGGGTAGTGCTCTGTATCGACTCGTTCATAAACAGCAGCCCGGAGGGAGTTATGGTATCGCTGATAGTGCGGAACTGCTTGATCTCTGTCGTAAACCGGGAGGCGTTTATGCCGGTCTGCTCCTCCTTGGGGAAGTGGGTATAGATATAATCCGCAGGGCAGAGCTCGCAGCTTTCCGCCGGGACATACAGCCCGGCCTGCGCCATGCAGAAGCATATCCCGACCGCCCGGACGAAGGTAGTCTTTCCGCCGTTATTGGCGCCTGTCAGGATATAGAAATCGGCATCCTCCCCGAAGGTTATATCGTTGGTGACGACAGGGCGCTGATCCTTATTGTGCATATTATATGTCCGCGCCTCGCGGAAATAGATCGGGTCGAAAAGCCCTTTGATACGGGTCGTCTTATCGGTTATAACAGGGCGGCACATTTTCAGCCCGGAATTCTCGCAGAGGTTTATGAGATCTATCGCTCCGAGGTAGAAATCGAGCTGATAGCTTATGGAATACATATCCTTCAGAGTTATCTTCTGATACTCCTCCAGGACATCTCCGATCTTGGCGACATAGCTGTCGGTCATGTCAGAGAGCTCCTCAAAGAGAGCCTTGTCGGCGGCGTTTATATTCTTCCCGCCCTCAACATTGACACCGTTATACTTGTTCTTGGCGCTTTTCAGGATCTTATTTGACTGGAAATTCGCTCCGTGATATATGATCCTGTCCAGCACTGATGGCTTCAGGATATAGGGCTCGGAGGAGAGCTCCAGTATCCCCGCAGAGACAGGGACGAGAGTCTCGTCAAGATTTATAGCGACAGTTACGCTCCTGATCCTGTTTTTTATCATCTCTCTGAGCTCACGGCATTCCCGGCGGAGCTCCTTATAATGCTTGTCCTCAAACTGCTCCTCAAAGTAGCGGAACATATTTATTATACCCTTTGCCCGGAGCTTATCCTTGTTCTCGGTATAGAAGCTATGGAGTATCTCCATACAATCTACATAGGCTTCAAACGCTTCCAGCGATTCTGCCAGCATTGTGAACGAATCCGGGTTCGAGAGCCGGTAGATATTCTTTCTGTCGTTCTCCAGCATTATATCCACAGTTTTCTTGACAGTCGCTCCCAGCTTGGGGATATTTCTGAAATCCTCAAGGATATCGAGGCGGTAGTTGATTATCTCCGGGTCGCAGCAGAACTCGCAGAGCAGGTCGAGAGTGCGCTTGGAATAATAATTTGAGATCATTCCTGCCAGCATCTCCAACTCCAGGTTAGCGATATGGTCCTTGGGATAATCCCGCCTGGCGGCGGAGAGGGCGTTCATCGCGTCGCGTTTTTCCTTTGAAGGGTAATAGAGATCGACGATAGGGTCCTTGATATCGGTATAGTCTGTATTTTTCATCCTCTCGCCTCCGTTGTATACCCGCTTCGGGCATTTTTATGAAACGTCCTCACAAGCTGCCTCGCCAGGAAAAGGTAAGCTGCAGCTTTAAGGACAACAAGTATCACAGTTACTGCCGCTGCTGCTGCGCCGTATCTCCAGAGCAATGAATCAAGCTGCGAGAGGCGGTCGTCGCGGTAGGGGATATTCCCGGAATACATCAGGTTAAGTCTTCTTCGCTCGTCGGGGGCGATGAGCTCCTTGACGGCATAAAATCTGCTTGCAAGAAAAACGGTATTAGCGACTGCGGCGGCGGCCAGGCCGAGGCAGTAATTTCTGAAAAAGGCATACTCGCCGTAGAGGTCGATGGTATAGAGCTTACGCCGGAGCTTTCCTGCAAGAAAAACACAGGCACCGGCTATCAGCAGCCAGTTTACGAGGGCGGCTCCCAGCGGGACCAGAGCAACATAGGCATAGGAAGGGATCTTAGCGGTATCCAGCTCGATCTCCCGGAATGTACTGATCAGCAGCACATCGGAAACGACGGCAACGATAGCTGCCCAGGCAACAGAGAAGATCAGAAAATGCTTTTTGAACTTCATCCTATCCCTCCTTTTTTAACGCCGAAACGCGGCGCTCCCGGTGGTCGCTTGCTGTCGGTGGTGGGTCGTCGTTACGCCCTGCGACGCTGCCGATAGGTTCAGCGGCGTCTTTCCTTTAGAGGGGCGGGACGTTGTT
>CAMNNQ010000122.1 GCA_946545645.1 uncultured Clostridia bacterium | reverse complement strand
TTCTCCTTGACTTGCGTCAGCAAGCCTGCGTCGAATTTAGGCAATCTGACGAAAATCTGGACGGCGCATCTGATGCACAGGGGTCGTGCGATGTTGCCTTAAACAATAATAGCACAAAAGTTTCACGATGTAAAGTGTATTATGTAAAAAATTATTAACAATATCCTGAAATTTAATAATTAAGAGTCTTGAATTTTGGACAGTTATATGATATAATTAAAGAGGTAGGAAAATATTGCCCCGACCTTGACGTAAAGGAGGAGTTACTATGCAGAAGATATTTTATGTTTCCAGGAACAGCGACGGTATTTCTGCTCCGAATATGAACCGTTTTGCCAGGATCGAGCAGCTTAATCGCCTCCTTGCCTGCGGCTGGAGGATCAAGTCGTTTGTCAACGAAGACAATAATGAGTTTTTCGTCCTCGAAAAGAACTGAATCCGGAGGTAGAGCTATGGATATGTCCGCGATGAACAAGATAACTTACGGCCTCTATGTCCTTACTGCGCGCTGCGGCAGCTTTTCCAACGGCTGCATCATCAACACTCTTGCTCAGGTGACCAGCTCTCCGAACCGGGTCTCGATAACCGTAAACAAATCAAACTATACCTGCTATATGATCGCTCAGAGCGGCCGCTTCAATGTCTCCATGATAGACGAGAGCGCACCGTTCTCCCTCTTTACCCGCTTCGGGTTCTGCACAGGGCGCTGGGAGGATAAGTTCCTCGGGCATGAGATCGCCCGCTCCGGGAACGGTATCCCGTATATCCCGGAGAACACCTGCGCCTATCTTTCCGGCGAGGTGGTAAGCTCAGTCGATCTCGGGACACATATCATGTTCATAGCAGATGTTACCGACGCCGCTGTTCTTTCAGATAAGGCGCCGATGACCTATGCCTTCTATCACGCCAACGTAAAGCCAAAGCCGAAGCCCGCCCCGCAGGAGGATGCTCCCGCCGGCGAGCGCTGGATCTGCAATATCTGCGGATATATCTACGAGGGGCATCTCCCCGAAGATTTCATCTGCCCGCTCTGCAAGCACGGAGCCGCAGATTTCTCCCGCCTCGATCAGCCTGCCGCTGCGGAGGATAAGCCCGCCGGAGCTGCCGGGGATACGGCAGAAGAAAAGTGGGTGTGCAATGTCTGCGGATATATCTACGAGGGGGCTCTGCCGGAAGACTTTGTCTGTCCGATCTGCGGAGTCGGCGCCGATGAATTCAGCCGAATGTAAACGGCATAGATATCTCTGCGCAGAACAAATACAAGCTGTCCGGGGAAGCTCCCGGTGGAAACGGGTATCCTCCGATGCGGGGGATACCCGTTTTGCTTATTCAGCTCTTTGAGGATCCGGCTCTGCTCTCCGCTTCCCTGAATGCGGAGATTATTGCTTCCTCCAGGGCTCTTCGGGGAGCTTCGCCTATGGGGTGGACTATATCGCGGAAATTGCCCTGCTCGTCCTTGCGGGAGGGCATTGCTGCGAAGAGGCGTTTGTCTCCTTCGACTATCTTGATATCGTGTACTGCCAGTATACCGTCCAGCGTTACACTTACTATCCCTCTGAGCCTGCCCTCGTGCATGAGCTTGCGAACTTTTATATCTGTTATCTCCATATTGCCCCTCCTGTGAATAATGACCGATTTTAGGCGGCTTCATATAATGATTTTGCCGCAAATCAAAAAAAATATGCAAAAGGGGTTTATTTTTTCAAACAAATGTACTATAATAAAATCAGATGTACGATTTTTACTCCGGCCGAGGCCGGGGCTCATAAAATAACAGAAATGAGGCTCACAGAATGATATCCGATGAGATACTGAAACATTCAAAACACATACACTTTATCGGCATAGGCGGCTCGGGGATGTTCCCGCTGGTGCAGATACTGCACTCCCAGGGCTTTTTTATCACCGGCTCGGACAATAACGAGACAGAGACCCTTGAAGCTGTCCGCAGGATGGGGATAACCGTTTTTATGGGGCAGAGAGCCGAGAATATCCGGGGAGCGGATCTTATCGTTTATACCGCCGCTATCATGGAGGATAACCCGGAGCTGGTCGCTGCCAAGTCCTCCGGCGCTGTCTGCGCTGAGAGAGCCGAGATGCTGGGGCTGCTGACAGGGCGCTACGATAACGCTGTCTGTGTCTGCGGGACTCACGGAAAGACTACCGCGACCTCGATGATAACTCAGATAATGCTGGAGAGCGGCGCAGATATCTCATGTTTTATCGGAGGAAAGCTGCCGCTTATCGGAGGGTCGGGAAGATCCGGCAGCTCGGAGACTCTGGTCTGCGAGGCCTGCGAGTTCAAGGACCATTTCCTGCTGCTGCACCCGGATGTCGCTGTCATACTCAATGTCGATGCAGATCATCTGGACTATTTCGGTACTCTGGAGAATGTAATAAAGAGCTTTCGTGCCTTTGCGGAGAAGACTACCAGGCTGCTTATCGTCAACGGCGACGATGCCAACACCATGAAAGCTATCGAGGGCCTTGATAAGCCTGTCACCACCTTCGGCTTCGGGAGGGGCAACGACTATTCGGCTGTCATAACCGCCAGGAAAGGGCTTCGCACCGATTTCGAGCTTTTTGTCAGAGGAGAATCTAAGGGGACGCTGACGATAAATGTCCCCGGAGACCATAATGTCCTGAACGCTCTTGCCGCCATAGCTGCTGCGGAGTATTCCGGAGCGGGCTTTGAGGGGATAAAGAAGGGCCTCTTCGATTTCGCCGGAGCGCTGCGCCGTTTCCAGAAGATCGACGAGGTCGCAGGAGTTACCATAGTTGACGACTATGCTCATCATCCCGCCGAGCTGGCAGCGACTCTTACTGCCGCTAAAGGCCTGGGCTTTTCAAAGGTCTGGGCAGTGTTCCAGCCCTTCACATACACCAGGACATCCCTGCTGCTGGATGATTTCGTTAAGGCGCTCTCTATCGCTGATATCGCTGTCATAACCGACATCATGGGCGGCCGCGAGAAGAACGACCTCGGGATATACAGCGAGGATCTGGCCTCGAAGATCAAGGGAGCAGTATGGTTCGAGACGGACCACGCCCTTGCAGACAGGCAGACCGCCGAGCAGAAGGAATATAATTTCGGACAGTGCGTTGACTATATTGCGGAGCACTGCGGCGAGGGGGATCTTGTCATAACTCTTGGCTGCGGCGACGCATATAAGGCCGCGAAGATGCTGGCTGCAAAGCTCAGGAACAGGTAAGGGAAGCGAAAGGAGCGTAAAATATGAAGCTATCGGAGACCGAGAAGAAAGTATACGAATATATCAAATCCCGCATCGAGAACGGCTACGCCCCTACAGTCAGAGAGATCTGCGCTGAGTTCGGCTTCCATTCCACATCGACTGCACATAGATACATATACTCGCTGAAGGAAAAGGGGCTGCTGGAAAAGGGCGAGAACCGCCGCAACCGCGCCATCAGCATCGCCGGAGGCAGAGGAACTATGGTGCCTCTTATCGGTACTGTCACCGCCGGTATGCCAATAACCGCTTTTGAGGATATCACCGGGTATGTCAGCTTTATGCCCAACAAGAGCTATGATCACGAGCTCTTCGCCCTGAAGGTCAGAGGCGAGTCTATGATAAATGCAGCTATACTCGACGGGGATGTGGTCATCGCGGAACAGGTCCCGGTAGTCGAGAACGGCGAGATAGCTGTCTGCCTCGTTGACGGGGAGGATGCAACTGTCAAGCGCTTTTACAAGGAAAACGGCCATTACAGGCTCCAGCCCGAGAACGATAATATGGACCCGATCATTTCGGACGATGTCGCTATACTCGGGAAGGTGGTCGCTGTAGTAAGATACATCTGACAGGGAAGGCTCCCTGCCATCGGAGAAGAATGCTATGCAGAAACTTATATTTGTTTCCGGCCCCTGCGGCTGCGGAAAGACCACATTTGCCGAGGCTTACGCGAGACATCTCTGCGACAGCTCAGGGAAGACAGTTTATGTCATACACGGAGACAGCTTTCACGCAGGCTTTGTCGAGAGGGAGGATAAGGGAGATTTCTTCGCCGGCGGAGAGGCTTCGGATAAGATAACATGGGAGAAGATCCTCCGCTTCAACTGGGACTGCCTCACCGCTACGGCGGCAAGAGCTCTTGAGGACGGGCTCGATGTCATCATAGATTACGTTATAGAGGGGGAGTTCTCCCGGATAACGAAGCTGGCTGAGAGATACGGCGCTGAGTTTTATTATATCGTCCTTACTGCTGACGCTGCCGAGATAGAAAGGCGGATCAGGAGCAGGGGAGATACCGATCTGATCGGCAGAGCGCTGTTCCTGAAAAGCAAGCTGGAGGCGATGCCCGAAAATCAGGGGCATATTATAGATAATACAGATAAGACTCCGGAGGAGACCGTCTCGGAGATCAGGCTGGAGAGGTTCCTTGTCGGGGAAAAATCCGGCTGAAACATATCAATACAGGGAGAAAACGGGGAAGGATAGGAAATGTCAACGTTCTGGAAAAAGCTGTTCAAGATATTCTTTTCGCAGAGAACGACTATCATTTTGCTTCTGCTTCTGCAGATCTTTCTGATCGCGTCTATGGTCATAGGCCTTGTTTCCTATTCGATCTGGACATATTATCTGCTGACCTCGCTGGGGCTGATCGTTGCTGTATATATCTGCAATCAGGATGAGAACCCGGCCTATAAGCTCTCCTGGGTCATACCGCTGCTGGCGATACCGCTCTTTGCGACAGTGGCCTATTTCCTGCTCTCGAACCAGTATACGACCAAACGGGCAAGGCGGGTGCATATGGAAAAATGTATCGCTACCAAGCCTTATCTCAGGCAGAACGGAGAGGTCATCGGCAGGCTTGACAGGCAGGACAGAGCTGTCGGCGGGCTGGCAAGATATATCAGTGAGTTCGGCGGATACCCGACCTGCTCAAATTCGACTGTCGAGTATTTCTGCGACGGGATGAAAAAGTTTGAGGCTATGGTCGAGGAGCTGAATAAAGCCGAGCGGTTCATCTTTATGGAGTATTTCATCGTCGATCAGGGAGTCATGTGGGGCTCCATCGAGAAGATACTCATCAGGAAAGCCGCCGAGGGAGTCGATGTCCGGCTGATGTATGACGGTATGGGCTCGCAGTCGCTGCTGCCTTTCAGATACGATAAAAAGCTGAGAGAAAAAGGGATCAAATGCCGGGTGTTCAACCCGTTCCGCCCGATGCTCTCTTCAATACAGAACAACCGCGATCACAGAAAGATCTGCGTTGTTGACGGGAACGTTGCCTTTACCGGAGGCATCAATCTTGCGGACGAGTACATAAACCGCCGCAAGCGCTTCGGATATTGGAAGGACACCGCAGTTATGGTCAGAGGAGAGGCTGTCTGGAACTTTACTATGATGTTTCTGCAGCTCTGGGAGGTCGTTGACAACGAACCGGACGAATACGATCTCTACCGCCCCGGCGATATCTCCGCCCAGCACGGTGCGCAGGGCTTTATCTGCCCCTACGGCGATTCCCCGCTGGACACGGAGAATGTCGGTGAGATGGTATATCTCGAAATGATAAACAGCGCAAAGGATTATATGTATATCACCACACCTTATCTCATCCCCAACAACGAGCTCGTTACTGCGCTGGAATATGCGGCGAAAAGGGGAGTCGATGTCAGGATCATAACTCCCGGTGTGCCGGATAAGTGGTACTGCCGCTCCATAGCCTGGTCATATTACAGAGACCTCCTGGAGCTGGGCGTCAGGATCTACGAATTCAACGGTTTTATCCATGCCAAGAACTTTGTCTCGGATGACGAAAAGGCCATAGTCGGGACGATAAATCTGGACTATCGCAGCCTGTACCTGCACTTTGAATGTGCGACCTTTATGTATAGGACAGGCACAGAGCGGGTAGTCCGGGAGGACTTTGATGAGACTCTCGGAAAGAGCCGGGAGATAACCCTTGCGGACTGCGATAAGAGATCGCTTTTAAGCTGCGCTGTCTCGGCTGTGCTGAGAATGTTCGCGCCGCTGCTTTGAACCTGACTAAAACGGTATCTTCCCCTTCCGGGAGGATACCGTCCTTTTTATTCCTGCGGCAATAGCGATGCCGCTTTTTTGATTAAGAGACAGCTCTCCCGGCAATACTTGTATCAGAAGTATTGTCCCGGCGTTCCTGTGTACCGAGCCGGCGGGAAAAGGAGAGATGGATATGGATAAGAAAAAAAGAGACCGGGATGCCGGCGCTGCGATAACCGGGCGGCTCTCGGAGGATCTGGGCAGGCTCTCGGTGCTGCTGGGAGGGACCGCCGATCTCAATGCTTCCAGAGGCTTTCTGGGAGGAGTCGGCTGGGCGGCGGCAACTATCGAGGGGATGGCTTCGACGCAGCTCCTTTCCGAGGCTGTGCTCAGGCCGATCTGCGCTATGGCTTCCGGGAAAGAGACCTCCGCCGGGCTTTTTTCTTTGATCTCGGAAAGAGCTGTGCTGACTACTGACAGAAAAACGGTCAGAGATCTGAATGAGGCAGCGGAGCTGATGTTTGCGGGCTTCGCTGTCATATTCGTTGACGGGGCGGCGGGAGCCGTTGCCTTCGGCGTTCAGGGCTATGATAAAAAGGCTGTTACCGAGCCCTCCAGCGAGCATAACGTTATGGGCTCTCAGGAGGGCTTCTGCGAGGCGCTGAGGACGAATATCTCTCTGGTGCGAAGGAGGATGAAGACCCCGCAGCTCCGCTTTGAGAGCCTGAAAGTGGGGAAGAGCGCCGGAACAGATGTCGCTCTCGCCTATCTTTTTGGACGGGCGGATAAGAGGCTGGTCTCCGGGCTGCGCAAGAGGATAGAAGAGGCGGATGTTGACACCCTGCTGGCATCGGGAGCCCTTCGGCCTTATCTTGAAGGCGGCAGAGATGTGCGGCTCTTTTCCGAGGTCTCAGCAACAGAGCGGCCGGATGTGGTCTGCGCAAGGCTCCTGGAGGGCAAGGCGGCTGTCCTCATCGACGGGACTCCGTTTGCGCTGATCTGCCCTTCAATGTTCTTCGAGAATTTTGCGACAGTTGACGATGCCTGCTCTAAGCCGTATTTTACTGCTCTTATGCGGATAGTCAGGCTGATAGCCTTCTTTTTTGCCGTCGTGTTCCCGGGGATGTATGTTGCTGTCGCCAACTATCATCCCGAGGTGCTGACTCTGAAGCTGCTGCTGAACCTTACTGCTTCGGAGCGCTCGACCCCTTATTCTCTCTTTGTCGAGATGCTGATAATCACTCTGCTTCTGGAGCTGATGAAGGAAGCCTCGGTGCGTATGCCCAAGGCGGTAGGCAGCGCTATTTCCATAGCCGGAGGGCTGGTCATCGGAGATGCGGCGGTAAAGAGCGGGATAATCTCCTCGCCGCTGCTGATAATCGTCGGGCTGACAGCGACTGCTTCCTTTGTCATACCCTCGCTGGCTCAGCAGACATCTGTCCTGCGGCTGGTGTATATCATAGCGGGAGGAGCAGCGGGCTTCTTCGGGATAGCTGTTGTTTCCGCCATGATAATGACCAATGCTGCCTCCTCGGGAGAGTTCGGCCTGCCTTACACCTCCCCGCTGATACCTTTCAGGAGAAAGGCAGCCGCCGACATCCTTTATGAGCACAAGGGAGGTGAAGGCTGATGCAGAGCGAATATCAGACAGCGGGGCTGATGCTCTGCTTCACTCTTTCCAGGCTGCCTGTCTTCAAAGCAGAGGGTGACAGTATGTCGGCAGCGATCTTCGGAGAGCTGGCGGCCTGCGCCATACTTTTCGGTCTGAGCGTTCTGCTCTGCAAGCTGCCCCGGAGGGAGAGAGGCGGCAGGATCGCTGCCGCGGTCTGCGCCGTATATTACACCGCTGCGCTGAGCCTTCTCCTATGCGAAACTGTCCGCTCGACACAATACAGCTTTCCGGGGTTCTATTCGACGGCTCCGATGGTGATCTCGCTGGCTGCGGCTGCTGCTTACTGCGCCTCCATGGGGCCTGAGGGCTGTTCGAGAGCTGCCTGCGCGGCGGTGGTGATGACACTCATAGCCTTTGTGCTGATGATCGCCGGGGTTGCGGGCGGATTCGACGGGGAGCGCATCGAGTTTGCTGATGCCGACCGCTTTGAGCAGTTCGGGCGGGAGCTATGGAAGTCCCTCTCCCGAAGCTGTGAGCTGCCGCTGCTGGTGACGCTGATGCGCCGGAGGTCAAAGTCTCCGGTAAAGGCCTCGGCTATGTATTTTTTCGCCAGGGCTGCCCTCAGCGGGACGGCTTTCCTGATATGTATGGCTGTCCTCGGGGATCATTCCCGTACAGGCCAGCCGCTGTTCTCGCTGGCAGCTTATGCCAAGACCGCGCTTATCGAGCGCTTCGATGCGCTGGTGATACTCTTCCGGACGCTTTGTATGCTGATCTCGGCTGCGGCGCTGCTGACAGGGCTGCGTATCTGCCTCTCGGAGATACGGGAAAAGGCTGAGAGGGCTATGCCTCTGGGAGCGGCGGTCTCGGCGCTGTCGGCGCTTATACTGCTCGGAGCTGATCTTTCGCCGCTGCCGCTGTGGTCAACGGGCGCAGGGATAGCCCTTGCAGCCGGGATCTCTGCTGCAAGAAAAGGAAGGGGGAGCTCAGGGATATGAGCAGGATATGGTTTTTTCTGATAACGCTGACGCTGCTCTTTGCGGCTTTCGGCAGCAGAGATACTATCGCATCTCTGGACAGAGCGATGATACACGCTGTCGGCATAGACCGGGAGAATGAGGGCTACCGTGTCACTCTTCAGGTGTTCAGGCCGGACGGCACCGGCTCCGAGACCCAGCTCGACCCTGCAAAGGCAAATGTCTACACTGTGGATGCTGCGGCGCCCAGTGTCGAGCAGGCGATAGTGCTCTGCGAGGACAAGCTGGGGGAATATGTTTTCATCGGGCACTGCCAGGTCATGCTCCTGGGGGAGGGAGTCTCTCCCGAGGAGCCGGAGCGGCTTTTTGCCTATTTTCTGCGCAGCAAGGAAAGCTATCTTGGGGTCAGGCTGGCTGCTGCGGAGGGAAAGGCCTCGGAGCTGCTTTCCGCAGAGCTCTCGGAGGGGACTGTCGCCGCGCAGAACATCCTGAATGTCATCAAGAGGAGCGCAGAGAACGGTGCGACGGTAGAGTGCGACCTGCTCTCGGCGGTGAACTGCGGGAGCTGCCCGCCGATCCTTCCGCTGCTTAAAAAGACCGGGGCGCCCAAAGAGGAGCAGAGCAGCGATGAGAAGAGCTCCGGCCCGGAGAAAAGCTCCGTTTCCCAACTCATCTCGGTCGAGGGAGCGGTGGCCTTTCCCAAGGGGAAGGAGCCTTTCCGGCTCGGGCGGGGAGAATGTGCAGCTATCAGTCTGGTAAAGGGTAAAGCGGAGCGACTGATGCTCCCGGCGGAGGACGGAGAAAAGCCCTCCGCGGTGTCAGTCGAGTTTTCCTCCTGCCGGACAGATGCCCGGGAGAGCGGGGGGGTCATTACCGTCAGCAAGAGGCTGGAGACGGTGATCCGCCGAGACCACACTGTAGATGTGCTTTTCCGCGGAGAGGAACTGGAGCAGCGCTGTCAGGAGGAGCTGATCGCTCTCATATCCTCCGCCGAGAGGCTCTCCAGGGAAAAAGGCTGCGACCTTTTCGGCATAGGGACTACAGTAAGATCCCGGTTCCCGGAGGTGTGGCGGAGCTGCGGAGGCGACACCGAGGAGCTGCTCCGGCGCTGCGTGCTGAGCTTTGAGGCGGTGTGCAGGGTGAAATAGGCTCAACTGTCCTATAAATTGTACGCAAAAACGCTTGTTCGGGATAACTGTCCAAAAAAAAGACCTGACAAATCTGAGAAACGTGCTATAATGATCTCAGAGACAGGAAAGCTGTCGTGGTAAAACAAGAACACACGAAAGGCAGGTATCTGATATGGACAGGATAATCAAGATCATCGGAGGAGCTCTCATCGAGAAGGTCGAGCCCAGAGGGAGAGCGGAGGAAGACTGGAGCAGGCGTTCCCGCTTCGTCGGGTTTGCCGGGTATCTGGTCATCAAGGCCTCTGCGGACGGCAGGTGTTACGCTGTCATCGACGACGGCAGGCGCTGCATCAGCACGAGCTGCGGCGAGCTGGCATATACCGGGAGCGGGGCGACTTTCACTACCGGGAACAGTGTCTACACCTTCCGCCTTGCCGCAGCCGCACAGCGTTCAGCCTGATTGGCCGGAAGAGACTGCCGCGAAGAAGCGGATACAAGCAAAAAACCGTATATCCCGGGCTTCAGCAGGGGATATACGGTTTTCTCGTTTCTTATTGGGCAGGCCTTTGCGGGCAATGTCAGTTCTTGTTCTGAAGCCCTTTCATAGTCAGGGATATCCTCTTTTTCTTTACATCGACACTGAGGACTCTGACTTTTACGATGTCTCCGACCTTGACAACGTCCAGCGGATGCTTTACGAATCTGTCGGCAAGCTGGGAAACGTGAACGAGCCCGTCCTCATGTACGCCGATATCGACAAAGGCACCGAAATCTATGACATTACGGACAGTGCCCATAAGCTCCATGCCTTCCTGGAGATCTTTGAGCTCCATAACGTCGCCGGAGCGCATCAGGGGAGCGGGGAGCTCGTCTCTCGGGTCTCGCCCGGGCTTTTTTAGCTCGCCTATAATGTCGTTCAGGGTCGGGACCCCTGTTCCCAGCTCTTCAGCCAGCTTTGCTACGCCGATCTTTCCGACACGGTCGCTGAGCTCGGAGAGCTTGCCGATATCAGACTCTTCGTAACCGCACTTTTTCAGCAGAGCCTTGGCTGCGGCATAGCTCTCGGGGTGTACGGCGGTGTTGTCCAGCGGCTCTCTGCCGTCCCGGACTCTGAGGAAGCCTGCGCACTGCTCAAAGGCTTTGGCTCCCAGCTTCGGGACTTTCAGGAGCTGCTTTCTGTCTGTGAAAGCGCCGTTCTCCTCACGGTAAGCGACGATATTCTTGGCGACGGTCGCATTTATGCCTGCGATATACGACAGCAGGGAGTGAGAGGCGGTGTTTATATCCACACCGACAGAGTTAACGCAGTCCTCGACTACTCCCGAGAGGGCTTCGTCCATACGCTTGGGGGGCATATCGTGCTGATACTGCCCGACACCTATGGCCTTGGGGTCGATCTTTACCAGCTCCGCCAGCGGGTCCTGCAAGCGCCTTGCTATGGAGACCGCCGAGCGCAGCGAGACATCATATTCCGGGAATTCCTCCGCAGCCAGCTTTGAAGCCGAGTATACCGAGGCGCCTGCTTCGGATACGACGATATAGCTGACCTTTTCCGGGATCTCGCGGACTATTTCTGCTGTCAGCGCTTCGCTCTCGCGCGAGGCTGTGCCGTTGCCTATGGAGACAGCATCCACTTTGTTCCGGCGTATCATGGCGATGAGCTTTTTCTTGGCCTCGGCAGCCTGTGCCTTGGTGTTTATGTAAACTATCCCGGTATCCAGCACCTTTCCGGTGTCGTCAACGACTGCCAGCTTGCAGCCGTGGGCATAGCCGGGGTCAAGGCCAAGGGTTATCTTGCCCTTTACGGGAGGCTGCATGAGAAGCTGGTGCAGGTTTTCCTTAAAGACCTTGATAGCGCCCTCCTGCGCCTTTTCCGAGAGCTCGGCTCTTACCTCGCGCTCGACCGAGGGATAGATCAGTCTCTTGTAGCCGTCGGCGCAGGCAGCCTCGATATAGCTGCGGCAAGCTGTGTCGCCCTTGACATACCGTGATATGCAGGCTCTTTCGCCGGCGCCCTCGTTGATCTCGACGCTGACTTTCAGAGCGCCCTCCTTCTCGCCTCTGTCGATGGCGAGTATCCTGTGCCCGGCGATCCTGGACACAGGCTCGGAGAAATCGTAGTAGTTCTCGTATACTGTTTCTGTGTTTTCGTCGGCTGCTTTGGAGACGACCTTTCCGACCTGTGCGAAAAGAGTACGGAGATATTTTCTCAGTTCCGCATTGTCGGAGACATCCTCTGCGATTATATCGAGAGCGCCCTGCAAGGCTTCCTCGGCGGTGGCAACACCCTTTTCTTCGTCGATGAAGCGAGGGGCCTCGGCGGCCGGGTCGGTATTCTTATCCTGCGCCAGTATGAGCTCTGCCAGAGGCTCGAGACCTTTCTCTCTGGCGACAGAGGCTCTGGTCTTGCGCTTGGGCTTGAAGGGGCGGTAGATATCCTCGACCTCTACGAGGACCGTGGCCTTGTCGATAGCTTCCATGATCTCGTCGGTCATCTTGCCCTGCTCGGTTATGCTGGCGATTATCTCCTGCTTGCGTTTCTCAAGATTTCTCAGATAGTTCAGCCTGTCAAAGATCAGACGCAGGGTCTGGTCGTCAAGGGAGCCTGTGACCTCCTTGCGGTAACGTGCGATAAAGGGGATGGTTTTGTCCTCATCGATGAGCGCAACAGTATTGTCGATCTGTTCGCGCCTGAGCCCGAATTCCTTGGCAAGCATTTCGTTTATGTCCATATCCGACATCCTTTCACTGGTATGGGGCGCGGCAGAGAGCCGGGCCCGCTCCCTATATTATAGCACATTTTCACAGAAAAGTAAAGAGACCCTCCGCAGAAGGGAGTCCGTCTCACGGAGCCGGCCTCAGAAGCTCCCTGCGGGAGGGCTCCGGGAGATACAGACTGATAAAATGTAAATTTTTTTGAAACGCCCTTTATTCCTGCCCTGTTTTTTGCTATAATCATATCTGGAGCCCGGACATCGGGAAGATCAATGCGGGAGGTGTCGCAGAAAATGGAGAATAAGGTGCTGTTTGTCGGGGAAGAAGGCCTGGAGGAGCTGGAAAAGGCCTGCCGCGTCAAAGGTCTCGGTACCAGGACGGTCCGCCCGGAGCTGGGAGCTGTATTGCAGGCGGTAGTCCGCGAGAAATATGCTGCGGCCTGCTTCAATTCCCGTATAATGGAGCTTTCGGAGGCCGAGCATTATATCGAGATCTTTACCAACGCGAGATGCCGTCTTATCGTTATCTCTGCCGATACGGCAGACTGCGACAGTCTTGAGCCGGCGGCTTCCCGTTCAAAAAGAGTCTGCTTCCTTCCGCCGCCCTTCTTCCCGAAAGATGTGGCGGAGTATATCAGAAAGGTCACAGACCTTATCGGGGACAGGGATGCTGCCCTGCGTATCCTTCGTATCAGGACAAGCGAGCTTCTGCACATGGCGGGGTTTGAAAAGAAATTTGCAGGCTTCGGATATATGCTGGAGGCTGTTTCGATAGTTATCGAGAACGCCGGACGAAAGCTCTCGGCGGGAGAGGAGCTTTACGGGGAGATCGGCGCCCGCTGCGGCTGCTCCGCCGATGCCGCAGAGACAGCCATAAGGAGCGCCGCAAAAAGAGCTTTTCCCAGGATGCAGCCCGGAGTCAGGAATGAGCTCTTCGGCAGCCCGGAGGCCAGGCCGCCCTGCCGGAAGATGATATATGCCTTTGCAGAGTATCTTGCGAAAAAGGAGAGAGACCTCTTCGAGGACGCTGCCGGCCTTTCGGAATGATACAAGCGGTCGGGAGCATATAATAGCCCCACAGGAGGTGCGGACTATGGTATGCAGCTTTTCGGCGCTCAGGAACAAAGAGGTCATCAATGTCAGAACAGGCGAGAAGATCGGGTATGTTGACGATCTGGAGCTGGACACTCAGGCGGGAAGGATAGTCTCGCTCATCATCTACGGGCGGAACCGCGCCTTCGGGCTCATGGGCAGAGATGAGGATATCATCGTCAACTGCCGGGATATCGAGCTCGTCGGAGAGGATACCGTCCTGGTGCGGTTTGAAAAGGATACAGTGTGCATAAAAACGCAGCGGTATTCTGTCGAAAATTTGTTGAAATGACGGCTCGGATTTGTTTGACTTTTTCGGCGCGTTATGGTATAATATTAAAGCAATTCGCACGCCCTGCTTTTGCCGTGGTCCCCGGCGGAGCTTCCCGCAAGGGTTAAGGCAAGCCAGGCAGAGCGGAGGATATGACATCCGCGAGAGCGGAAATAAAACCAACAGGAGGTTACTACCATGGCAGTAGTATCAATGAAGCAGCTTCTTGAAGCAGGTGTTCACTTCGGACATCAGACAAGAAGATGGAACCCGAAAATGGCTCCGTACATTTTCACAGAAAGAAACGGCATCTACATCATCGACCTGCAGAAGACCGTAAAGAAGCTCGAAGAGGCATATATGTTTGTCAGAGAGCTTTCCGCTGAGGGCAAGGAAGTGCTCTTCGTAGGCACAAAGAAGCAGGCAAGCGATTCCATCAAGGAAGAGGCCGTAAGAGCTAATGCTCACTATGTAAACGCAAGATGGCTCGGCGGTATGATGACAAACTTCAAGACCATCCAGAGACGTATCAAGAGACTTGAGCAGCTCAGAACTCTTGAGTCCGACGGCACATTCGACCGCCTGACCAAGAAGGAAGTCGCTAAGCTCAACCTCGAGATCGAAAAGCTCGAGAAATTCATGGGCGGTATCAAGAATATGAAGGATCTCCCCGGAGCTCTCTTCGTAGTTGACCCCCGCAAGGAGAAGATCGCTGTATCCGAGGCTAAGAAGCTCGGTATCCCCGTTGTCGCTATCGTTGACACCAACTGCGATCCTGACGACGTTGATTACGTTATCCCCGGCAACGACGACGCTATCAGAGCTGTAAAGCTCATCGCCGGCTGCATGGCAAACGCTATCATCGAAGGCAGACAGGGCGCTGACGCCGAGACCGCTGAGGAAGAGGCTGAGACCGAGAAGGTCGAGGAAGAGAGCGCTGAATAATCATTGAAATAACGGGCAGACCGAGGTCTGCCCTAGTTTCGGTATATATCAGAATAACAGGAGGTTTTTAATATGGGAAAGGTATCCGTAGCAGAGATCAAGGACCTTATGAAGGCTACAGGCGTCGGCATGATGGACTGCAAGAAGGCTCTCGAAGAAGCAGAGGGCGATACAGATAAGGCTATCCTTATCCTCAGAGAAAAGGGCCTTGCCAACCAGGCTAAGAAGAGCGGCAGAGTTGCAGCAGAGGGTATCGTTACCTCTGTGGTAGAGGGCAATGTCGGTGCCGTTGTTGAAGTAAATATCGAGACAGACTTCGCTGCAAACAACGATGAGTTCAAGGCTTTCGTTGCAGCAGTTGCAAAGACCGTTATCGAAAAGGCTCCTGCTGATGTTGAGGCTCTCAAGGCTACTGTTATCAGCGGCGGCGACAAGACTGTTGAGGAGACTCTTCAGGATCTCTTCATCAAGATCAGAGAGAATATGGTCATCAGACGTTTCAAGAGATTTGAAGGCGTCCTTGTCCCCTATGTTCACGGCGGCGGTTCTATCGGCGTTATGGTCAAGCTGGACACAGATCTTCCTGCTGACAAGGTTTTTGAGGTCGGCAAGAACTGCGCTCTCCAGGTAGCAGCCATGAACCCCGGCTATCTCAACAGAGAGGAAGTTCCCGCTGATGTCCTCGACGAAGAGAAGAAGATCCTTCTCGCTCAGATGGCTGAGGATCCTAAGATGGCCAGCAAGCCTGAGCAGGTAAGAGCCAAGATCGTTGAGGGTAAGGTCGGCAAGTTCTATTCCGAGAACTGCCTGCTGGATCAGACCTTCGTTAAGGCTGATGTCTTCGAGGGCACTGTCGGCAAGTATGTTGAGGATGCTGCCAAGAAGCTGGGCGGCTCTATCAAGGTCGTTGAGTTCGCACGTTTCGAGCGCGGCGAGGGCGTTGAGAAGAAGGAAGACAATTTCGCTGACGAAGTTGCCAATATGATCAAGAAATAAGACCCTTTTATAGAATTATGACAGAGAAGGCGGCTGCATCGCAGCCGCCTTTTTGCGTCTCAGGAATAATGCAGGGGAGACGGGAATAGGATTAAGAGAAGAGAAAAACGCTCTCCCGGAGAGGGAAAGCGCTTGGATTGATATTATGATCGGAGGCTCATTTCTGAGACTTGAGCTCATTCATGCAGGCTTGACAGATGTTCTTGCCCTTATAGTCAATAACATCCTCAGGACTGTTGCAGAAAACACAGGTCCTTTGAAATTTCTTGAGGATTATCATATCACTGTCGGTATAGATCTCGACAAAATCTCTGACATTGATATCGAATGTCCTTCTTAGCTCGATAGGAAGGACTATTCTTCCGAGCTTATCGACCTGTCTGACGATCCCTGTTGATTTCATGCCATATCCCCTTTTCTATACAAATTTAGTGTTTTTTTACTGTTTTTTATTATACTCCCTTTGTTGAATTTTGTCAATACATTCAAATGAATAATAATGAAGACACCCGAAAATTTACTTTTTGTTAATAAAATTTGTGACAATTTCTGCGAGGTGAGGGATCTGAATTATGTGATCGCGTTTATGCTGACAGCTTCAACAGTCTATGGAGCGGTCTCTGGGAACGGCGGAGAAGTGGCCTCAGCACTGACAGATTCGGCTTTTGAGGCTGCCGAGCTGGGTATGACCCTGGCGGCTGTTATGGCATTCTGGGGAGGAATGATGAGGGTAGCAGAAAAATGCTGTATCGTTGACAAAGTGTGCCAGATAATCAGGCCTGTCGTCAGGATACTTATGCCGGACATTTCTGACAGAGGGACACTGGATGCGGTCTCTATGAACGTAACGGCAAATCTGCTTGGGATGGGCAACGCGGCGACACCTCTGGGTATCAAGGCTATGAAACGTCTGGCGGCGGGGAAGACCTGCGGCCGGAGCATGGCGGTGTTCATACTGCTGAATACCGCATCAGTGCAGCTCCTCCCGACGACAGTCATAGCTCTGCGTTCTTCTGCCGGCAGCGCTGCCCCTTCTGACTGTGTCCTGCCGGTACTTGTCAACTCTGCTGCTGCACTGGCCTTCGGGCTCGCGGCGGTGTATATTCTATACGGAGGCGGAAAATGCAGGTCTTTACGCTGGCAGCACCGATATTCGCAGCTCTGATCTGCCTGACGGCGGCGGTAAAGAGAGTGGATATAATAGGGGAGTTCACAAAGGGAGCCGCCGAGGGTCTGCGGTCTGCGGCGGAGCTGCTGCCGACCCTGCTGCTGGTGGTAACAGCGGTATCCATGCTTTACCGCTCCGGAGTGCTGACATCCTTTGCGGAGCTGATAGCACCCGGGCTGGATGCGGCTGGCTATCCTGCGGAGATAGTCCCGCTGGGGCTGATAAGGCCGGTCTCCGGGAGCGGGGCGCTGGCGGTCTATGAGAATATCCTCTCGCAGGTCGGGGCGGACAGTGTTGCGGGAAGGGCGGCCGCCGTGCTTATGGGCTCTACGGAGACGACCTTTTACACTATCGCGGTATACTACTCCGCTGTTCAGCTGAAAGCGGAGGCGAGGGTATTCATCTCCTCGCTGACGGCTGATCTTGCGGGGTTCGTTTTTTCGGCTCTGACGGTGAGGCTGTTCTGGTAGCCGGCGTCTGTATAATCAAAAAACGGTATATCTCTCCTGCCCGGGCAGGGGGATATACCGTTTTGTATGCTTCCGGAGCCGGGGAGCCAGCGAGCTCAATCTATAACAGTATAGTTCTCCGCGGCATTCTCCTTGGTCGCATATTCGCTGACACTCAGCACCTTTACCTTCAGGGGCTTCTGCCCCATATTGATAAGGATGATATCTCCGACTTTGACATCGTAGGATGCTCTGGCGACCTTGTCGTTAACGAGTATCCTGCCTGTATCGCAGGCTTCGTTGGCTACTGTCCTGCGTTTGATGAGCCGGGTCACTTTAAGGTATTTATCAAGTCTCATAAGCCCTCCCTGGAACAGCAAAGCCCGACCTTATAGCGGTCGGGCCGAGCTTTCTGCTTACTTATTAACAGCGTCTTTAAGCGCCTTGCCGGCCTTGAAGGCGGGTACCTTTTTGGCATCAACGTGGATCGGAGCCTTGGTAAGCGGATTGATAGCGTCCTTAGCAGCTCTCTCGCGAACTTCAAAGGTGCCGAAGCCGACGAGGGAAACCTTGCCGCCGTCTGTAAGTGCGTCAGTGATAACGCCGACTACTGCGGAAAGAGCCTTCTCAGCGTCCTTCTTGCTGCTGTAACCGCCTTTCTCAGCGATAGCATTGATAAGTTCTGCCTTTGTCATTTTTTTGACCTCCCTATACTTTTATAATGCAAATGAACGATCTCTCATTCATTATACGGCTTGAATAATCCCTGAGCTCCCTCAGAGAGGGGGCTGCCGGAGGCCTCGAGAGCCTCAAAGCGTTCTGTGAAGCGGTCGCATTCATAGGCGAGAGCTTCTTCTGCGTCGTTATCGGTCTGTCTTGCCAGCTCTGCACAGAGCAGGAGCATATTGCCGAGATCCTCCGAAGAGACATTTTCCTCATTTTCGATAGTGCAGAGCCTGTCTTTTATCATCGAGATGACCTGCTGTTTATCTGAGAGGGATGCTCCCGCACGGGAGGCTCTTTTTGTCAGCTTCTGGGCTCTCATCAGCGAGGGGAACACCTTCGGCACGCTTTTAAGGGTGTCGGAATAGGTCTCCTGGCCTTTTTCCTGTTTTTTGATAGCGTCCCAGTTGGTGAGGACCTTATCGACTGTATCGGCCTCCACGTTGCCGAAAACGTGGGGGTGTCTGATTATCAGCTTTTTGCAGACCTCGTCTGCTACGGCATCGAGATCGAAGGCTTGTTTCTCCTCTTCGATGCGGCAGTGAAAGACTACCTGAAGGAGAACGTCTCCCAGCTCCTCGCGGAGCATCTCGCTGCTGTCCTTATCTATGGCTTCCAGCACCTCATAGACCTCTTCGAGAAAGTCCTTACGGATGCTCTGGTGGGTCTGGACTTTATCCCAGGGGCAGCCGTTCTCGCTGCGGAGTATCCTGACTATCTCAGCGAGATCGTAGACATTGTAGCTTTCTTTTTTCAGCAGTTCCTTTATAAGCTCCTGCAAGTCATCATATCCCTTCAAAGACGAAGACTGGACCCTAGAGGTCATCTTAATATATAATAACCCATATTACGGAAAAATTCAATAGGTTTTGCCAAATTTTTTTGAAAAATATGCGCGGACAGAGCTTTTGGGGATCATATCCATCATCCAGAGAGCTGTGAGGTATACGGCGGCGCAGCAGCAGAGCCCTGCGGCGCAGGCAAAACGGCTGTCCGGTGCTGTCAGAGCGCGGCAGCGGTCGGTAACGAGCCTTGCGGCTGAGGCAGACAGAAAAGCGGCGAAAAGGGGGGGAAAGACAGTTTTTCCCGGGCGCAGGGAGGTTTTCGTCCTGCGGAGGAGCAGAGCGGCGGCGGAGATACAGATAATTCCCTGAGACATAAGAGTCGCCAGAGCCGCGCCTTTGAGACCCAGCTCCGGCCGGGGGATGAGCAGAAGGTTCAGAGCGAGCTTCACCCCGCCTCCGAGAAGCATCAGGACTATCGGAGCTGCCTTGCAGCCGAGAGTTTGCAGGGCTGTCAGGCAGGGAAGGGAGAAGGCCGAGAAGATGCAGGCAAAGGCAAGTATACCCATAGGCGCTGAGGCGGCCTCGATCTCGTTCGTCCTGCCGGAGAAAAGAAAGGAAAGCAGCTCTTTCGGCATCACTGCTGCCGCAGCTCCGCAGGGAAAGGCAGTCAGCGCCGTAATGCTCAGCAGCCGGGAGACCTGTGCGGACAGCGCTTTCTGGTCCCGCTTTGAGAGAGCTTCGGTCAGTGGGGCGGAGGAGGTCTTGCCGAACATGGCGGTAAAGGTCGGGACAAGAGAGGTCACCATCAGTGCCAGCCCGGTATAGGAGCCGTACATGAAATCCGGTAGGCGGTCAGCGGGGAGATCGGCGGCTGCGGGCATACCTGCTGCTATGGCACGGCTTATCCCACGGCTGACGGTCAGCAGGTCGATGGTGGAGGTCAGAGTCGTGATAACGGCCGCTCCGGCAATAGGCAGGGAGAAAGAGAAAAGCTGCTTCATTATGCGGGATGACTGGTCGGTGACAGGGTCGGAGCGGAGCATGGCTTTGGTCATCCCGTCGCCGCAGCGTCTTCCTGAGATGACGGTATAGAGAAAAGCGCAGGCTGTCGCTGCGGAGCTTGCGAATATGGCTGCCGCCGCAGCGATAGGCAGTGCGGCGGCTCTGGCATCGTCTGAGGTCGGAAAGAAGCAGCCGAAGGCGCCGTGGGAGCTTTTAAAGGAGCTTTCGGCATATTTCAGTACAGATACAGCGCCGGCGAGCCCCAGTGCTGCGCGGATCACTGTCTCAAGTATCTCCGAGCGGGCTGTGGGGAGCATATTTCTCAGCCCTTCGTAATAGCCCCGCTCTGCGTTCAGCAGCGCCGAGAATACGATAGCTGGTGCCAGCGCGAGGACAGTCCAGACGGCGCGGGAGTCATGGAGGAAGCTCTCTGCCAGCGGCAGGGATGCGGCTGAAAGCACAACTGCTGCTGTGAGGCCTTCAAGAGAATAGACAAGCAATGCGCAGCGCCTGATCTTCCGGGCGTTGGCATATCTTCCCAGTGCGAAGCTCTCGGCGGTTAGCCTTGCGACGGCAGTGGTTATCCCTGATACTGCTGCGGCAAGCAGGGGAGTACACACGGCGAAAGCGCCGGAATAATAGGCCATACCGCTGCCGCCGAGGATACGAGTCAGCGGTATCTTATAGGCAAGGCCGATAGCCTTGGTCAGCAGCACCATCCCCAGCAGGATAGCGGAGCCCTTCAAAAAGCTCTGTTTTTTCATACTGCGCCTCCGAGTCTGATTATATTAGCGCTTTGCCGCCAATAATGAAATGGCGGAGAGCCTCTGAGACAGTTTATGAGCCCGGAGCGCGAATTAGTCCTTCGGAGGGTGTATGATCATGTTGGTGCCGGCCGCCGCAAAGGGCTGTATCAGGAAAGAACCGCCTCAACATGGAACAGCTTTTTGTGCCCGTTTTTTTCCTTCGCGGAAAGCAGGAGCAGGAAACAGCTTTTTGTGCCCGGTATCTTTTCCTTCGCGGAAAGCAGGAGCAGGAAACAGCTTTTTGTGCCCGGTATCTTTACTTTTTCCGGAATATGTGATATAATAAATAGGTTAGATATTATTTTGAAAGGAAGTATAACCATGCAATTCAAATTTTCCGAAAAAGTCGCTTATCTTCAGGCTTCGCAGATAAGAGAGATACTCAAATATTCGGCTGACCCTGAGGTCATCTCGCTGGCAGCCGGCTCTCCGGCACCCGAGGCTCTGCCTGCAAAGGAACTGGAGGAGCTCTCAAAGCAGATACTCGAGGAAGAGCCCGGTATTGCCTTCCAGTACGGTGTCACCGAGGGCTACACCCCTCTGCGCGACGAAGTCAAGAAGATACTTCAGAAGCGCGGTATCTTTAACCCGGAGTATGATGATGTTGTCATCACCAGCGGCGCTCAGCAGGCCAACGAGCTCTCCGCAAAGGTGCTCTGCAACGAGGGCGATACCCTGATCGTCGAGAACCCCTGCTTCATCGGCTCCCTCAACGCTTTCAAATCCTACCATGTCGATCTCCAGGGAGTAACTCTTGAGGAGGACGGCATAAATATCGCTGAGCTGGAGGAAAAGCTCAAGGCAGGCGGCGTCAAGCTGGTATACCTTATCCCCAATTTCCAGAACCCGACAGGCAACACCATGTCGAGAGAGAAGAGAAAGCAGGCTTTTGACCTCTGCGGGAAGTACGGCGCTGTTATCCTTGAGGACAATCCCTACGGAGACCTTCGCTTCGCCGGTGAGAATATCGAGTGCATCAAGGAATACGACACTGAGGGAAGAGTCATTTATTCCGGGACATTCTCGAAGATCCTCTCTCCCGGGATCAGAGTCGGATATGTCTGCGCACACAAGGATATCATCCAGAAGATAGTTGTCTGCAAGCAGGTCGCTGACGTACATACTACTATGTGGTCGCAGATGCTCTGCTACCGTTTCCTGAAGAAATACGATCTCGATGAGCATCTTAGAAAGCTCCGCAGAGTATATGAGCACAAGACAGGCCTTATGCTCTCCGAGATCGAAAAGAATTTCTCCTCGAAGATAACATATACCAAGCCGCAGGGCGGTCTGTTCATCTGGTGCACTCTCCCGGAGGGAGTTTCCACAAAGCAGATGATAGACTTCTGCACAGTAGCTGTAAGAGACTATAAGGTAGCCATCGTTCCGGGCTCGGCCTTCTCCATCAAGGACACAGACGAGTGCCGCTCGTTCAGGCTCAATTTCTCGACCCCGACGGACGAGAAGATCGTCAGGGGCATCGAGATTCTCGGAAAGCTCTCAAAGGAAATGTTCGGAGACTGACCCGCCGGGAGACTCTTGACTGAGCGGGGGATTAGAGGAAGCAGCCTATGAAAAGTGCGATATTGAAAGATACCTTCCGTGAGATAAAGCGCTCTTTCGGGCGTTTCATATCCATATTTGCCATAATCGCACTGGGCTGCGGCTTCTTTTCGGGGATAAAGGCGACGATGCCTGATATGATCGACTCCGCTTACAAATACTTTGACGAGCAGAGCCTTATGGATCTGAGGCTCATGTCAAATATCGGCATACGCTCGGAGAATGTCTCGGCTGTAAGAAAGGCCGAAAATGTCTCCGCAGCCATACCCGGCTATTCCAAGGATGTTTTTTACAGATACAACAATCAGAACTGTGTTCTGAAAGTCATGTCTGTCCCCAACGAGATGAAGGGGAGCATGAACACTGTCGTCCTGCTGGAGGGAAGGCTGCCGGAGAAGAGCGGAGAGTGTGTCGTCGAGGTCAAGCTATCGTCGCCCTCCACTTTCAGGATCGGCAACGAGCTGACACTTACCTCTCCCTACGAGGATCAGAGCATAAACGAGATCTTCCGTACCGACACCTTCAAGATCGTCGGGATAGTCACCTCTCCCATGTATATCGGCTATCAGCGGGATGCCACCAATATCGGCAACGGTGAGGTGCTGTCCTATATGATGGTCCGGGAGGAGGATTTCTCGCTGGATTATTACAGCGAGCTGTTCGTGCGCTTCGATGGGCTCGAAGGCCTTGACCCTTTCTCTGACGAATACAAGGAGAAGGTCAGTGAGCTGAAAGCTCCGGCTGTTGAGGCTTTCAAAAACAGCGTCGATCAGCGCTATGACGAGATGAAGGCCGCCGCAGAGGAAAAGCTCAGAAGAGGCAGAGAGCAGCTTGATTCTTTCAGGACCTATATTGAGCTTCCGGCCGAGAAGCTGGGGGAAGAGCTGGAGGCCAACGAGAAAAAGCTGGCGGAGGCTCAGAAACGATACGACGGCTTAGCCAACAAGCAGGGCATACAGGCTATGCTGTTGCGGTCGCAGATACTCAAGGGCGAGGAGCAGATGGAAAAGCTCCGCAGGCTCGCAGAGGCAGAAAAAGCCGGAGACAGCTCCGTAAAGGAAGAGTATCTGAAGGAGATCGAGAGGAACGAAACGGCTCTGGCGGAGTCCGAGGCGGAGCTGGCTGAGGGCTTCGAGATCAAATACTATGAGAACGACCGCTTTTCCTGGACAGATTACGCCTCTTTTAAGGGAGATGCGGAAAAGATAGACGCTATCGCCAAGGTGTTCCCGGCGTTTTTCCTGCTGATCGTCGCGCTGGTCACACTTACCACCATGACGAGGATGATCGACGAGCAGAGAACTCAGATCGGCACTTATAAGGCGCTGGGTTATTCTGTCGGCAGGATAATGTCGAAATACCTGATCTATGCCTTTATCGCCGCGATAGCGGGGAGCGTTATCGGTACTGTCATCGGTTTGCAGATCTTCCCTTCGATAATCTACGACAGCTACAAGATCATGTATAATATCCCGGAGATAATAACTCCCTTCCGCCCGCTGTATATGATACTCTGCATGGCGGCGGCGCTGGTCTGCACCGGCTCGGCTGTTGCCTACGCCAGCCTCAGGACACTGCGCTCTGCACCCTCTCAGCTAATGAGGCCGCGGCCGCCCGCAAAGGGACGGAGAGTCCTGCTGGAGAGAGTCGGATTTATTTGGAGCAGGCTGAGCTTTCTGATGAAGGTCACTGTCAGGAACCTTCTGAGATACAAAAAGAGATTCTTTATGACTGTCGCCGGAGTCGCGGGATGCACCGCGCTGATAATCACCGGCTTCGGATTGAAGCATTCGATCAAAGCCATAATTGACAAGCAGTTCGGAGAAGTCTGCCATTATGATGCGACTGTACTGACAAACGCTGCCGACAATAAGGCCGCCTATGCCGCCATGGATACTCTGCGGGGATACAGCAATGTAAAGAGCGCCGGGATCTTCTCGCAGATAACTACCGAAGCCAAAGCCAACGGCCAGATGCAGTCTGTCAGCTTAGTTATCCCGGAGGACTCTGAGCTCTTTTCCGAATATGTCGAGCTTGAGAATGTTGACGGCAGCGGTATCGCTGAGATCGCGGGCAGCAGCGCTGTCCTGACCGAGAAGCTGGCTCTGTTGCTGGATGTATCTGCCGGGGATAAGATAAAGATCAGCCCTGTCGGCCTGGAAGACAGAGAGATCACCGTCGGCGCGGTAGTAAAGAACTACGCTCTGCATTATATCTATATCCCAAAGAGCTATTACAGTGAGCTCTACGGCAGCGAGCCTGTCTATAAGACGGCCTTTGTCAAGTTTTCCGACGGAGCGGACAGTATAGCCTTCAAGGAGGATCTGATAAAGGACGAACAGTTCCTCGGAGTCAGCCTCAGTTCGGATTCGGGCAGGAATTTCCTGAATTCCGTTGACAGCCTGGATAAGATAGTCATCCTGCTGATAGTCTGCGCGGGGATGCTGGCTGTCATAGTGCTTTACAATCTCTCTAACATCAATATTACCGAAAGAGTCAGGGAGCTGGCGACCATAAAGGTGCTGGGCTTTTTTGACGGCGAGACTTCAGCTTATATCTACAGGGAGAATATAATCAGCTCTTTGATCGGCATACTGCTGGGGCTCGGAGTCGGGAAGATACTGCATTATTTTGTCGTCATAACCAGCGAGGTCGATATAGTCATGTTCGACCGCGGGCTGGTATGGTGGGCTATGGTCATAGGAGTTGCGCTGACGATGGTGTTTGCCGCCCTTGTCAATGTCGCTCTGCATTTCAAGCTGAAAAGGATAGATATGGTCGAATCCCTGAAATCGGTGGAATGATTGTTGTACAAAAAAACGGACAGCTTGACGTAAACGGCAGGAGAGTCCGCTGTATAGACGCCGGATGATGATCCGATTAAAATAAAAGGAGGAATATATTATGGAAGAAAACAGATGCTGCAGGATGAACTGGTGGGCTATGCTGGCTTCTCTGCTGGCAGGAGTCATTCTCGGGACGCTCTCGACCCTCTTTGTCAGCAGGCTCATGCGCCCCCGAAAGAACAGCCACAACGAGAGAGAAGGAGCAGATCTCTGCGATTACGATTACGACGACTACTTCGATGACGATCTCCAGTTCCGCGATGACGATGACAACCGCCTCGACGACGAGACCGACGCACTCTCCTTCTGAACACGCAAAACAAAATGAAAGGTATGATCTGAGAAATGAAGTTAGGTATGGTAGGCCTGCCGAATGTCGGCAAATCGACGCTCTTCAATGCCCTTACTAACGCCGGCGCTGAGAGCGCGAATTATCCGTTCTGCACCATCGAGCCCAATGTCGGGATAGTATCTGTCCCCGATGAGAGGCTGGAAAAGCTGCGTGATATGTATGACCCTGTTAAATTCACCCCTGCGACACTGGAATTCGTCGATATAGCCGGGCTCGTAAAGGGCGCTTCCAACGGCGAAGGTCTTGGAAACAAGTTCCTCGCCAATATCCGCGATGTCGATGCCATAATCCATGTAGTCAGATGCTTCGAGGATGACAATATTGTCCATGTTGACGGTTCGATCAACCCCAGGCGCGATATCGAGACCATAGATCTCGAGCTGGTGTTCGCTGACATAGCTGTCATTGAGCGCAGACTTGACAGGGTCAAGAAGGCAATGAAGGGAGACAAGTCCCTCGCCGGTGAGGTCGATTTCCTTGAGAGGCTCAAGGATCATCTCTCTGAGGGCAAGACCGCAAGAGCCTTCGATATGACTGAAGAAGAGCTGGCCAGCCTTAAAGAGACACCTCTGCTTTCGCTGAAGCCTGTGATCTACGCCGCAAATCTCTCCGAGGCGGATTTTACCAATAATATCGAGAACAACGAGCATTACAAGGCTGTCTGTGAGATCGCAAAAGCCGAGGGCAGCGCTGTTTTCCCGATATGTGCGCAGATCGAAGCTGAGATCGCGGATATGTCTGAGGAGGACAAGGCTATGTTCCTGTCTGAGCTGGGGCTGGAGACCAGCGGCCTCGACCGCATCATAAAAGAGGGCTATTCGCTGCTGGGGCTCATTTCCTATCTTACCGCAGGTCAGCCGGAAGTAAGGGCATGGACGATAAAAAAGGGAACGAAGGCTCCTCAGGCAGCAGGAAAGATACATTCCGATTTCGAGAGAGGCTTTATCCGCGCCGAGGTAGTTTCCTTCGACGATCTGATGGCCTGCGGCTCTATGAATGCTGCCAAGGAGAAGGGGCTTGTCCGCTCCGAAGGCAAGGATTATGTTATGCAGGACGGAGATATAGTGCTGTTCCGCTTCAACGTCTGAGCCATGATGAGAGAGCTTGAGACTCAGCGTCTCCGTCTCAGATATGTGACAGCAGAGGATACCGCCCGTATCTACGATTGCTGGGTTTCAGACCCGGAGGTAACAAAATACCTGACATGGTATCCGCACAGCAGTATACATATCACGGAATGGTATGTGAACTACATACTGGAAGAGTACAAAAAACCGGACTGCTATCGCTGGGGCATAGTCCTTCGCGGGGCAGATGAGCTTATCGGTATGATAGATGTAGTAGGCTACCATAACGGCGCCCCTGTCATCGGCTACTGCTCCGGCAGGGCTTATTGGGGCAACGGCTATATGACCGAAGCGCTGAAAGCCGTTACAGCCGCCCTCTTTGAGGACGGATATGAGACTATCGTTATCGAGGCAGCGGATCTGAACATCGCCAGCAACAGGGTCATCGAAAAAGCGGGCTTTGAGAAAGTCGCTGACAGAGTCGCGCCTATGTCGGAGATGAAAAAGGATCAGCTTGTCAAGATCAATTCCTACAGGCTATATAAGTCCAAATAATTGGACATAAATAAAAGGGGCTGCCTCATAGACAGTCCCTTTTATTTTTCTGCCCGGATCGTGTCATGCTCCGGACATCTCACAGCTTTGGCTGCATCCCTGAAGCTGATGAGTCTTGAAACGATGAATATGACAGCCAGCCCGGATAGTATCCCGACAGGCTTTATGACCCAGGGGATACCTGTCAGCGAAGCTATCCATCCCGCAGCGTTGTGAGCTGTGTGCAGACCGATGGCAACAGCGATCCAACGTTTTCGGAAGTCCTCCTCGAAGAGCTTTTTGTAAATTAGCAGCGTCAGCGCGATATGGACACCGAAATTAGTGAAGTAATGCAGCGAATCCAACAGGCTTAGGATAAGGCCGTTGTCGGCAAAGCTCCTGAGCTCCCGGAGAACATTCTCGGCTTCGTCCGCTTTCTTGCCTGCGGTGAAATGACCTGTGCCTTTCTGCGAGAGTGTACGGCCGATGCTGATGATCTTTATTGTCTGCGCTCCCCGGATAAAACATTCCAGCCCCGCGTGTCCGATGCCGAGACAGACGGCGGAGCAGGTCTTTTTAATGTTTGTCAGCGGGTATTTCATTGCCAGAAATCGGCCTGTCTCTTCAAATATACCTACAAGCTCGGCTGCTGCGACAGATTTCTGAGCCATCGGTGCGGTTGCCATAAGCATCCAG
Source organism: uncultured Clostridia bacterium (assembly GCA_946545645.1). Classification (GTDB taxonomy): domain Bacteria; phylum Bacillota; class Clostridia; order Oscillospirales; family Ruminococcaceae; genus FB2012. Next base: position 31,137 of record CAMNNQ010000122.1, on the reverse strand, counting down.
ATGCTCAGATCGCAGGCGCGGGTAGACAGGAAACAGACCAGCGCTCCGGCCATTACAGGGAAGAGGGCAGCGGCTCTGTATCTCCTGAGCAGGAAAAAGGCCGATATCGGCAAAAGGAAGCATACCGATGCGCTGATGATATAACCCAGCATAGTGCTGTCTGAAAAGACGATATCTGCGCTCCCACCGGACACTGCTCTCCCTCCTTTACTTTCCTGCATTATACATCATTATCAGGCTTTTGTCAATCGTATATAAGAGTACAAGATTTCGTACAGATAATCAGCCGCCGCACTGTTTTGGAGTGCAGCGGCCGATAGGTCGGTTATCCTTACTTTACTGTCTGATATAGATACCGTTCTCTTCGAGATAATCCTCAAGATCCTGCTTGTATTCAAAATCGAATGGGTCGAATGTCGCTTTCAGGGCTTTCTGCCCGATATCGCGGCGGAAATGGGCATTCTCGAAGGAGATCTTCTTTACGGCAGCATAAGCGTTGTTGATGGCCTCGTTGAGAGTATTTCCCTTGGCTGTGACTCCAAGTACACGCCCGCCGTTTGTGACGAGCTGCCCGTCCTTGAGCTTCGTTCCGGCGTGGAAGACTTCGGCACCCTCGACCTGCCCTTTCTCGTCAAGGCCGCTGATGGGGAGCCCCTTGGGATAAGAGAGGGGATAGCCGCCGCTGGCCATAACTACGCAGGCGCAGCTCCCGAAGCTCCAGTTTATCCTGACATCCTTCAGCTTGTGGTCGTAGATCGCCAGCATGATATCGACAAGGTCCCCCTCCAGCATGGGGAGGACTACCTGTGTTTCAGGATCTCCGAAGCGGCAGTTGTACTCGATGACCTTGGGTCCCTTGGGGGTTATCATCAGCCCGAAGTAGAGGCAGCCTTCAAATGTTCTGCCCTCGGCCTTCATAGCTCTGATCGTCGGGAGAAAGATCTTTTCCATACATTCCTCAGCGACCTCGCGGGTGTAGTATGGGTTGGGGGCGATAGTGCCCATGCCTCCGGTATTGAGTCCCTCGTCGTTGTCGTAGGCTCTTTTGTGATCCATAGAGCTGAGCATGGGAACAACGGTCTCGCCGTCGGTAAATGAGAGGACAGAGACCTCAGGGCCGGTAAGGTACTCCTCGACCACGACTCTTGCAGAGCTCTCGCCGAACTTGCGCCCGTCGATCATTTCCTTGATAGCCTCAACAGCCTCGGCCTCGTTCTGAGCCAGGATAACGCCTTTGCCCAGCGCCAGACCGTCAGCCTTGATAACTGCCGGGTAGGTGTTCTGTTTTTTTACATAAGCGATAGCATCCTTGCTGTTGTCAAAGACCTCATAGCCTGCTGTCGGGATGCCGTATTTCTTCATCAGCTCTTTGGAGAATACCTTGCTGCCTTCAATGATGGCCGCTGCTTTCTTCGGGCCGAAGGTCTTGAAGCCTGCCGCCTGCATAGCATCTGTCATACCGAGGACAAGGGGGTCGTCGGGGGCTACCACGACAAGCTCAGCCTCCAGCTTCTTAGCCAGAGCCACCATCCCTTCAATATCCGTAGCTGCGACATCGAAGCATTCGGCTCCGTCAGCAGCTATGCCGCCGTTGCCGGGGGCGCAGGATATCTTTCCGCATTTCGGAGACTGCATCAGCTTTCTTATAAGTGCGTGTTCGCGTCCGCCGCTGCCGACAACGAGAATATTCATCTTATCCATTATTCTACCTCCTTATAATGAAAGGCCGCGCATCGGATCAATGGTGGAAAAGTCTTATGCCTGTGAAGGCCATAGCCATATTATACTTGTTGCAGGTCATGATAACATGGTCGTCGCGGATAGAGCCGCCCGGCTCAGCGATATACATAACGCCTGATTTCTTTGCTCTTTCGATATTGTCTCCGAAGGGGAAGAAGGCATCCGAGCCCAGGCATACGTTTGTGTTCTGAGCCAGCCATTCCTTCTGCTCTTCCTTGGTGAACACTTCGGGCTTGACCTTGAAGATGTTTTCCCATGCGCCGTCGGCAAGGACATCCATATACTCGTCGGAGATATAGACGTCGATGGCGTTGTCTCTGTCCGGTCTGCGGATATTGTCAACGAACTGCAGGCCGAGGACCTTCGGATGCTGTCTGAGCCACCAGATATCTGCCTTGTTTCCGGCGAGTCTTGTGCAATGGATACGGGACTGCTGGCCTGCGCCGATACCGATCGCCTGGCCGTCCTTTACATAGCAGACAGAATTGGACTGGGTATATTTCAGGGTGATAAGCGAGATCATCAGATCCTCCAGCTTATCGTCGGGGATATCCTTGTTGTCGGTAACGATATTGGAGAGCAGCTCCTTGTTGATATCCAGCTCGTTGCGCCCCTGCTCGAAGGTAACGCCGAATACCTGCTTGGTCTCAACGGGAGCGGGCTTGTAGTTCTCGTCGATCCTGATGATGTTGTATGTACCCTTTCTCTTGGACTTGAGTATCTCAAGAGCCTCGTCGGTATATCCGGGAGCGATTATGCCGTCGGAGACCTCGCGCTGTATCATCCTGGCGGTAGGAACGTCGCAGACGTCGGAGAGAGCGATGAAATCGCCGTAGGAGCTCATTCTGTCAGCACCTCTGGCTCTTGCATAAGCGCAGGCAAGAGGGGAGAGCTCGCCCAGATCGTCAACGAAATAGATCTTTTTAAGAGTGTCGGAGAGGGGCCTGCCGACTGCGGCGCCCGCCGGAGAAACGTGCTTGAAGGATGTCGCTGCGGGCATACCTGTAGCCCTTTTCAGCTCGCGCACGAGCTGCCAGCCGTTAAAGGCATCCAGCAGATTGATATAGCCGGGCTTGCCGTTAAGCACCTCGATAGGCAGCTCGCCGCCATCAGCCATGAAAACTCTTGACGGCTTCTGATTGGGGTTGCAGCCGTATTTTAATAACATTTCGTTTGCCATAGTTTTTTACCTCCTGATATTTTAGGCGAGACCGCCCGGCCCATCCGGGCCTGCACGCATCCTGCGCACAGCAGTTGTGCGGTATTGCCTTTAGTCACAGTCAACATAGAGAAAATACTTGCCGCAGTGCAGGCATCTGAACAGATAGCCCTGCATACTGCCTTCGTTCTGCATATTCTCGCGGACATCTTCAATGTCGAACATAGCGACATCTTTTCTGTATATCTCTTCCAGCTTGTCGGAGAGGCCCATTTCTTCAAGCTCTTCCATCCCGACATAACCTGTGAAGGCGCAGTAATCGTCGCAGTGTGCCAGCCAGTATTCCTGCTGCCAGCCGCAGTAGCCGGGGGTGCGCGTAGTCAGCTCCTCCAGCTTTGCCGGGTCCGAGACCTTATCCGCAGATGCAGAGTCCTGAAACTCTCCGTCAAATTTTTCCGCAGCTTTTCCGTCGGCTATACATCCGGGGCAAAGGCACTCAACATCCTCCGAGGAATAGAAAGGGCTATTATACCAAATATCGGTCTGTCTGCCGCAGCAGTCACAGGTCTGGGGATCGCCCTTGGTAAAGGCTCCTGTCCCCAGCGGGTCGGGGTGATATCTGAAATGCGGTATCATCCTGATCCCTCCGTCAGACCTTGCTGAACTTGTTTACTATCTTTGTTTCCGCCTTGCCTGTTGCGATATCTATAAATCTTACGAACAGGGAGACCTTGTTATCCTCGTTGAGGGCATTCCAGAGGCCTTCGGTGAATTCATTTATATCGTTGGGGACCGAGATCTTTTCGGGCTCGCCTTCAAAGCTGGGCAGAGGAGAGCCGTCGCCCATATAGGTGTGGATAAAATGTCCGACACCGTTTATTGGGTCGGTATAGGAATAGGTGAATCTTTCAACGCAGTCGGGGTCGCCGTCTGCGGATTTGATTATGTGCATAGCATAGTTATACTTGCCCTCGCCGACGTGCATGATGCCGGAGATACGGGGAGTATAGTTGGGTGCATCGTCCTCATAAACACGGGTGCGCAGGGACTGCTCGAAGGTCTGCTGCTTATCCATCAGCTCATAGATGGTGTCGGTCTGGTCGCCGTTGGTGACGATGGTTTTGTTCCCCAGCACACGCACCGGAGAATAGATGATAAGGTGCGGGTCAGAGAGCTTGGAGGGGTCGGCGGCTTCGGTCTTGATGCCGTCCTCGGTCTCGGTGAATACGCGGTTGCGGCTGTTGACGCTCCTGCCCATGATAAAATAGGCGGTAACTGCGCTCTTGCCGTCGGCGCTCTTGCCGATGATTATCCCGCGCCCGGGATAGCTGTTGGCTCTCAGAGCTTCGTAGATGTCGATAGTTTTCATTTTAACAACCTCCTGTTATTTCAATGACGGTTTACAAGTCTACATAAGCCTTTCCGTCCCGGACGCTTATCCTGCCCTCGCAGAAGAGGGAGACAGCCCTGGGAAGGAGCTTCCATTCAACGTTTTCCATTATCCTGCGCTGGAGGGTCTGGGGGGTGTCATCATTCTCGACAGCTACCGTCCCCTGCATTATTATTGCTCCTGCATCGGCTTTTTCGTTGACGAAATGTATGGTCGCGCCGGAGACCTTGACTCCGTATTCCAGCGCCTTCTCATGGACTCTGAGCCCATAGAAGCCCTCGCCGCAGAAGCTGGGTATCAGCGCGGGGTGTACGTTGATTATCTGATATGGGTAAGCCCTGGTAACGCATTCGTCCAGGATTATCATAAAGCCTGCCAGTACGATAAGATCTGCCTTCTGTTTCTGAAGCTCCCTGAGTATCTCCTGGCTGTAAGATCTATTGTCCGGGAAAGCGGCTCTTGGTATGACGACAGAAGGTATCCCTGCGAGGGCAGCACGTTCAATGGCATAAGCGCTGTCCTTTGAGGAGATGACGCAGGTTATTTTACCGTTCCTGATCTCGCCTCTCTTTTCGGCATCGATCAGCGCCTGAAGGTTCGTCCCTCCGCCTGAAACGAGAACTACTATGTTTTTCATTATCCATTCTCCTTTTTATGTCTGCTGCCGCAGGGCTTTGTATTTCTGCGGCATATCATTCGGCCGCTTGGATGGCGGCTTTCTCGATCCCTTTGATCTTGCCGCTGAGAGCCTTGAATATCTCGTCCGGGACGAAATTCATATCCTGTGCAATATTGCTGGTCGCAGAGGTGTCGCAGGAAAAGGCGAGTTCCTTTGCGCTGCCTCTGGCGAAGGTATATGTTACCTTGCTCTTCTCGAACACAGGCTTCAGTGTCTCCTCGACTGCCCCGCGCTGTTCATCCGTCAGGTCGCCGGTAAAGGTGAGCTTTATCAGGAACTGCTCTCCGACGCTGTCGAACTCGATGGGGAAGTATGTACCCAGCTTTTCGTAATGCTCCTTCATGCTGCTGCTGTTTGCGGCAAGCTGCCCGGCAGTATTGTCATTCCCGGCCGCAGCCTTTGTCTCAGCGGGAGCGGTATTAGCAGGGAGCTGATAGGCTTCGTTGATAGTTACGGAGCTGACCCCGTCTATCTCGTTGAGGGCTCTGAGAATACCTGTGACGGCCTTATCGGTGTAGCTGTTGCCAAGGTCGAGGATGATACGCAGATACCTGCTGTTCCTGCCGTCAAGGAGGAAATAGTCGCCGTAGTAATTATCATCGACCTGCTGGCCGCATTTCTTTGTTATCTCAGCGATTATGTTTTTCTTGTCCTCTTCTGTTACATCCCTGTTGAACTCGACGCTGTAATCGAACATCTCGCCGTCGATGCTGATGATCCTTACGGGATATTTCAGATTCAGATCGTTGATGCCGAGGGCAGCCTTCCATAAGGCATCCGGGTCATTCTTATAGATCTCGGCGTTATTATCGGGGGCCTGAGATGCTGTATCCTCCCTGGGGGCGAGCCTTGCATATATATCCGAGATCGTATTTGTCTTATAGCCTATGACTCCGAGGGCTATGAGCCCTGCTGCCATGAGCCCGCCTATGATCTTCGGCCCTTGCTTTCTGCGAAAGGCGGAAAAACTGCTGTTGCTGTTCATTGTTTCACCCCGGTAAATTTCTGTGCCGGCAAAAATGCCTTTATGACCAAAAAGGAGGAGAAACAGTATTATTCTCCTCCCGATGTTATTGGTATTAGCAGATGATGACGCCCTCATCGCTCTTGACGAGCTCTCCGAGGACATAAGCCTCCTCGCCTGCCGCATTGAGTGCAGCGACAGCCTTGTCAGCATCGTTCTTGTCTACGGAAACGATCATCCCGACACCCATGTTGAAGGTGTTGAACATATCTCTCTCGGGGATGTTCCCGTTCTTTGCGATAAGATCGAAAATAGGGAGCACCTGAACGGCGCTGCGCTCGATCTTAGCGGAGATGCCCTCCGGGAGGGATCTCGGGATATTCTCATAGAAGCCGCCTCCGGTGATATGGGAGATGGCCTTGACATTGACTGTGTCGATCAGGCTCATGATGGCCTTGACATAGATCCTTGTCGGTGTCAGAAGCACATTTCCGAGGGTAGTCCCCAGCTCGGCGTAATGCCTTGCAAGGTTCTGCTCGTTGATGGCGAAGACCTTTCTTACCAGCGAGAAGCCGTTGGAATGAACGCCGCTGGATTTTATGGCGATAAGGATATCTCCGGGCTTCTGGGTCTCGGGCTTGAGGATCTTGTCCTTGTCAACGACTCCGACAGCGAAGCCGGCGAGGTCGTATTCCTCTTCGGGCATAAGGCCGGGGTGCTCGGCTGTCTCGCCGCCGATAAGAGCGCAGCCTGCCTGAACGCAGCCCTCGGCTACGCCGGAGACGATGCTTGCGATCTTTTCGGGGATGTTCTTGCCGCAGGCGATATAATCCAGGAAAAACTGGGGCTTAGCGCCGCAGCAGATAATGTCGTTGACGCACATTGCGACGCAGTCGATGCCGACTGTGTCGTGCTTATCCATAGTGAAAGCGATCTTGATCTTAGTGCCGACGCCGTCGGTGCCGGAAACGAGCACAGGCTTTCTGATGCCTTCGAGGTCGAGCTCGAAAAGGCCGCCGAAGCCGCCGATCCCGCTGAGAACGCCGCTGGTCATCGTCCTTGCGACGTGCTGCTTCATCAGCTCAACTGCCTTGTATCCTGCGGTAACGTCAACGCCCGCAGCCTTGTAGCTATCGGAAAAACTTTTCATCTGTTCTTATCCTTTCGATAGTATTTGTCAAAAAAGAATTCAGCAAATCCCGCTTCGAGGCCGTCGCAGAAACCGTCTGCTCTGTCAGTGACAAACAGTTCGTATTTTGCGTTGATCTTCCGGAATTCGTTGAAGAAATGTACGCCGGTCAGATACCACTCAAAGAATTGCTTATATGTGCTTTCTATTCCGGGAACACAGCGCCTGCCGTTATCCAGGTCGATGCATACAAGCAGCACAGTCTTTCCGGCATTGAGCTGCCTCATGATACCGGCCGCAGTGCATCCGCTGCATTCCTTGAAATCCCCGGCGCTGAACATATTACATACCCAGGCGCTTCATGATCTCCTGATATGCTTCCTCTACGCCGCCCAGGTCTCTGCGGAAACGGTCCTTGTCCAGCTTCTCGTGAGTGGTGCTGTCCCAGAAGCGGCAGGTGTCGGGGCTGATCTCGTCAGCGAGGATGATAGTGCCGTCGGGGGTCTTGCCGAACTCGATCTTGAAGTCGATGAGGTCGATGTTCAGGCCCTTGAAGAACTTGACCATGAACTCATTTACCTTGAAAGCGTACTTGGAGATGGTGTCCAGCTCTTCCTTGGTGCAGAGGCCGAGTGCGAGAGCGTAATAGTCGTTGATGAAGGGGTCGCCCAGATCGTCGTTTTTATAGCTGAACTCAAGGATGGGGCAGAGCAGCTTTTTGCCTTCCTCGACACCCATTCTCTTGGAGAAGGAGCCTGCGGCAACGTTTCTGATGATAACTTCGAGGGGAACGATGGAGACCTTCTTAACGAGAGTCTCTCTGTCGGAGAGCTCCTCAACGAGGTGAGTGGGGACGCCCTCTTTCTCCAGCATCTTGAACATAAAGTTTGTCATCTTGTTGTTGATAACGCCCTTGCCGGCGATAGTGCCTTTCTTGATGCCGTTGAAAGCGGTCGCATCGTCCTTGTAGTCAACGATAACAAGATCAGGGTCGCTGGTAGCGTAGACCTTCTTGGCCTTTCCTTCGTAGAGCTGTTCGCCTTTTGTTACATTTGCCATTTTGATTTCCTCCGTTATATGTAAGATTTTATTGACTTCCGGATATTGCGGTTCCCGGCTCAGAGATCTTCCAGCTTTTCCTGGAGAGCCCTGTCCTTTTCCGCGACTGTTTTTGCCATTTTCTTCTTGGCCTCGGTGAGTTTTGCTGCCAGCTCCTCGTCAGAGACCGCAAGGATCTGTATTGCCAGCAGAGCTGCGTTCTTTGCGCCGTCGATGCCGACTGTAGCTACCGGGACTCCGGGAGGCATCATAACTGTCGAGAGCAGTGCGTCCATGCCGTCGAGAGCTGCCGAGCGCATAGGTATGCCGATGACGGGGAGCGTCGTATGCCCTGCGATAACTCCTGCAAGATGCGCCGCCATACCTGCCGCACAGATTATCGCGCCGAAGCCCTGTTCTCTGGCATCTGTAGCGAAATCACAAGCCGTCGAGGGCGTCCTGTGAGCGCTCATGATACGGCACTCATAGGGGACTCCGTAAGCCTTGAGCTCAGAGACCGCTTTTGCTACTACGGGGAGATCGCTGTCCGACCCCATGATTACTGCAACCTTTTTCATAAGCATCCTCCAAACCTGAGCGGCAAGAGCTTTGCCGCAAAAATAAAACTGCAACTGGGGTTGCAGTTATTGGCAGATAATTAGAACTTGACCGGAAAAACCAAGCGCACGAAAACAAACCCAGGCATCCGGGAGATAAGCTGAACGGCTGCCCTGTTTCCGTAAAGACATCAGTATCACTCCGCTCTGCGCTACGCGTTTTTCTACATCTAATATTTTACTATATTTCCTGTGAAATTTCAACACAATATAATATAAAATTTATATTAACGAACACAGAGCTTCTTGGTCAAATTAACGAACTCAGAAGAAACCGCCCTTGAAGCCTCCGAGGCCCGAGCTTATGACATCGCAGCATATAAAGCTCTCTGTCTGCCGGATGTATTCATCTATCGCGGCGGAGCCGGGCATCCCGGCACAGGCCTCGCAGACCTGCTGCTGCTTTGCATCCGAGAGGGCGGCGAAGGCGGCAGCGGCGGTATCGTCGGCTATAAGGCTGTCTCTCAGCGCAGGCGGGAGATCGAAGCCCCGGCTGTATCTTTTCAGCATTTTTCATCATCCTTTCCCGGGAAATGTCCCGCTATGAGTATTCCCGGAAAAGGGCTGTCTGATACATCGCGGCAGGGCGTTTTCTGCTTTCCTTGACACTTTTTCTCCGGAGTGGTATGATATAACTGAGGATCAAGGCAAAACTGATAAAAGAAATGAGAGAAGCGTATGGAAGACCTTTCCAATATCGGAGTCATAAAAGACATACTCAGGAGACACGGCTTTACTTTTTCAAAGGCGCTGGGGCAGAATTTCCTTGTCAACCCTTCTGTCTGCCCGAGGATCGCCGAGCTGGGGAACGCAAAGCCCGGCTTCGGTGTCATCGAGATCGGGACCGGGATCGGTGTGCTCACCCATGAACTCGCAAAGCGGGCGGATAAAGTTGTCGCTGTCGAGATCGACGAAAGGCTGATACCCGTCCTTAACGAGACCCTCTCGGAGCATGACAATGTAAAGATAATCAACGATGATGTGATGAATGTCGATCTGGGGAGCCTTATCAGGACAGAGTTCCCCGAGCTTGAGGTGGCGGTCTGTGCCAATCTGCCTTACTACATAACCTCCCCGATAATCATGATGCTGCTGGAGCAGAGGCTCCCGATAAAGTCAGTGACGGTCATGGTCCAGAAGGAGGCTGGAGCAAGGCTCTGCGCCGGGATGGCGACCCGCAGCATGGGCGCTGTTACCGTTGCGGTAAACTATTTCTCCGAGCCGGAGGTGCTTTTCAATGTCTCCCGTGGGAGCTTTATGCCGCCCCCGAATGTGGACAGTTGTGTTGTCCGTTTCAACATAAAGGACAAGACCCCCGACGGAGTCGATGACGAAAAATTCTTTTTCAGGACAGTGAGAGCTGCTTTTTCCCAGCGCCGAAAGACCCTGGCGAATTCTGTCGCTTCCGGTCTGCCCTGCGGGAAAAATGTCGTCCTTGAGGCGATAGCCGCCGCTTCGCTGCCGGAGAATGTCCGCCCGGAGCAGCTCCCGATGGAGCAGTTCATCGCTTTCGCCAACGCTCTCGGCAGGCTCGTCCCCGACAAATAGAAATACTTGACAGCCGGTCTGAGGTTTGCTCCCTCAGACCGATTTTTCTCTGTCTGCCCTGCAAATGCGACATATTATTCTGCTCCCCTTTGGTATGATTTATTGTGACGACAAACACCACATAAAGGGAGAGATAGAAATGAACATAAAGTCCTTGAACTTGACAAGGCTCGCAGAGGAGCACAGCTCCCTCATCAGGCATCTGGCCGCTGCGGCAGGAGGCTTCGTCTTTGCGGGAGCACATATCGGCGGAGAGAGGTCGATGCTCTGTGTCGGGCTTGCTGCGGCGCTGCCCTCCGAATCGCTGACGGTCTTTCTGGCGGCCGGGCTGCGTTTCCTGCTGATGCTGCCCCATTTTACCGACGGTCTTATCCAGCTTTGCTCGATGCTCATCATAACTGTATTCGCTGCTGCGGCCGCAAGATTTTCGGTCTCGGACAGCCCGTTTTTTTCTGCCGCCCTGACGACAGGCGTCCTGCTGCTGTTCTCTTTTGCCGTTTACCCGACACAGTCCCCCTCCGGGAGCGTGGTGATAATGCGGGCGGTCGCCGCAGCAACGGCTGGATGTTTCGCATTCTCTCTTCGCACGCTTATCAACGGCTGCCGGCTCACAGGCTCTGCTCCGCTGACAGGAGTATCGCTGCCTTTGGCGGCTTTTGTCTACACCGCCTCTGTTTCCGCGCTGGCTTCTGTAAAGCTGTTCATCGACCTGGGCAGAGTGGCTGGTTGTATAGCTGTCCTTGCAGCAGCCAGGAGATATAAGATGAGCGGGGGAGCGGTCATGGGAGCTCTGACCGCTGCAGCCATGCTGGCGGGGGCGCCGTCTCTGGCTGTGAACACTATGCTGCTGGCGACAGCAGGGCTGGTATGCGGCTGCTTTACCGAGCTGGGGCTTTTCGCAGTAGCGGTATCTTTCCTTGTAGTCTGCGCTGCCGGCCTGGCGACTGTCGGCGGTCCGGATGCTGTGACAATGTTCATAGATGCCGCCGCCGGGACAGTTATCTTTGCGGCTCTCCCACAGGGCGCTGTCCGGCAGATCACTCAGCGGTTCTTCGGCAGCAGGGAAGCCTCCGACACCGTCGGAAGGACGACAGCCTCCCGGCTGGGCTTTGCGGCTTCGTCTCTCGGAGAGATAAGGCGCAGGCTCTCTCTGGCGGCCTCCGCTATGGACAGGCACGCTTCCGCAGTCCCTCTTTCGCAGACGGTTTTTCACAGCCTTTGCCGGGGCTGCGAGAGCTGCTGCGTCTGCCATAGATCGCCGGAGGGTTCTGCTGCGGCTTTCGACCGTCTGGAAAAAGCCGCTATGAGATACAACGGCCTCTCTGATGAGGATGTCAGACGTCAGCTCCCGGGCTGCCGCTTCCCCGAGCAGGTGGCAGACAGTTTCAATTATGCTTACAAAGCCTATCTCGACGGCAGGGCGGCAATGCTGAGAGTCTCGGAGATGCGCTCTCTTGTTTCAGAGCAGCTCTCCGTTATGGAAAATGTCCTCTCCGACCTCTCCGGCAGGATAGGACAGATACGCTCCGCCGACCGCGCCCTCTCGGAGAGGGTCAGAGAGTATTTCGCAAGGCAGGGCTGCGCCGGTGCAAGAGCCTGCGTCTATCAGGACGAGTCCGGCTTCCGGCACGCCGAGGTGTTCCTGCCTGCGGAATTCAGAGCCGAGGCCGTCCGTCTGGCTGTCGATATCTCGGATATAACAGACTGTATGCTGGATCTGCCGGTCGTTACCGTGTCGGACAAGCTGACCAGGATAGTCTTCTCCGAGCTGCCGGCCTATGAGATCGCCTCGGCGGATTTCGGCGCATCCTCAACGGAAAGCGGCTGCTCGGGAGACACTTTCGGATTGGTCAGAGCCTCGGCCTGCGAGTGTTTCGCTGTCCTCTCCGACGGTATGGGCACAGGCAAGCGGGCAAGGCTGGACTCTATGTTCGCCGTAAGCCTTGCGTCACGGCTGCTGACCTCGGGAGTGTCGGCAGTATCGGCGGTGAAGCTGATAAACTCGCTGCTGAGAGTCAAGGGCTGGGACGAATCCTTCGCTACTCTCGATATCGTGAGGTTCGACCTCTGCGCGGGAGCAGCCGAGCTGGTCAAGGCCGGTGCCGCTCCCACATATCTCTTCAGGGACGGCGCTGTCCGTGCCTTCGGAGGGGAGGCGTTCCCGGCGGGGATACTGGAGGGCTGCACTCCGGATGTCTTTTCCTGCAAGCTCTTCGAGGGAGATGTCCTGGTCATGACCTCCGACGGCGTTGACGGAGAGACTGTCCGTGAGACTTTGCGGCAGTGCGGAGATGATCTGCCGGATGCAGAGGATCTGGCAAGGATGATCGGAGAAGCCGCTGTTTCTGCGGAAGGAGAGAGCCACAGAGACGACATCACGGCAGCGGTCTTCTGCGTGTCTCTCAGGGAAAAAGAGCGCGGGCTTTGATGATCCAGAATTATATATTGGTGAAGATGCACAAATATAAAGGTTGAAATATGTGATAAACCGAAAATAATAACTAAAACTATTGCAAAATATGTGAAAATAGTTTAAAATATAATTGCTGAAGAGTACATCAAGAGCGAATTATGCCTAAAAATATATTAGTCAAGGAGGTCGATAAATAATGATACGTGATATCCCCGAGACGTATAAAGACCCGATCTATCTCTTCCATCAGGGGACTAACTGCATGACCTACGATTTTCTCGGTTGCCATAAAGGCGAGAAGGACGGCAGGAGCGGGCATTATTTCAGAGTCTGGGCGCAGAACGCCAAGGCTGTCTCTGTTGTCGGAGATTTCAATGATTGGAACGGATACGTTAATGTCTGCGAACAGCTTGCGGATTCGGGCATCTGGGAAGTTTTCATCGAAGGGCTCAAGACCTTCGATACATACAAATACGCCATAACCGGCTGCGACGGCCAGACAAGGCTCAAGGCCGACCCTTACGGGACCCACATGGAGGTCGCACCCGATACCGGGACAAAGATCTTCGATATCAACGAATATCAGTGGAAGGACACAGCCTGGCAGAAGGAAAAGGAAAAGAAGGATATCTATAACGCACCTATGAACATCTACGAGGTGCACCTCAATTCCTGGAAGGCCTGCACTACAGGCAAGTATTACAGCTACACCGGATTTGCCAGGGAGATAATCCCTTACCTCAAGGAAATGAGCTATACCCATATCGAGCTCATGCCGCTGGCGGAGTTCCCCTTCGACGGCTCCTGGGGCTATCAGGGCATAGGCTACTACGCTCCTACATCCCGCTTCGGGACACCTGCGGAGTTCATGGCTATGGTAGACCTTTTCCATGAGGCGGGGATAGCCATTATCCTCGACTGGGTCCCCGCACACTTCCCGAGAGATGCTGCCGGACTCTTTGAGTTCGACGGCGGCCCCTCCTATGAGTATGCCGACCCGAGAAAGCGCGACCACCTGGCCTGGGGGACAAGAGTCTTCGACTACGGCAGGGGAGAGGTCCGCAGCTTCCTGATCTCCAACGCCCTCTATTGGCTGGAAAAATACCATATCGACGGCCTCAGAGTCGATGCAGTCGCTTCTATGCTCTACCTCGACTACGACAGGCGCGACGGCGAGTGGACACCTAACGTCTACGGCGGGCACGAGAACCTCGAAGCCATAGATTTCTTCAAGAGGCTCAACGAAGCTGTCTTCGCAAGGAACCCCAAGGCGCTGATGATCGCCGAGGAATCCACCGCATGGCCGATGGTGACTAAACCTACCAGCGACGGCGGCCTGGGCTTCAACTTCAAATGGAACATGGGCTGGATGAACGATATGCTCAAGTATATGTCGATGGACCCGATACACAGAGCTTTCCATCACGATATGCTGACATTCTCCTTCTTCTATGCTTTCTCCGAAAACTTCATCCTGCCGATCTCCCACGATGAGGTCGTTCACGGAAAGGCATCGCTGGTCGGGAAGATGTACGGCAGCGATATCGAGCAGAAGTTCGCACAGGCAAGGCTCTTTATGACCTATATGATGGCACACCCCGGAAAGAAGCTGCTCTTTATGGGCTCCGAGTTCGCCCAGTTCAGAGAGTGGGATTACGAGAACGGTCTGGAATGGTTCATGGTCGAGGAATATGAGAATCACCGCAACTACCAGAAGTTCGTGAAGAATCTCAATAAATTCTATATCGAGAATCCTCCTATGTGGCAGAACGATTTTTCATGGGAAGGCTTCAGTTGGATATCCAATGATGACTATAAGCAGTCGATAATCATCTTCCGCCGCTTCGACAGAAAGGGCAACGAGGTCATCGCTGTCTGCAACTTCGTCCCCGTCGGAAGGAACAGCTATTGCTTCGGAGTTCCCTATGAGGGGACATATACCGAGGTCTTCAATTCCAGCTCTCCCGACGGCTCGCCTATGACCAACGGCTCTGTCAAGTCCAGAAACATCGGTATGCACGGCCTCGAACATTCTGTATGCATCGATATTCCGCCTTTCTCGGTAATGTATTTCAAGATAAAGAAAAAGGCGCAGCGCAAGAAAGCGGAGAGCAGAAGAAAAACGGCTGCAAAGCCCGCCGCCGGAAAGACCGCGCAGAAGAAAAAGGCCTCCTCAAAGGAGTAACGACCCGCTGGGCGGGGATCGGAGCAGCACAGCCCCTGCTGTGCTGCTGCTAAGAAAAGTCACTGATAAAAAATAATATATGGTGGGTGAATTATTATGTTCAACAAAAAAGAATGTGTGGCGATGCTTCTCGCAGGCGGCCAGGGCAGCAGACTCTATGCCCTGACTCAGACAGTCGCAAAGCCCGCTGTGCCTTTCGGCGCAAAGTACAGGATCATCGACTTCCCTCTGTCGAACTGCATCAATTCCGGTATCGACACCGTCGGCGTGCTGACCCAGTATCAGCCCCTGGTGCTCAATGAGTATATCGGCAACGGCCAGCCCTGGGACCTTGACAGGATCCACGGCGGAGTCCATGTCCTTCCTCCTTATGAGAAGGCATCCGGCGCAAGCTGGTATTCCGGAACAGCCAACGCGATCTATCAGAATATCAATTTCATCGACAGATATGACCCGGAGTATGTAGTAGTACTCTCCGGCGACCATATCTATAAGATGGATTATAACAAGATGCTGGCTTACCATAAGAAAAAGGAAGCCGCTGCGACCATCGCAGTCCTCGATGTCCCCAAGGAGGAAGCCTCCCGCTTCGGTATCATGATAACCGATGCCGACGACAACATCATCGATTTCGAGGAGAAGCCCAAGAACCCCCGCTCCACTCTCGCTTCAATGGGTATCTACATATTCACCTGGTCGAAGCTCAAGGCCTACCTCATCGCCAACGAGAACGATAAGGAAGCCTCAAAGGACTTCGGCAAGAATATCATCCCGGATATGAGAGTCGCCGGCGAGAAGCTGGTAGCTTACCGCTTCGACGGCTACTGGAAGGATGTCGGCACCATCGACTCCCTCTGGGAAGCAAATATGGATCTTATCAATCCCAACATCCCGATAGACCTCTATGACCCGGCCTGGAAGATCTATTCCAGAAACCCGGTAATGGCTCCGCAGTATATCGGCAAGCACGCTATGGTGCAGAACTCTATGATAACCGAGGGCTGCTCTATCGACGGCCTCGTTGAGTTCTCTATGATCTCCGACGGAGTTACAGTCGAGGAAGGCGCTGTCATCTACGATTCGATCCTTATGCCCGGCTGCGTCGTAAAGAAGGGCGCTAAGGTCGAGTATGCTATCGTCGGAGAGAATTCAGTTATCGGCGAGGGCGCTCAGATCGGCGCAAGGCCTGAAAACATCGAGGATAAAGACACCTGGGGCGTTGCGGTCGTAGGCCATAACATCAACATCTCTCAGGGCGCGGTAGTTGCTCCTAAGGCAATTATTTCCGAAGATATGTAAGAAAGGGGTAGCTTAAAGTGGACGTAAATATGGGAAATGTGCTCGGTCTCGTGTTCGCTAATATGCACGATATGACCGTCGGCGATCTTACAAAGAACAGAACAATGGGGTCGATCCTCTTCGGCGGTCGCTACCGCCTCATCGACTTCCCCCTCTCCAATATGGTAAACAGCGGCATCACTAATGTCGGTGTTATAACCAAGAGCAATTATCAGTCTCTGCTCGACCATCTGGGCTCCGGCAGAGAGTGGGATCTCTCCAGAAAGAAGGGCGGTCTCTATATCCTTCCTCCCTTCGGAAATGTTACCTCTAACCTCTACAGAGGCCGCATCGAGGCGCTCTACGGCGCTATGAGCTTCATAAAGAACGCTCTTGCAGATTATGTCGTCCTCTCTGACTGCGATATCGTTACAAATATGGATTTCAAGCCTATCCTCGAGCAGCACGTTGAGTCCGGCGCGGATATCACTATCGTCGCTCATACAGGCGTTTATCCTTCCGAGGATATCCAGAGCTCCACTGTCCTGAGCAAAGATACCAACGGCAAGGTAAGATCTGTCCTCATCCGCCCCGATATCGGAGGCACCTGCACTGCGAGCCTCAATATCTTCGTTATGAGCAAGCAGTTCCTTATCGATATGGTAACAGATGCTATGGCAAGAGGCAACGTCAGCTTCGAGACGGATGTCCTTCAGGCCAAGTGCAGCGAACTGAATATAATGGCTTATGAGTATGAGGGCTATTTCTCAAAGATCTCCAGTATCGCCAGCTACCTGAGAGCAAATCAGGAGCTCCTCGATCCCGAGAACGCCAGAAAGCTCTTCCTCCCCAAGAGAGCTATCTATACCAAGGTCAGAGACAATGCTCCCGTTAAGTATGATCTCGACAGCAAGGTAACAAACTCCCTTATCGCTGACGGCTGCATCATCGAGGGCGAGGTCGAGAATTCTGTCCTCTTCAGAGGCGTAAAGATCGCCAAGGGCGCTAAGGTCAAGAACAGTATCCTTATGCAGGGAACTGTTGTCGGAGCTAAGTCCGAGGTGAATTATCTCATTACAGACAAGAATGTCAATATCGGCGAGAACCATATCCTGAACGGTGCGCCGAGCTACCCGATGTACGTCGGCAAGGGCGCGTCGGTATGATCCCCGGTCGAAAGGGAGCCGTCGCTGCGGCGGCTCCCTTTTGAAAAGGTCCGTCAGATGCCCCCCTCCCGGGAAGGCATCCGCCGGAAGAAAAAATCCCAAGCAGAAAGAAGGTCAGTCTATGAATATACTCTATACAGCAAGTGAGGCTCTGCCTTATGCGGCTTCCGGAGGGCTCGCTGATGTTGCAGGCTCGCTGCCGGCTGCGATCAATGCGGAAGGGCACGATTGCCGCGTAGTCATCCCCTATTACAGCCAGATCAGACAGGAGCTCAAGGATGAGCTAACTTATCTTACCAACTTCACAGTTCCTGTTGCCTGGAGAAACCAGTATTGCGGTGTCTTTGTCGGGCATCAGAACGGCGTTACCTATTATCTGCTCGATAACGAATACTATTTCGCAAGAAACGGCCTCTACGGTTTTTATGACGACGCAGAGAGATTTATCTTCTTCTCCCGCGCTGTCCTGGAGCTGCTGCATTACATCGATTTCAAGCCCAATGTAATAAACGCCAACGATTGGCAGACAGCCCTCGTCCCCGTTTATTACGACATCTTCTATCGCTATCAGTCCGGATATGAGGATATCAAGACTGTCTTCACTATCCATAATATCCAGTATCAGGGCCAGTACGGCCTGGAGCTCATCAACGACCTTATGGGCATCCCGCTCTATCATACCGACCTCCTCTCCTATGACGGAGACGTTAACTTTATGAAGGCGGCCATCGAGGTCAGCGATAAGATCACTACAGTTTCTCCCTCCTATGCCTGGGAGATCCTGGACCCTTGGTATTCACACGGCCTGGACAGGATACTCGTCCATAAGCAGTATAAGCTCTGCGGCTTCCTGAACGGTATCGACCAGAAGGTATATGACCCGGCAACAGACCCGAATATACCCAAGAACTATTCAGTAAAGAGCAAGGCCGGTAAGGCTGTCTGCAAGCAGAAGCTGCTGGAAGAGCTGGGAATGGCCCCCGGAGATGAACCGATCATCGGTATCGTTACAAGATTCGTTTCTCATAAGGGTCTCGACCTTATCAAGTATGTCTTCGAGGATATCATCAGGCTGGGATATAAGTTCGCTATCCTCGGCTCCGGCGAGAAGATCTATGAGGACTTCTTCTCCGAGATGCACTATCGCTATCCCGACAGAGTCGGCCTGACTCTGGGCTTCGTTCCGGACCTCTCAAAGAGGATCTATGCGGGCGCGGATATGTTCCTGATGCCTTCGCAGTCGGAGCCCTGCGGCCTCGCACAGATGATCGCTCTCAGATACGGCACTATCCCGATCGTCAGAGAGACCGGCGGCCTCAGAGATTCTATCCACGATGCCGGCGACGAGGGCGGCAACGGCTTTACCTTCAAGACCTATAATGCCCACGATATGCTGGATGCCTGCACAAGAGCCAGAGCGTATTACGACGATAAGAAGCGCTGGAAGAAGCTGGTCGATCTCGCTATGAAGCAAGACTTCAGTTGGAAGAGATCCGCGCAGCTCTATATCGGCCTTTACAGCGATATCCATTGATCTTTGACCGAAACAGCCCGGGAGGGAAGCCTCTCCGGGCTGTTTTCCTGTTTGTGAGCAGAGAATTTTAGATATTGTGTGAACAAACCGTAAACAGATATCTATGATATGGAAAAATCAACCGGGATATGCTATACTGAAAGGCAGGAAAGCCGGAGATCTCAGAGAAAGGAGCGAAAGGGCAGTTATGATAAAGCGTAAGGATTATCTCGTCGATGTCTCAGCCAGCCATAAATACCGCAATCAGTCCGAAGAGTATCAGCGCCTGTATCATAAATGGCGTACAGATAAGAGCAACCCCTTCGGATATTCCTTTGTCCACGATACCAGGCTCCATACTTATGTTGACGGCGAGGGCTATCTCGATGAGACACCTGCGGAGAACGAGCGTCAGGCTCTGATAAACTGCTACCGCCTGACAGGCTTTACTCTGCTGCTGATGATCGCTGTCGCAGTAGTGAGATATATCGTCCTTTCCCTGGGCTTCGAGTTGAAAAACGGCGGAAGGACTTTCTATTCCGAACTGCATAAGGCCGGAACGATCAAAGATACAGCAGCCTATGCCATTATGGTCCTCAACCTGCTGGAGTATATATTCCCGATCATATTCCTGAAGGCAGCGACCCGTATGCCTTCAAAGATAGCTGTCCCCCTGAAAAAGAGCAAGGTCTCGACGACAAATGCAGTAATGATGATGCTTGTCCTCATGGCTGTCGGCAAGCTGATAAACAGCCTTTCCTCCGAGCTGATGGCTGTCGGCAAGATCGACCTGCCTTATTACGACTATATCAACGCCACTTCTCCCTCTGCGATCATAATCTGCGGCCTCGCCCAGCACGTTATCGTCTCCATACTGATCGAGATAATCTTCCGGGGCTATCTGCTCCAGATCTTCCGCCAGTTCGGAGACAGCTTCGCTGTCATCATTACTTCACTGGCAGGATGCTTTATGCTCTATGATCTTTCGCAGATGGCCTATCTGTTATGTGTCGGTATCTTTACAGGCATGGTGACTATCCGCAGCGGCTCGATAAAGAATGCCTGTATGATGCGCATCATAGCGAGAGGCAGCAACTATTTAATAACCTTTTTCTCAATGCAGCTTGGAGAATTCGGCGGGAGAGTCCTCCAGATCAGCTTCTGCCTTGCGATCTTTGTCGGCTCGATAATCGTTTATATAAAGCTGAACAACCGCCGAAGCTGGAGCTTCGAGACGGAAGACACCGGGACATCTCTGAATAAAGGCGAGAAGATCAGGCTGCTGTTCCTGAACCCGTTTTTCTGGATCTGGGTAGTATCTGCCTTTGTAGTCTCGCTGATGATGGTGAAAACGCTATGACAGACGACGAGAGATTTATGCAGAGAGCCATAGAGCTGGCAAAGCAGGCCGCTGCCCTGGGCGAGGTGCCCGTCGGGGCGATCGTCGTAAAAAGAGCGACAGGCGAGATAGTCGGCGAGGGCTATAACCGCCGGGAGAGCGACAAGTCTCCTCTGGCACACGCCGAGCTGCTGGCTATCAGCGAGGCCTCAAGGCGGCTGGGCGGCTGGCGGCTGATAGGCTGTGCGCTGTATGTCACGCTGGAGCCCTGCCCGATGTGTGCCGGGGCAATCATAAATTCCAGAGTTGAGCGGCTCGTCTATGGAGCTTCCGACGGCAAGGCGGGGAGCTGCGGAACAGTTGTCGATCTTTTCGCATATCCTTATAATCATATCCCCGAGATCGAAAGGGGAGTAATGGGCAGGGAGTGTGCAGCCCTGCTTTCGGATTTTTTCAAAGAGCTGAGGCTACGAAGAAAGGCTGGCAGATCAGAGCCTCTCTGAGGGACGATTTGTAAATATTTTATTAAATACACTGCCAAGTGCTTGCTTTTTGCGGATGGCGGTGGTATAATAATAAAGCTGTATGACACAGCAGTGATTTTCGGGAAGCATTGGGATATAGCCAAGTGGTAAGGCAGAGGGTTTTGATCCCTCCATTCCGCTGGTTCGAGTCCAGCTATCCCAGCCAATCACTATTCCCGAAGATATTGGGGTATAGCCAAGCGGTAAGGCACCGGATTCTGATTCCGGCATTTCAAAGGTTCAAATCCTTTTACCCCAGCCAGAAACACCCGACAGAAAGCTGTCGGGTGTTTTTTTGTCATAATGGTAACATCCGGCTTTTCCGAAAGCGCGTTCTGTAATTGCGCGGAAAAAAGAAAAAAGAGCTTATGCTAGGTGCATAAGCTCTGGATCTGTTGAATTACTCAGCCTTGGGAGCCTCAACAGGACATGTACCTGCGCAGGAACCGCAGTCGATACATACGTCAGCGTTGATGTTAGCCTTGCCGTCATCACCCATGGAGATAGCTCCAACAGGACATGCGTCTACGCAAGCGCCGCAGCCGATGCATTCTTCACCGATAGCATATGCCATAATACATTACCTCCTCTGTAAACTTGCCGGGCTTGTTCAGCTCCGGTATTTCAGGCCGGACCGTCGGCCTATTATTATAATAACATATTTTCCGGAAAATGCAAGAGGTTTAAGTATTTTTATTTGAAATTTATTGTTTTTTTACAACCTCACATCCCGTTCAGACGACCGTTTCGCTGTTTTCAAGCCCGGCTCCCGGAAAATAATGCCCGAGTATCTCTTCGCAGAGCTTTCCGCTTTTTGCCATCCGCTCGGCACCGAGCTGGCTCATCCCCACCAGATGCCCCTGGCCGAGGACCTTGAAAACATATTCCCCGTCGCTTTCGGACAGCTCAAAATGCGCCGACTCAAGCCCCAGAGCCGCAGCAAGCTCTACTCCGGATACCCGCTTTTCACCGAAGATCTCCGCCTCCGAGACCGAGCCTGCCTCTGTTCGGGAGACGATCTCTGCCGGGGAATGTTCATATTTATCAGGCAGCTCCGGGAAGGATGCCCTCAGCTTGCCGGCAAGCTCATTTTCAGTAAAGGAGACCTCCGAGCAGCATGAGGGTTCTTTTTCGTCGCCCGGGCTTTCAACGCTGACCAGATAGGGGATGTTCTCACCCCAGACATCCCTGGCGGATTCCGTCCTGCCGGGAGAGACGGCGTGAAAGGCCGCGATGATGGGTTTTCCCTCAAAGGTGAGGCTCCGGGTCAGGGCGTAGTCGGCGGCAGCTCCAAGCTTTTTCAGGATGCTTTCTGTCTCGCTGCCGTAGAGAGAGCGTATCTGCTCGGGAGTGAAATACGCCTGATAGAGCGAGGTGTCCGAGGAGAGATCGGCGCCGCACAGCTCGGGCGTCGGATCCTTCTGCTCTTCGATCCGGCGGCGGAGAGCATAGGTGTGCGCGAGGACAGCCTGTGCTTTCAGTGCCTCCGGAGAGAAGTCCCCTGGCATCTGCGCCGCAACTGCCCCGATAATGTAGTCACGCATGGAGAGCTCTGTCGGAGCGCCGGGATCAAGCAGGATCAGGACTTTACCGTCTCCGGAGGGCTGTCCGGGCTTTTCGGGAGCTCTTCCTTTCAGCAGGCTTATCAGAGGCAGCACTGTCAGCAGCACGGCGAATACCGCCATGAGCTGCGGTCTTCCTTTCATTTTGCATCGCTCCTTTGTTTTGGCTTGGTATCATCATATTCCCCTTCCAGCCCGTTTATGCGTACAGATAGCATAATGGTGTACGCCAGGGGAGTACAAGCGTATTCTACAAACGTACATTTGAAAATTCATCAAAAATCTGCAAAATGCACATTGACTAGACGGGGTGAAATATTATATAATAGTAAAGCGATATCAACTGTGCGGAGAGCGCAGATAAAGGAGAAATGGTATATGACAAAAGTTGTAAAGTTCGGAGGAAGTTCTCTTGCCAGCGCGGAGCAGTTCCGGAAAGTAGCCGATATCATCCACGCTGAGGATTCAAGAAGATATGTAGTTCCCTCCGCTCCCGGAAAGCGCTTCCCCGAGGACACAAAGGTAACTGATATGCTCTACGGCTGCTATGACCTGGCAGCTAAGGGAAAGCCCTTCAATGAGGCTTTCGAGAGGATCAAGGAAAGATATATGGGCATAATCGAGGAGCTTGGCCTCAATCTTGACCTGACTGATGAATTCAATACCGTAAAGGCTTGCTTTATCGGCAAGGCCGGGCGCGATTATGCAGCCTCCAGAGGCGAGTATCTCAACGGTATCGTGCTTTCAAAGTATCTGGGGTATGAGTTCGTCGATGCAGCAGATGTCATCTTTTTCAAGGATTCCGGCGAGTTTGACCCTGAGCGCACTCAGAAGGCTATGAGCGAAAGGCTCGAAGGCGTTGAGAGAGCAGTTATCCCCGGATTCTACGGCTCTATGCCCAACGACACTATCAAGACCTTCTCCCGCGGCGGCTCGGATATCACCGGTTCTATCGTTGCGGCGGCTGTCGGCGCAGATATCTATGAGAACTGGACAGACGTTTCCGGCTTCCTGATCTCCGACCCGAGAATAGTAAAGGATCCGCTGCCTATCAACACCATAACCTATAAGGAGCTGCGCGAGCTCTCCTATATGGGCGCAGGAGTCCTTCATGAAGACGCTATCTTCCCCGTCCGCAAGGCCGGCATCCCGATAAATATCAGGAACACCAATAAGCCCGAGGATCAGGGAACGATGATCGTCGAGAGCACCTCGCAGAAGCCCCAGTTCACTATCACCGGTATCGCCGGCAAGAAGGGCTTTACAGTTGTCAACATCGAGAAGGATATGATGAACTCCGAGCTGGGCTTCGGAAGAAGAGTGCTTGAGGTGTTTGAGAAGAACGGCATCAGCTTTGAGCATATGCCCTCCGGCATCGACACGATGAGCATCGTAGTCCACCAGACAGAATTCGAGCCCAAGGAGCAGGAGATCCTCTCCGGCCTTCACAGGAACGTACATCCCGATTCTATCGACATCGAGACAGATCTTGCTCTTATCGCAGTAGTCGGAAGAGCTATGAAGTCTGCGAGAGGTACCGCAGGCAGGATCTTTGCAGCTCTGGCGCACGCTCATGTCAATGTAAAGATGATAGACCAGGGTTCCTCTGAGCTGAATATCATCGTCGGTGTCGCCGAGAAGGACTTTGAGGCCGCTATCAAGAGCATCTACGAGATTTTTGTTGTCCATCAGCTCTGATAGCCGGGCAGCACAGAAAACCTACTGATAATTTTGCCCCGCCAGGTAACGGCGGGGCTTTTTTGCTGCTGACGGCCTTGTTTCTCCGGGAAGATCTGACAGCAGTGCTTTGAGAACTGTTTTTCGGCTGACAGTGGGTTTCACGGTCTTTACTTTTGCGGAAAAATGTGGTATAATATGCTTGGGAGCATAAGCTCCGAATAATACCGCCGAAAGGAGTATTATCATGATAAAACTGGATTGGAACGAATATCTTGAAAAAGCTGTCCAGGTCAATACCGAGGGCGCTGTCCTGCTCAGGAACGAGGGCAAGGCGCTCCCTCTGGACAGGAGCCGGGAGATCGCGCTTTTCGGCAGGGTGCAGCTTGATTATTATAAGAGCGGAGTAGGCTCCGGCGGGCTGGTAAATGTCGATAAGGTGACCAATATCGCTGACGGCCTCCTTGAAGCCGGAGCAAAGCTCAATGAGGAGCTGCTCTCGGTATACAGAAAATGGGTCGCTGAGAACCCTTATGACCCCGGCGAGGGCTGGGGCAGCGAGCCCTGGTCTCAGAAAGAAATGCCTCTGACGGATGAGCTGGTAGCAAAAGCCGCCGGGACTGCCTCTGCGGCTGTGGTCGTCATAGGGCGGACAGCCGGAGAGGAAATGGATAACAGCGCCAAGCCGGGCTCCTATCTGCTCTCAGAGGGCGAAGAGCAGATGCTCAGAGCTGTAAGAGCCGGATTCGATACGATGATAGTCCTGCTGAATGTCGGGAATATCATCGATATGAGATTTGTCGATAAATACTCCCCGGAGGCCGTTATGTATATCTGGCAGGGAGGTATGACCGGCGGGACAGGTACTGCAAGGCTCCTGCTGGGGGATGTCTCCCCCTCGGGAAGGCTGCCGGACACTATAGCTTATTCTCTTTCGGATTACCCCTCCGATAGCTGCTTCGGCGGCAAGGACAGCAATATCTATTACGAGGATATCTATGTCGGCTACCGATGGTTCGAGACTTTTACTCCCAACAAGGTGCGGTACCCGTTTGGCTACGGGCTTTCGTATACCGATTTCGAGAGCCGGGTGGAGAGCATCGAGCGGGGCAGAGCCGAGGCTTATTCGGGAGATACATACCGTATCCGAGTTACCAATATGGGCGAGCGCCCCGGCAAAGAGGTCGTTCAGCTCTACTGCGAGTACAGAGATGTCCCCAAGGGAGCTCTCGGCTGCCCGAAGAGAATACTCTGCGGATTCGCCAAGACGGGGACACTTGCTCCCGGAGAATCTGAGACAGTCTCCATACCGGTCAGGTACCGCGACGCTGCTGTCTACGACGATACAGGAGTTACCGGGCATAAAAACTGCTGGGTCCTCCCCGCCGACAGACGGTATGTGGTCTGCCTCGGGAACAATGCCGCAGAGGTGGCAGCTATCGGCAGCTTCGGCTTCGACAGGGATATTGTCATCCGCCGCTGCACTCAGGCTCTTGCTCCCAATGTGCCCTTTGACAGGCTGGTGAATTCCGGGGGAGAACCCTCCCGCGAGGCTGTCCCGACTACTGAGACAGATGAACAGCTCCGCCGCATCAAGGACCTGCCGGAGGATATCCCATATGAGGGAGATAAGGGTATCCTGCTGGGAGATGTGGTTCACGGAAAAAACACGCTGGAGGAATTCATTTCCCAGCTCACTGACGATGACCTGAACTGCCTTGTTCGCGGCGAGGGTATGTGCTCCCCGAAGGTCACTCCGGGAACTGCCGCAGCTTTCGGCGGCGTTTCAAAGCGCCTGCAGGAGCTGGGCGTCCCTTGCGGATGCTGCTCCGACGGCCCGTCCGGTATGAGGCTGGACACCGGAGCCAAGGCTTTCAGCCTGCCTATCGGGACACTTATCGCCTCGACCTTCAATACAGGGCTTATAACCGAGCTCTTTGCCCTTACCGGGCAGGAGATGCACGCTAATAAAGTGGACTGCCTTCTCGGACCGGGCATGAACATACACCGCTATCCGCTGAACGGCAGGAACTTTGAATACTTCTCGGAGGACCCTTTCCTCACAGGAGCTATGGCAGCAGCCGAGTTGAAGGGTCTGCACAGCGCGGGAGTCGAGGGGACTATCAAGCATTTCTGCGGCAACAATCAGGAGACGGGAAGACATACTCTGGATTCCATCGTCTCTGAAAGAGCCCTCAGAGAGATCTATCTCAAGGGCTTCCAGATGGCTGTCGAGGAAGGCGGATGCAAGTCGATAATGACCACCTACGGCAAGGTCAACGGTCTCTGGACGGCAGGCAGCTACGACCTCAATACCGTTATACTCCGCGACCAGTGGGATTTCAAAGGCTTTGTAATGACCGACTGGTGGGCGAACATAAACCGCCGCGGCTGTCCGCCGGACAAGAACGATCTGGCTGCTATGGTAATGGCTCAGAACGATGTTTATATGGTCTGCCCGGACGGGGAACACGGCAGCGACAATATCGCCGCCGCGCTGGCTGACGGCAGCCTTACCCGCGCCGAGCTGGTGCGCTGCGCCGGGAATATCCTGGGCTTTCTGATGACGACTCATGCTATGAAGCGGCTGCTGGGCGAGGACGAAGAGATCGAGATAGTCGGCAGAACTGAATCCTCTGAGAATGAGGGGGAGGACATAGGTGTCTTCACTCTGGAGGATGAGCTGACCATAGACCTGAGCAGCATCAGCACTCAGCGCGGCAAGGATGTCAGCTTTACACTTGACCTGTCAAACCTTGGCTTTTACGATATGACTATGACGGCAAGCTCTGCTCAGAGCGAACTGGCGCAGATGCCTGTTACGGTGTTCCGTCTTGGGACACCCTACGGCAGCTTCACCTGGAACGGAACAGGAGGAAAGCCTGTCAGCTTTACGATCGAAAAGATCCCGCTGTTCTCGCGGTTCACAGTTATGCGGCTGCATTTCGGCCTCGGCGGGCTTGATCTTATCAGCCTGAAATTCAAGCGCTCTGCGGGATTCTGAAGAGGGAGCCTGAGAGGGCACAAAAGATAATAGGGGAGACCTGAGAAACGGTCTCCCTAAATTGTTGCCGGGCCGCAGGAAAAACTGAGGACCGGAGATGATTACATTGTTTGTTCACAAAAATTTGACAGACTGTCAATGACACATTTCTGCCAGATTATTGCGGAAAGCTCAGTTTTATGTTATAATTATATAAATATATAATTCTAAGGAGTGGTTCTATGTTTTGCCCTAAATGCGGTACCCCCTTAAATGACAATGCAAGATTTTGTGCCTCCTGCGGCACTCCGATAAAACAGCCTCCCAAGACCCCTATCCCGACCCTGCGCAGGCCGGGTCAGCCTGCTCCGGTGCCTCCGACACCTCCGCAGCAGACACCTCCCCCGGCTCCGCCGACACCTCCGCAGCAGACACCTCCCCCGGCTCCGCAGCAGACACCTCCCCCGGCTGCAAGGCCGACCCCTCAGAGGAAGGCCGACCAGCCTATGCAGCAGGCTCCGCAGCAGGGGAATGCTCCTATGGCTCCGCTGATAAAGAAGCCCAAGCATCACGCTCCCGCTCCCCAGGCTCCCGGTCAGCCGGCTCCGGCAGATCAGAGCCCGGTCCAGCAGCCTGCTCCCAAACAGACCGCAGGCGGAGATGATCAGGCTAAAGCTATCCCGCTTATCAGAAGGCCTAAATATTCCTTCCAGCCGCTCCCTGAGGAGGAGCCTGAGGATAATACCCCCGGGCCGGATCTGCCAAAGCCGGAGTCTGTATCTACATACAGGCAGCCTACATCTTCCATGATGCCCTCGCTGCAGATGCCGAAAAGCGGCTCTGCTGTCCGGGAGCCTGTGGTCGAGGATAAGCCCATCACTCCTCCGACATTCAATCTGCCCTCTTCCGGCAGCAATATGACCATGAAGAAGAGCAGCCCTGCCGGAAAGATCATCGCAGCTCTGCTTATTCTGGCGCTCCTCGGCGGAGGCGCTGTCGTGCTCTTCGTAAAGCCCGGATTTCTTCTTAATAAGGACGACAGCAGCTCGTCCTCTTCTTCAGCATCTTCAAGGCAGGATGATTCCTCAGCGGCAGATCAGGGCTCTGAGCCCGATCCTTCCGCTCCCGACGGCTCCGGCCCCGATACTCCCGCCGCTCCCGCAGTTGACCACTCTGCGGCTATCGCCATAGCCGATAGCTTCTCGACTACCGAGCCCCCGGAGGTCAAGAATTTCGTATGGGCCAGCGGTCAGAACGGATATGTCGGGAGTATGCCCGGAAGAGCCAAGCAGATCAACGACCCTTATGAGCTGATCGGGAACTGGAAAACTCTTGTCAATCTGAAAACTGATAAGGCCAACACCAGCGAGACCGCTATCTCGGAAATGACCGTTTCGGATAGCGGCGAGGTAAGACTTACTATCAAGTATTATCAGATAAACAACGGCAAGGAAGAGGTCAAGCTCAACAACAATGAATCGGATGTCTATACAGGCACCTTCAAATCCGGCCGCCTGACCGCGACCTGCAACGGCAATGAGCTTATCATCGACAAATTCTGGCTCGATGAGAGCTTCAACGGAAAAGCCGGGCAGTTCGCTTCCGGCAGTATAACGACAGATTCGGGAGAGGTCAAGTTCTTCGCAATGATGCGTGTCAAGTGACCGCTCCGCCCCCCGTTCAAGGAGGACGTATGATAGCTAAAAAGATCGAATATCTGCTCTGGCTGCTTGGAGCAGACAATACCCAGCTCGCAGCCTATGCAAATTGCTCTGAATCCAATTTCAGCCGTCTCAGAAGCGGCTCCAGGACACCTTCAAAGTCCAGCCAGACCGTAAAGCGTTTTGCTTCCGCAGTCTGTGATTACGCTAAAGACAGGAATATGGAGGAGGAGCTGTGCAAGGCTGTCTGCTGCTCCGACCCGGAGACTGCCCTTGAAAAGCAGCTCATCGAATGGCTCTACGACGGCAGCGACCCTGTGCCACCGCTGGGAGGGCAGACTTCCGATCTGGCTGTATTCGGGCAGAAGCTGAGCTCGGCTATGGACCTTATCTCTATGACCAACAGCCGCCTGAGCCGCGCCGCCAATGTAGACCCTTCGTATATCAGCCGTATGCGCTCCGGGACAAGGCTCCCGAAGAGCAACCCCCGGCTCATCGAAAGGCTCTGCTCTGTAATGGTGCAGCGTGCCTATGAACAGGATAAGATCAACGAGCTGGAGGATCTTATCGGAGCCCAGAAGGGAGCGGTCGAGCATGAGCTGACAAAGCTGCTCTTTATCTGGCTCTACGACCGCAGCAGCTCTGCCAATATGACGGCTGTCCGCAGGCTGATAGATTTTATCGACACTTATCCCCAACCCAGTACCAAGGATCTTCCCAAGTTCGAGAGCATAGCTACGGACGATATCCTTGCAGATTCCCGTACCTCATACGTCGGGCTGGAGGGGCTGAGATCGGCTGTTGTAAGATTGCTTTCAAATGCCGCGAATACCGCAGGCAGTGTTCTCTGGCTCTATTCCGATCAGAGCATGGAATGGATGCACGGAGACTATGCTCCGGTCTGGATGTCGCTGATGCGGGAATGTCTTGACAGAGGCATCCGTGTCCATATCATTCACAATATCGACAGGAGCGTCGCAGAAATGGTGGCAGCCATCAATTACTGGATGCCGCTGTATTTCACAGGGCTGATCGTTCCGTACTACAGCACAAAACGCGCCGGAGAGCGTTTCTCCAGCACGATATTCATATCCAGAGGCCGCGAGGCGATAGTCGGCTCCTGTGTCAAGGGAATGGAGCCCGAGGCTGTATTCGGATATTATACCGACCCTGTCTGTCTCGAACGCTGCGAGCGGGCCTTTGAAACTCTGCTCAAGGATTGCAGGCCGCTCCTGAAGATCAGCCGTGAGCACGCCGATGCTGCCGGAAGCTCGAATGTCATAACAGCCAATAATCTGCGCTTTAATCTGAATGACAGCGGCGTTATAATAACCAAGCTGACAGAGCCGAGGATGAGCTTCAGCTTTGAGCATCCGGTAATGAGCCGGGCTTTTCTGGCCTATGCCGAAAGCCTAAGGATGCCCCGCTGACAAATGCAAAAAGAGGAGACCGGAGGGCTCGGGAGCTCTCCGGTCTCTGTATTCATATCCCTTTCAGACTCTATTCTGCGGTAAATCTTGCCCACTGATATTCAGCGGTAAGAGGAGTATTCCCGTCGAAATGGCCGAGCCACTGATCGACGCCGATCCCGTTCCAGGTGTTCATCATGATCTTGCCGGGATGAGAGGGGATGTTCTCTGTCGCTTTATGGACTTCCTTGCCGTCAACATACCAGGTTATGCTGTCCTTAGCCCAGCGGAAGCCGTAGGTATGGAATTCTTCGGTGGCATCGAAGCCGAGGTCATAGAGCTTTTCGTGATTGCCCTTGCCGTCGGTGAAATAATTGAACTGGACTTTGGTCGTATCTTTTCCGAGAAACTCGATGTCGATCTCATCCCAGGGGTTGCCGTCAGATTCTCCGGTGTAGGTAAAGAAGGATGATACGACCCCGACGTTCTTGATAGGCTTCATCGACACCTCATAGAGGCCGTAGCTGTAATTCTTGTGGGTGCGGTATTCTCCGCCGGTATAATAGTCGTCAAAGAGCTTGTCGATCTTGAGCTTGAGGACACCGTCCTCAAACATAGCGTTTTCATCTTTCCAGGTGCAGTTGAACATATTGCCGTTGGAATAACCGGCGGCAGCGTGCCATCTTTTATTGGGCCCTTTGGAGAAATCGCCGTTTAAAGTATAGGGGGAATCGTCCTCTTCGGGCTCTTCGGCGGGGAGTGATGAATCGGCAGGCGCTGTCTCCGAGGCCGGAGCGGCGGTGGCGGCGGATGTCGCCTCAGAAGCTGCGCTGCTGCTTTCGCCGGAGCCGCAGGCTGTAAATACGAATACTGCTGATATTGCGCAAAGAGCGCTTACAAGTCTTTTCATCATATCTTATCCCTCCGCTTATTGTCTTGTTTCAGTTTACAAGATAATTATAGCTGTTTATATCAAAAAGTTATATCAGATATTTAATATTTATATCAGATCTTTATCTCAATATCAAAAATGTAAGCTGCATTTGAGAATAAATCCATTTAAATATATATGTTTATCCCTTTGACACACCATTTTCAAACACCTTATTTAGGAGATTACGGCAATTAGACCAACGCTGTGCTATCCCCCGCCGGAG
This sequence comes from uncultured Clostridia bacterium, assembly GCA_946545645.1. Lineage (GTDB taxonomy): Bacteria > Bacillota > Clostridia > Oscillospirales > Ruminococcaceae > FB2012. Next base: position 6 of record CAMNNQ010000122.1, on the reverse strand, counting down.
GCGGGG
>CAMNNQ010000121.1 GCA_946545645.1 uncultured Clostridia bacterium | reverse complement strand
GTCAAGGAGAATTTGGGTAATATGACGGAAAGCTGGCAAGCAGATGATGTGCAGAGGCGTTAGCCGCGGGTCGTGCGGTGTTGCCTATATAAAAACGGATGTGCCGGCCCGGCATCATCCGCTTTTTTTATCACTTCTTCCCGCGATCATCTGCGCCGCTATAACAGCCGCCAGCACAAGTGCGCAGCCTCCCAGCTCCCGCCCGGAGAGCCTTTCGTCAAGGATCAGCCAGCCAGACAGCGCCGCGAATACGGATTCAAGGCTGAGTATAAGTGTCGCCGCTGTTGGATCGGCGTGCTTCTGACCGATGATCTGCAAGGTGTAGGCCACCCCGCAGGAAAGGACTCCGGCGTACAGGATGGATATCCTGGCATCCAGAACAGCTCCCAGGCTCGGCTCCTCGAATATGAACATCAGCGGAAGCGAGATCGCCCCGGCTGTCAGAAGCTGGATGCAGGAAAGCATCATCCCGTCGGCACCCATAGCGTTGAAGCGGTCGATGAGGATGATGTGTACCGAAAAGATGAACGCGCACCCAAGGACCAGCATATCTCCCGTGCCGACAGAAAAGCCCTCTTTGACACAGAGCAGATAAAACCCCGCGATCGCAGCAGCGACACAGAGCCAGATCAGCACCGGGGTCCTCCTGCCGATAAACAGCCCCAGTATCGGGACGATGACTATATAAAGCGCAGTTATGAATCCGGCCTTCCCGGCTGTCGTCATGCTTATCCCGAACTGCTGCAGGCTGCTGGCAGCAAACAGCGCCAGGCCGCAGCAGAGCCCGCCGATGACTGTTGCTCTTTTCCGGGATAAGGCCTGCTCCCCCTCGCCGGATCTGCGCCGCAGCGCCCTGAATACCAGCAGCACCGGGATCAGCACTGCTCCGCCGATAAGAGAACGTATACCGTTATATGTGAAGGGGCCGACGTGCTCCATGCCCTTGCTCTGAGCAACGAATGCCGAGCCCCAGATGAGCGCCGTCAGCAGAAGAAGGAAAACCGATGTCGTCTTTTTGCTCATTTTATGCCCCCGTTTTTGAATATCGCAGCTTTGATGATAACATTTTTGGGAGAAAAAGTCAAGATTATGCACCTGATGCCCTGCGGATATATTTTTCCTGCCGTCAGGTCAATTAAGGGAAAATTGCCCAATTTTTTCAAACATCTTGACAAACCGTCCGTTCTTTTGTATAATAAATAATACCCTATTATAAGGATAAGGAACGGACAAAATGCTTGTGTAAAACTCAGAGGAGCAATATAAAAACAGAATGCTCCCACGCCCCGAAAGGATGGAATGATCTTATGAAAAAAATCAGTGCTGTTCTGAGCGCCCTGCTCGCAGCGCTTATGCTCGCGTCGCCCCTCAGCCAGCTCGGCGGGCGTCAGGAAACTGCCATCGTCGCAGAGGAGCCTGCCGCTGTCGCCCCCGCATCCTACTCCCCGGAGCCGGCTGAGGCCGTAACAACTGCTCCGAAAGCAGAAGCCCTGCCGGAAACTGTGATATCTGCTCCCGAAGCCGCAGAAGAAGACGAGCCGGAGGCCCCCGCAAAGGCCGAGGAGCCCGCAGAAACTCAGGCTCAGGAGGAACCCTCCCCTGCTGCGGCAGTACCTTCCGAGGAGGATGCTGCCTATGCCAGAAGAGCCAAAGAGATCAAAGCCGCCAAGGAAGCCGAGCAGGAATTTCTTGCAAGGAATCCTGAGATAGCCGCCCTGGGAGAGGTCATCCCCGAAGGGAGCAGCCTCCCGGCCGCTGAGAACGACCCTGGCTTCCATAAATATGTAGCGCAGCTCATGAATGTCAAGGGAACACCCGCCTCAGTTACCGGCCTCGCTCTGCCCCTTATGACATCAGCCGTCGCTTTCGGCTCCCAACTGACACATCAGGACCGCTTCAAGAACTATCTGCTGACTCACGGTACAGATGTCTCCGTCTTTCAGGGGACTATCGACTGGAAAAAGGTCAAGGCCGCAGGAATTGATTTCTGTATCCTCAGAGCAGGCTACCGCGGCTACGGAAAAGAAGGAACACTGGTCGTTGACCCGACTTTTGTCTACAACCTAAAGAACGCAAAAGCCGCCGGCCTCAAAGTCGGAGTTTATTTCTTTACCCAGGCGCTCAATGTTACCGAAGCCCGCGCCGAAGCTGATTTCGTTTATCAGTATATCAAGAATTATTCCCTCGACCTCCCTGTATACTGCGATATGGAAGAGATCTGGGCAGATACGGGCAGACTTGACTCGGCTAACCTTACCGCCGCACAGAAGACCTCTATCATCGAGGCTTTCTGCGACAGGATCACCAGCCTCGGCTATCAGGGCGGAGTTTATTCCAACTGGAGCTGGCTGGTCTACAAGCTGGACCGTCTGAGACTTGAAGCCAAATACCCCATCTGGTTCGCAAACTATACAAATAACACCCAGTATCCCTACAAATTCGATATCTGGCAGTATGACACCGGAACTGTTGACGGCATCAACGGCCTCACCGATATGGATGTCAGATACATAATGAACACAAATCCCGAGCAGATAACCGGGCTCAAAGTCACCGCCCGCACCGAGGATTCCATAACTATCGAGTGGAGCAAGACCAAGCAGTACTGCTCCGGATACAGGATCGAAAGATATGACGAGGAGAAGGGGCAGTTCGTGTATATGATGCTGACCCTCGCCAACAAGAGAACGATCACAGGCCTCGAACAGGGCAAGACCTATACCTACCGTGTCCGGGCATATAACTATTATAATAATGTTCCCTACCTCGGAGTGCCCAGCAGCAGCGTCACCAGCGCCTGCATGAACAACACCCCGGTTGTTACAAAGACAGTTACCTCCGGCGGCATCACCCTTACCTGGGATGCCGACCCGCTGAGGACAGGCTGTACGGTATATATCGGGCGCTACGGCACAGAGCCCGCAAAGATCGTTTCGACTTCCAAAAACACCTATACCTATAAATGCAGCCCCGGAGTCTACGATATCAGGGTCGAGCCCTATACGACTGTCAACAAGGTCACCTACCGCGGGCGCTCAACAGATATTTTCACCGTCTACTGCAACTGCGATGAATGTATACCGAAGCTGGTATCCACAGCCAACGCATCTGCGGCCTTTGCCTGGGATGCCCCTGCAAAGGGCGTCAGCAAGGTGATCATCCATTCGCTGGATGAACAGACCGGAGAAGTCAAAGACCTTGCTGAGGCAGCCGGCGCAGACCTTTCTGCCGTGGTATCAGGGCTGGAGCTCTCAAAGCAGTATATCCTCTACCCCGAGATCGTTTATGAATCCGGCGACGCGATCATCCGTGAGCCGGTCGTCGCTGTCGCCAGGAACGGCCTTGCCGGAGATGTCAACAACGACGGGATATTTGATCTCAAGGATTACGGCTTGCTGAAAAAATATCTCCTCGGAAGGATCGAGATAGATCTTTCCAACGCCGATGTGGATCTCGACGAGGATGTCGATGCCGATGACGCCGCTCTTATGAAAGAAATCATCAGCGGGCTCAGCATCGAGCTGATCTGAAGGTATTCAGCAGCAACTGCCTGACAAAAACGGAAACCGTATATCCCCTGCCTGCTGCGGTGGGGATATACGGTTTTTTTGTGCCTTCTGTGGTGACATCAGCGGTTATTTTATCTGCGTCAGGATGAAGGGGTCCTTTATCTTGCTGTCCTCGGCAAAGAGCAGGATCTCGGAGATTATCTGAGCTGTCTTGGGGTCTTCATCCAGGAAAGGCAGGAAGAGCTTGCCTCTATGCTGGGAATGGACAGGCAGGATGTTTATCATCGGCCCGCCCTGGAGATGCACTGCTCCGCTGCCGAGATGGATGCTGTAATCGGCGCGGGAACCCTTGATAAAGGCGTGGCTCTTCTCGAAGGTGACATTATCCAGCCTGAACAGCGGGAGAGTGAATTCGCAGACAGCCCGGCGCATCTCGATGGTCGAATGGCTGGTCTCCGGATCGACTCCGCCTGCGTGGGCGACACTGACGGCGAGATCGACATCCCTCATGACCTCTGAGAAGATGATATCCGGTATCTCGGAGATCCGCATCTGCTTTCCTGTCTTTCTGTCGAAGAAATCCACCCATTCCAGAGTCGGCGCCTCAATGTCCGCAGGAGAGAACCAGTCGGCAAGAGCGTAGATGCGGGCGATGATGTTTTCCTTATAATAGACCTTCTGGAGGCCATCCTCGATATCGGCTACCCAGCGGCGGCTCCTGAGGCAGGCGACGGTCTTTTTCGGCTGTATCTGATTCCCGGCATAGCGCAGAGATGTCATAGCCTCACGCTCGTCCTCAGTCTTGACATAAAGCTCACGGAACACCTGCTTGAAGGGCTGCACCAGTTCCTTATCGAAGAGCAGCTTCTGCAGCTCATGCCAGCAGCCCTGAGAATAAAGATCAAAGGGATGCGCCGCACGGAGCAAGCTGTCTCCCCTGAGCTTCTTTTCAGAGCCGTCCGCAAGAGAAAGCGCCCTGCCCCGCAGCAGACCGGAGGAACTTCCGTCTGTGAATACAAGAGAATTGACCAGCGGCGCGACTACCGGATTTTCGGTCAGAGTCTCCAGCTCGGAGCAGCGGAACTCTGTCCTGTCCTCCATAGACTGCTCGAACATAGTGCGGGTGCGGCTGTATTGGTCATTCAACTGCTTCTTTACCTCTCCCAGCCTGAGCACCAGCTCATCCTTCTTATTCTTTGCAGGGATAGCTTTCAGCTCCTTGCCGCCCTTTACGCAGCAGATCTCCGCCCTGCCCTGCCCGCTTATCCGCAGAGAGAGGGTCAGATCTCCTGATACTGCCGGCTCCAGCAGCGGCCGGATATCGTCAAAGAGCCTGGTCTCCATACGGAGAGTCAGCCTTGTAACATCTGTAAATCCGGCGTTCTCCGCAAGGTTGCGCATCGCCATATCGCTGGCTGCGGTCTCGCTGGCACGCCTCTGCTGACCGAAGGCTTTGGCCTCTTTTGCGAACTGTTTGAACAGCAGATATCTTGATACCATATCCTCCTCATCCTTTATTGGGATAAGAGCTATGGCCATAAGCGTGTCCTTGTTGCGCTTTTCCCTGACCTGCTTTTCCGCCTCGGTGCGGTCCAGCTTTCCGAGGACAGCGTCGGCATATTTTCTGGCGCGGGAATGCTTTGCACCGTCCGAGATATACTTTGCAGCATCGTAGATCGCGCCGAAGCGCTTTTCACCGACTGTACCGCTGGCCTCTCTGAACCAGTTTATATCGAAGGCGCCCGCCGCAAGGTCTTCTGTCGGGATAGGTGTGAATTTAGCGATCATCGCCTTCCTGACATCGTCAAACTGCTCGTTCATGTGTGCCATGAAATAGAAGCAGGCGGAACGGAAGCCCTCCCAGCCCAACAGCTCCCCGATCAGGTCTATCCATTCCGGAGAGAAGAGTGCGGCCTCTACCAATCTCTTCTCGGTGATATCTGTCTCCTTCAGAAGCTCCGCAAGTTTCTGCGCCGTATCATCCTCTCTCGGGACACAGGCCCCCAGCAGATGGCTCAGGCTCTTGCGCTTGCTGATATCGCTGCCGTAGAGATAAGTGGAGCGCTCCAGGGTATCCCGCCCCAGAGCAGAGAGTATCTGTACGAGCCTGTCAGCTCCGTAGATGCGCTCGAGCCCAAGTATCGAGCTTGTGAACTCCGCAGGAGAATCGCCTCTGCGCAGCTCGCTGTCCAGGACCGTATCGGTTATCTTTTCATAGACCCCGACGGCATACTCCACCAGAGGTCTTGTCTCTTCGTTTATCTTTCCGCCGAGTCCGTCCAGCAGCAGCTTCATGGCGCTGGAGGAGCGATAGTTGGACCAGCGCCGGCGGGTCATCTTCCTGCGTTCGCTGTCGCGGTAGGTCTTTGCTATCCCGCAGAGGACAATAAAGACATTTTTCTGCGCACCCGAGATCTCCAGCAGATATTTGTACATATACCCCTCGGAGATGACCCCATCGTATGCCGCACGGATATATAGCTGCGGAACAGGAGGTGCGAATGTCGAGCAGTAAGAGGATTCGACATCCTGGCCGTGTGCGCTGAGGATGAATGCTCCCAGCTTTTCAGAAAGATAATGGTTAAGGGCAAAAGCAGCGGCAAAATGCCCCTCCATCGAGGGGGAGAAATACTCAGCGACTCTCGCTGCGACAGGGTCTTGCAGAAGAGTTGATACCTTGTTATCAGTCTGGGTAAATTCCCCCTTCTCGTTGACATAATACCTTCTCGGAGACCAGCCGGTGCCCTCCTTCTCCTTTACAACGATAAGAGAGCGCTCCCCCTTCTCAGCTATATCCGCAGCCACAGAGATGACAGCATAGCCCAGCTTGCTCAGCAGCTCGGAGGGGCAGTGCTTTTCAATGAGGAAAGCGATTATCGTCTCGATCCGCCCGGCATAGACCAATGTCGGAGGAGTCTTGAATTCCCTGCCGAACAGTTCAAAGGAAAAATCTGTAAGAAGCTCCGGGGCAGGCAGCGCGACATTCATCCTGACCAGCAGCTCGGGAGTCAGCTTATTATCATCGAAGAAGCCCTCCCAGAGCTCCGGGAAGGGGATGCCTTTGGTGCCGTCCTTGTATTCTGTCCTGAAAAACGTGTTTGAGCCAACCAGCTCGATATCTCCGAAGGTGTCTCGGAACTCATCGTTTTTGTGCTCCCCGATGAGCTTGTCTAAGGCTTTAAGGGCAGCGACATGGTCGGCGGGCTCTGATCTGCTTTCGGAAGAGATCAGCTCCGAACAAGGAAACACCTTTGCAAAGACCTCGCAGCATTCCTTTGCAAACTCTCTGTCAAGGACGGGAACATAGCTGTCATCTTCGGTAAAGAGGCCGAAGCCTGCGGGCTGTTCCGAACCTGTACCGGCAAAGCGCTTTATCTCGTCGATCAGTATCTGTTCTTTGGTCGTCGGAGCCTTGATGAGCTCTGTAAGGGAGCGGCATCGCTCGGCAAGAGCGGCTCTTTCCTTGTCCTTGGAGAGCTGCATGATTATATCCAGCCCGGCGGTGCGCTTTTCCTCTTTCTTGTCGGAGAGCAGCCTTTCTGCGCAGGCTGCCAGCTCATCGTCGCTCTGCTGCATTATGAGTTCCAGAACATAGGCACGCATATCCGCAGCTTTGTATCTGAGCATATCCTCAAGCATGAGATAATGCTTCTTTTCAAGCTGTATCTTCTTTACTATCATGAACGCCGCCCCTCTGGCGTACTCGATCTTATCTGCCAGCAGCGAGACAGCGGTATCACGCTGGGTCTCAGTACGGGGGTTTTCCAGCAGAAGATGGATCTCGTTCCCTCGGGAGCAGGTAGAGCCGTCAAGATCGGAAAAGCGGCCGCAAAGCATATCTGTCTTCTCATCGTCTCTGAGCATCGCCGCGATGAGCATCTGATCTGCGACGATGCTGCTCCGGGTAAGCGCTTCTTTGTTCCAGGGGAAAACGCAGGGATCGAATCCCAGAGCTTTCCCGGGTATCCCGGCATAGAGCTTTTCCAGAGCCGAAAAGGCCGCCTCGGCCTCGTCTCTGTCCTTGAAGAAATACGGCAGCGACGCCTCCGGCTCCTCCGGAGAGACCTTCTGATCGTAGGTTATGAGCAGGTTCGGGATGTTTATCGCCATAAGCTCCGGATCGTCGGTGTGGCTCAGGAGCAGCAGCTTGCCGATCTCCCGGCGAGTCGGATAATTAAGCAGCTCCTTTGAAAAATATGCAGCGCTCCTGAGCTGTAAAGCCGTGCCCTCCCTGCTGAGACGGCGTATCGTCTCAACACAGGCAGCGGCATCTCTTGTGGAGACCGTCCAGAGGGCGATATATATCTGCATTGCATCCTCGGAGGCGAGACAGCTCTCTGCATACTTTTCGTCGGAGAGGCAGGTGTTCATAAGCTCCAGGGTCTTTCTGGCGATGCGGGCATTGTCCTTGGCCTCCAGAGCGATGATGCCTGTCCATGTTCCGAGGGCGCGCACAACTGAGGAATACCTGATAAGGTCATTCTCGCTGACAGTTTTAAGTATCTCGGCAAAGCCCTCTCTTGTACCGTAATCGCAGCTCTCGCAGACAGCCTGACGCAGCCCCTCCTGGAGCTTAGCAGCCAGAAGCAGCTTTGAGCAGAGCTGATGGAGACGGCTGTTCCCGCTCATGAATACTGCGCGGAGGACACCGTAAGTTATCACATCCGGCGAGCCCTCCGAAAGCAGGCCTTCGATATAGGCGATGGTATTCATCCCGCCCTGATCTATGGAATATGCTATGTCAAATTCGTTGCGGTCGTTGGGATATTCGTCAAAAGCAGCCCGCTCCTCCTCCGACATCTCCCCGGAAGCCAGCTTCTCGAAGGGGATAGCAAGACAGTGGGTGACATAGGAATAAATAACAGTATGTATCTTATCGAGATAGGCTGTCTTATCCGAGCTGCGGAAAGGGCGGCGGTAATAGCCGTCGGTATATGGATAGCAAAGGCAGCGGTCCACCTCATAGAGCAGCGATGGTCTCAGCTCCTCCGGGATGACCTCTCCGAACATCTTTGACATCTCTTGTTTCACGAACCCGGAGGGCATACGGCTGCTGTCTCCGGCCAGCCATTCTCCGAATCTTTTTCCAAGCCTGCTGTGGATCCCCCCATTTTTTACGTAAGATGTCGAAAGATACAACTGCAGCTCCTCCGGCAGCTTTGCCAGCGCCTTATCACGCGCATCGTGCCGCTTCTTGATATAGCTGCCGGCTGTATCCTTTCTATTGGCTCTCTCTTCGTTTGTCAGCTTTTCCAAGCGTATCCCCCCTGTTTAGGCAACACCGCACAACCCGCGGCTAACGCCTCTGCACATCATCTGCTTGCCAGCTTTCCTTCATATTACCCAAATTCTCCTTGACGTTGCGTAAAGCGAAGTGA
>CAMNNQ010000120.1 GCA_946545645.1 uncultured Clostridia bacterium | reverse complement strand
ATTGCCTAAATTCGACGCAGGCTTGCTGACGCAAGTCAAGGAGAATTTGGGTAATATGACGGAAAGCTGGCAAGCAGATGATGTGCAGAGACGTTAGCCGCGGGTCGTGCGGTGTTGCCTTAAATAAAAAAGAGTCTGTTATATTTGGTATAACACGACTCTTTAAAAAAGTAAATGAATAAAGGCAGGGACTTTTTAACATATATGATAACCCTACCACATAAAGTCCTGCTGCGGAGCCTCGGGCATCGACGGAAGGCTCTGCTCGGCGGCGGCCTCTTTCTGAGCCCTCTTTTCGGCCTCTGATTCTGAAACAAACTCTTCAAACATCCTGACGAGCGGCACCAGCCTGCGAAAAGCCTTTTTAAGCGTATCCGAAAGCGAAGAGCCGGACAGCTCCGGGCTTCCGGCCGGAAGAGAAGCAGTCAGCCTGAGAGACTTATAAGAATAATAACGCAGGGCGGCCTTGTCCTCACAAGGCTTAGGGCGCTTATATTCGTCACCCGAGAGATCAAAGCCGCTGCGCTCCAGACGTTTCAGATCCTTGATCAGCTCTCCACCGTCAGTAGCAAGGCGATTTCTGAACTTTTCCATAACAGGGGCGGCAGGATGGGTCAGCTTGAAGCCGTAGACCGCTCCGTCCCCGGAGAGTTCAAAAAAGAGAGAGGGTGTCTTACTCCAATCGAAGGTCTCATACTTGATGATGAACCACATATCCTCCCGGTATTTTCGGTAGGGCGGATATGATGGGTCAGAATAGATACGCCCCGCCTTGCTCATCATGCCGTATTTATTTGTAAACGGCTCCGAGACATCGGCGCAGAGCTCTTTCATGGGATAATAGACGTTATCAAGATAGATCTGCTTATGCTCCTCGAACCATTCCTTATCGTTATGGTCTCTGATCCCGGACATAAAATCCAGCGCCTGATTTGTAAAGCCTTTGAACATTACACTCCTCCGGAAGCGCAGGCAACGGCTTTTTTCCAGCCTGCCAGCTTAGTTTTTCTGACGCTCCGCTTCATAACAGGAGAGAATTTCTCAAAGCTGCCTCCGAGCGAGACGATCTCGTCGATGCCGGACCAGAACCCGCAGGCAATGCCAGCAAGGAACGCGGCACCGATGGCTGTAGATTCAACATTCTCCGGGCGGGTGATCTCTCTGTCAAGGATATCAGCCTGGAACTGCATAAGGAAATCGTTGGCCGAAGCTCCGCCGTCGACCCGGATAGTTCCCAGGCGGCCTACATCCTCCTCCATAGCGTGGAGGACATCGTATGTCTCATAGGCTATAGCTTCAAGCGCTGCGCGGACGATATGAGCTCTTCCTGCGGCGCGGGTCAGTCCGGTGATGACTCCCCGGGCATCAGGCTTCCAATATGGTGCGCCCAAGCCTGTGAATGCCGGTACGATATATACTCCTTCTGTGTCCGGGACAGACAGAGCCAGCTTCTCGCTCTCGGCAGCGGAGGAGATCATACACATCTCGTCGCGGAGCCACTTGACTACTGCTCCGGCGATGAATACCGAGCCCTCCAGAGCGTAAGTGACTTCGTCTCCTATCGCCCAGCCGATAGTAGTCAGCAGACCGTTGGAAGAGACAGCGGGCTCTTTTCCTGTATTCATCAGCAGGAAACCGCCTGTGCCGTAAGTGTTCTTGACATCTCCCCTGGAGAAGCATCTCTGGCCGAAAAGGGCGGCCTGTTGATCTCCGGCGCAGCCTGTTATGGGGATCTCTGCGCCGAGCATCTCCGGAACGCATACGCCGATCTCTCCGCTTGAAGGAACGACCTCCGGCAGGACAGAAGCAGGGATCCCAAGGAGGCCGAGTATCTCCCTGTCCCATTCAAGAGAATGGATATTGAACAGCATGGTGCGTGAGGCATTGGTCATATCTGTTGCATGGACCTTTCCGCCTGTCAGCTTCCAGATCAGCCAGCAATCTACCGTGCCGAAGAGGATCTCTCCCTTCTCGGCACGCTCTCTTACGCCCTTGACGTTATCCAGGATCCATTTTATCTTGGTAGCGGAGAAATAAGGGTCGATGAGCAGGCCGGTCTTATCCCGGAAGAACTTGCCGAGGCCCTGAGCCTTATAGCCCTCGCAGATATCCGAAGTACGGCGGCACTGCCACACAATAGCGTTGCAGACAGGCTCTCCGGTATTCTTATCCCAGAGGATAGTAGTCTCGCGCTGATTGGTTATACCGACAGCAGCGATCTCTTCCGGAGAGGCGCCGCATTTTCTGATAACATCTCTGGCGGCTTCAAGCTGCGAGGAGAATATCTCATTGGCATCGTGCTCTACCCAGCCGTTGCCGGGATAGATCTGCGTATATTCAAGCTGCGAGACCCCTGCTGCCCTGCCGTTCTTTTCAAAGAGCACGGCCCGGGAGGATGTCGTCCCCTGGTCGAGTGAAAGGATATACTTTTTCATATTCAGGCCTCCCTTTCGAGCGAGCCGGATAAGCCGCTCCGAGATAAGTTCGCCACGGCGATATCGGTCGTTACGCCGTGATGTAAGAAATTCAATGTTATGCTTTCTCAAACTATATAAATCATAGCCCGGAATTTTGCAGAGCTGATTCATTTGCCGGCTGCTTCCTGCGGTATATCGCAGAACCTCTCAGAAGGCGCTCTGTCCGCATCTGCTTTTCGGATAGGGATAGATCCTCATGTCAGTTATGCTCGTTCATAACGCATCTGTACTCCTTCGCCGGGATGTCAAAAGTCTCTAAATATGGTTCTCCGCCGAGGTAGACCCAGCGCTCAGCATAGACGGGCTCAAATGCAAAGAGCCTTTCGTCTTCAAGGAACGTATAGGCATCAAAAGAGCCCTTAAAGCGTTTTTCAAACAGGCGGCAGAACAAAGGGGCTTCTTTCGGATGCCCCAGCATTGAGACCTTCCCCTCCAGCGAGATATTATCAGCGCAGAGAGCTGCAATCCCTGACAAGAGCTGGCGGTACTTCCGGAATTTGCAGTCGGTCTGGAAGAAGAATGTCCCGCCGTTCCGGATAACGCTCATCATCCGTGAAGAGACTGCCCCGTTCTCACAGGTAGAGAGCACCATAGGTCTGCCTTCTCCGAGCTCTTCCAGCAGCTCAGTATATTTCTCATCAAATGTCATATCAGCACTTCCTGCAAAAAATCAACGGTTCAAGGCATCAAAGGCCTGCCGCAGGTTCCTGACACCAATAAGCTCGATACCAAACCTCATACGGTCTATCCCTTTAAGGGACTGCTCGGGAAGGATACATCTCTCGAAGCCCATACGTTCAGCTTCGGAGATACGCTGCTCGGCATAGCTTACAGCTCTGAGCTCTCCGCCGAGGCCGATCTCTCCGAAAGCGATGGTCTTTTCATCGACTGTCTTATCCCGCAGCGAGGAATAGAGGGCTGCGGCGATGGAAAGGTCGGCTGCGGGCTCATCCAGCTTAATACCGCCGACAACGTTGATATACACATCCAGCCCGCCGAAGAAAAAGCCCATGCGTTTTTCAAGGACGGCGATGATGAGATAGAGACGGTTATAATCGAAGCCGTCGGCAGTACGGCGCGGAGCTGAAAAGCTGCTCTTTGAGACCAGAGCCTGCACCTCCGCAAGGATAGGTCTGCTGCCTTCCATAACACAGGCAACGCAGCAGCCTGAAACATCCTTAGGCCTTCCTGCCAGCAGCAGTGCGGAAGGATTCGGAACCTCAGCGAGCCCCTTGTCTCTCATCTCAAAAACGCCGATCTCATTGGTAGAGCCGAAACGGTTTTTAACGGCTCTGAGCATACGGTAGCTCAGATTTCTCTGGCCTTCAAAATAAAGGACGGCATCCACGATATGCTCCATAACTTTCGGCCCGGCGATAGCGCCGTCTTTATTTACGTGCCCGACTATGAAGAATGGTATCTCCTCGCTCTTGGCTGTCCTCATGAACAGGTTGGTACATTCCCGGACCTGTGTCACCGAGCCTGCTGCTGAATTGAGAGCTCGGATGGTCATAGTCTGTATCGAGTCGATAATAACGATCTCCGGCTTTTCTTTAACGACAGCGTCGCAGATAGCCTCGCAGTCGTTCTCGGCCAGCAGATAGAGGTCATCGGTAGCGACACCCAGCCGCTGGGCTCTGAGCTTGATCTGCCTTGCGCTTTCTTCTCCCGAAACATAGAGGATAGTGTGCTCCTCTCCGAGAAATTGGCAGATCTGTAAAAGCAGAGTGGATTTTCCTATACCCGGCTCGCCTCCCAGCAGCACAAGGCTGCCCTTGACCAGCCCGCCTCCCAGGACACGGTCCAGCTCTCCCAGGCCTGTCTTATATCTGATCTCATCGGTGTCGGCATCCACTGCGCCCAGCCCGATGATAGAGCCTGTTATATCCCTCTCGGAGCGTCTGGCGGTTCTGCCTCCGGCGGCAGGTGCCGGGACCGAGAGAGCCTCTTCAAAGGTATTCCACTCTCCGCATCCGGGGCATTTACCGTTCCATTTCGGAGATTCATAGCCGCACTGATTGCATACATAAACTGTTTTCTGCTTTGGCATCGCTTACCTCACAAGTCACGATCGGTCAGTTTGTGATCGGAATATAGATAATGCTGTCCTTATCCTTATAAAGCTCATCGGGGAAATCTCCGATGTTCCAGCCGAAATCGGTGGTCTCGATAAAGTAATACCTGACACCGTCCTGGACATAATACATACCGGGGACGCTATCTGAGCCCTTAACGCCGACGGCGATATGGGTCGGGAAAAGGAAGAAGCAGGTGCCGTATCCCATCTCCCTGAGGATACCCGCCAGCAGCATACTGAGGTCTTCGCAGTCGCCGTTGTTCTCGGCTATGGTCTCTATCGGGTATTTGAAGTATTCAAGCTCGCCCTTAGACTCAACATCCTGTTTATAAGGTACGCTCTGTACGAAGCGGACAGCCTCCTTGACGGTCTCGATCTCATCGTAGCCCTGTTTGGAGCAGACATCTCTTATAGCGTTGGCGATCTGGGAGAGGAACTTGCGGTTGTATTCATCGTCGATATATTTCTGGCAATGATAAGGATCATTGTCTCTCGGGAGAGAAGCAAAATAGTTATAGTCCTCCCGGAAATATGTGACAGTAACGGAGAGATCATATCTTCCGTCGATAGTCCGCCAGGTTATCGTCCTGGTCTGTTCTGTCCCGGTATGCTGATCCGGCTCGGAGACAGTCCCGTTGGCAGGCTGTGCCTCGCTGCTTTCGTCAGCTGGGCGAGTCCTCAGAGTGATCTTCGGGATAGAGATACGGGAGATAGTAAAAGTCTCCTTTTTCTTTGATGTCTCGGTAGGTATTTCGGTAACAGGAGGCTCTGTCTCTGCGGTAGTCTTTTTTGTCTTTTTGGTGGTGACAGTTTCCTCCGGTTCGATCTCGGGCACAGTAGTGACAGTAGCTGTCTTTGTCTTTTTCTCAGCCGAAGGCGCCCAGCTCTCCAGCTCTTTTTCCCCTAAGTTTGCGCATGATACAAGCATCGACGCCGCAGCTATGACCGCTGCCAAAGCACCAGTTGCTTTTCTCATATCAATTCTCTCCCTTCCATATAGCGGTCGAGCCGCAAGGCAGCGGCATACCGGATGCTTCAACAGGCAGGCCGATCTCATCTGCTGAGACCGCCCCCCCGAATTTCGGTGTAATTATCTCATGTAGGATATAAGCCATAACTGACGGTGAAAGACCGGTAGTATAGCTGTTGAGCAGGAAAAACAGCGGCTTGTCCGAGAGGACATCCGCGCAGGTCTTTACCAGATCGAAGACCTGATCCTCCAGCTTCCAGACCTCTCCGCCGGGGCCTCTGCCGTAGCTTGGAGGATCCATGACGACTGCATCGTAGAGGCTGCCGCGGCGGATCTCCCGCTTGACAAATTTTTCGCAGTCATCAACGAGCCAGCGTATAGGCTTATCGGAAAGCCCGGAAGCAGCGGCATTATCTCTCGCCCACTGCACCATTCCCTTGGAAGCGTCAACGTGGGAGACCTGTGCTCCTGCTGCAGCGCAGGCAAGGGTAGCCCCGCCGGTGTATGCAAAAAGGTTCAGCACTTTGACAGGTCTTCCCGCTTCGGCTATAAGCCTGCTCATAAGATCCCAGTTTACGGCCTGCTCCGGAAAGAGCCCGGTGTGCTTGAAGCCTGTGGGCCTGATGATGAATCTCAGGCTGCCGTAGCTTATCTCCCAGCTATCGGGCAGCTTTCTGCGGTATTCCCATTCGCCGCCGCCCTTGGCAGAGCGGTGGTAAACTGCTTCGGCATTGTTCCATAGGGGGCTCTTATGCGTAGTCTTCCAGATTATCTGAGGGTCCGGTCTGACCAGCAGCCTGCCGCCCCAGCTCTCCAGCTTGTCTCCGTCAGATGTATCTATGATCCTGTAATCCTTCCAGCCTTCGGCTATCCTCATATCATAAGCTCACTTTCTGTTTAGTAAGATATCTTTTGCCTTTTCATATTTTTTCAGCCTTTCCAGATCGCGCTCTGAGACGGCATCCAGCCGCCCGAGATCGCTGTTATGGTCAAGATCTGCCAGTTTGACTTCTCTGGCTACAGGATCTTCTGAAAGGGCTCTGACATAGTCGAAGTAATCGACTCCCTCCTTATGTGTCAGCAGCACGACTGCTCTGACCACATCCGGCCTTATGCCTGCTTCAAGGAGCTGATCTTCTGTCATATTCGTATCTTCAAGGACATCGTGCAGCAGCGCTGCGGCGGTGGTGGCCTCATCCCTCATCTGCTCCGCAACATGGAAGGGATGCAGGATATAAGGCAGTCCGCTGCGGTCGAGCTGACCCTTGTGAGCCTCCGCCATTATTTTCAGAGCCAGCCTTGTTTGCGCGGTATATATCATTTATCCTCTCCGCCTTTCATAAGATCCAGTGCATCCAGGATGACCTGCCGGATGATGCTCCCCTCCCGGACAGCTCCCGGTGCATCCTCACGAGAAAACCAGCAGGCGCTGTCTACTTCCCCGGAGAGGGAGAATTCTCCTGCTCTTACTCTTACGAGGAAGCCGATCATAAGCATATCCTTCTTTGGGTAGGGATATGTCCCAAGGATTTTCACGCTCTCGGCCTCGAGACCGATCTCCTCAGCGACTTCCCGCTTTGCGGCAGATTCGGCGCTCTCGCCTGATCTTATATATCCCGCAACTCCGACATAATTCACAGTGTTCACATAGCTCTGTCGGATCAGAGCTATCCTGCCGTTCTCATCGGCAACTGCGCAGAGGACACAGACCGGGAAAAGATCGAAAAGCGGCTTCCGGCAGCTCTCGCAGTAGGGCATCTGACCCTCGTCGCCTATCTCTCTCATCACAGCCCTGCTCCCGCAGGCCGGACAGTATGTAAATCTCATAAGCCCGCTCCGTTGATCTTGCTTGCATCCAGCTCCGGCAGCAGGCTCAGACCTTCGTCCCGCTCCTGCTTGATCTCACGGAGCATTTTTTCTGTCTCCAACTGCTTCTCGGACTTATAGTGCATGACCTCATCCAGCTTCTTTGCAAGATTATTGGCATACTCGGTTATGAGGCCTGTCTTTCTGCCCTCGATCATTATCCTGACGACAGATTCTGTACCGCTCTCACGGACTATGATACGCCCCTCTTTGCCAAGCTTTTTCTTATATTCCGAGACCATCTCCCTGAACCCTGCATTCTCTGCCCAGACGCCTCTTTTATCCGCCGGCATCGGGACATCTTTTCTGATCTGCGGATAGGTCTCGACTATGGCGGAGAGCTCACTGGCCTTGCGTCTCGATTTCTTCAGGACCTCGCAAAGCCTTACTCCGGTTATCTCGCCGTCTCCTATCTTTTCGTAATCGAGGAAGATGATATGGCCGTTCTGCTCGCCTCCGAGGTTGTATCCGAAGCGGAGCATCCTCTCCAGCACCTTTCCGGAGCCGACGGCAGTAGCAGTGATATTGATACCCTCACGCTCGCCGAACTCTGTAAGCCCGTAATTGCTCATGACTGTTGAGACGACAGTATTTGAATTCAGCTTCCCCTGGACCTTCAGGAATTTTGCGAAGATAGCAAGCAGCTTGTCGCCGTCCATTACCCCGCCGTTCTCATCGACTGCGATACATTTTCCGCCGTCGCCGTCAAAGCTGAGGCCGATATCGCAGTGCCTTTTAACTACTGCCTCCTGCAGAGGTTCAAGGAAGCTGGGCCCGCAGCCGATATTGATGTTATAGCCGTCAGGGTCACAGCCCAGGACGACACAGGAAGCTCCCATTCCCTCAAAGATACGTTTGGCGTATTTAGCTGCAGCGCCGTTGCCGCAATCAAGGGCGACTTTCAGCCCCCGGAGGTCGCAGCTCACAGAACGGACGACCTTTCTGATATAATCCCACTCAGCCTTTTCTTCGTAGCAGATACGCCCCAGCTTGTCCGGGCCGACAGAGATCTTCTGCCAATCGTCGTCAAAAACGAGACGCTCCAGCTCGCGCTCCTCGGCTTCTGTTATCCTGAATCCGGAGCGCCCGAAGATCTTGATCCCGTTATATTCGGCAGAGGAATGGGAAGCAGTTATCATTATCCCGGCATCGGCATTATAGAGCTCTGTCAGCATAGCGACACCCTGAGTTGGAATAGCTCCGAGTATATAGACATCCGCCCCGGCGGAGCAGATACCTGCTATAAGTGCGGCTTCCAGAACGTCGCTGGAAGCTCTTGTATCCTTCCCGATAAGTATCTTAGCTTTTTTATCTTCATTGTTTGCACAGGCGACTCCGGCCACTGCCTTGCCAAGCCTCATAGCTGTCTCACAACTGAGCTCGCTTCCCGCAGTGCCGCGCACGCCGTCTGTTCCGAATAGCTTTGTCATTCTATGACCTCTCCTTACAGATATACTATGATTATTATAACACATTATTTCACCAAAGTAAAGAGTAAAACTGTTTTTGCGGCAGAAAAGCTGTCAGAAGCATCGTATCGCCATATCATCGGATCAGAGATCTCCCGGGTTTCGTAAAATGCCCTAAAATCGCAGGCGGTGAATTGTAAATAATAACAATTGAAAAGGCGGCTGCGATATGATATGATATAAATTGGTATGGTATAAATACGTTACGGCAAGGCTATACGGCAGCAATGCTGTGCTGCCATATATATCCGAAGGAGGAAATGAAATGAAGAAGAAGATCTGCGCGGCTGTCTGTGCTGCGCTAATGGCTCTGAGCCTGTTCGCCTGCTCCGGCAGCGACTCCGGCTCACAAAGCAGCGGTTCAGGCTCCGATACATCTACCCAGTCTGCCTCCGGACAGGGGGATAAGCCCGAGGAAAAGGCTCCTGCTATCCCGACGACGCTGGACAAATCTGTTCCCTCTCCGCAGTTCAGCAAGGACAGCGGCTTCTACAATACTGAATTCGATCTGGAGCTGACCTCCTCAGATCCGAATGCCAAGATCTACTATACGCTGGACGGCAGCGACCCCAACCCGGCCTCAAACCTTTATACCGGGCCGATAAACATGAAGAACCGCTCTGTCGAGCAGGATGTGCTCGCAGCAAAGAAAGACACCACCGCAGGCGACCCTTTCATCCCCGCCTTCCCGGTAAGGAAAGGAAATGTCATCAAAGCGGCGGTCATCAGAGACGACGGCACCAGGGGTGAAATACTGACCAGAACATATTTCGTCGGAGTTGACCGCGAGAAGAACTATCCGGATGTTCCTGTCATCTCCATAGTCACCGATGCTGAGAACCTCTTTAACTATGAGACCGGGATCTATGTCCTCGGGCAGAAGCACGACGAATGGCTGGCCGAGGATAAGAAAAACAAAAACCTTGAAGGCTGGAGACATCAGGCTAACTTCACACAGAAAGGTAAGGAATGGGAAAGACCTGTATCTGTCGAATTTCTTGAAACAGACGGGACTACCGCCTTTGCACAGGATATGGGGCTCAGGATACTTGGAGGCGCTTCCAGGAACCACCCTCAGAAATCCCTTAAACTCATCGCAAGGGACGAATACGGCAAGAAGAACGTAAAATACGAGATAATCCCCGGAAATATGCGCTCGGATGGCACCGGAACAGTTGATAAATACAAATCATTCTCTCTGCGAGACGGCGGGAACGATGCCGATTTCGCCCGCATCCGCGACCCGCTGCTGCAATCACTGGTCAGCGACCGCGATCTGGAGACCATGCAGTTCAGGCCGTGTATCGCTTTCATCAACGGTGAATACTGGGGGATGTACTGCCTCATCGAGGACTACTCCGACAATTATTTCTCCAACAACTACGATATAGATAACAAAAACGTTGTTCTTATCAAGCGCTCAGAGGTCGAGGACGGCGAGGAATCTGACATCGAGCTCTACACCTCTATGCTGGAATTCATCAACGGCAACGATATGAGCAAAGCTGAGAACTACGATAAAGCCTGCGGGATGCTGGATATGCAGAGCTTCGCAGATTACTGCGCCTTTGAGATCTATATCGACAACAGCGACTGCCTCTTCAACAACGACAACAACTGGCGGATGTGGAGGGTCAGAGAGCCTGTCGAGGGTATCATGAACGCCGACGGCAAATTCCGCATGGTTGTCTATGATACAGATTTCTCGACCGGGATCTACAACGGCGGCAACGGCTCCAGGGATTCGTTCCTTAATTCCGCCATGAACGGGAACAATCTCAAGGACGATCAGATGGGCAAGATGCTCTCTTCCCTCTGCAAGAATAAGGATTTCCTTCAGATCTTCGCAAATTCCCTGCTGGATCTCAGAAACGTGAACTTTGAGAAGAAGCGTGTCAAGGCAGCTATTTCAGAGATCTCAAAGCCATATCTGGCACTCATGAATGAGACCTACCGCCGCTTCGGCCCGGCATACATACAGGATGTCGATTTCCTCCAGGGAAAGATAACCGAGCTTCAGGGATATCTGTTAAAGCGCGCAGACAACTTTCCGGATATCGTTAAGAAGAACGTCGGCCTGGGAGACCTGCATCAGCTCATACTAAGGACAGGCGAAGGCACGGTACAGCTCAACAATTCCGAGATCGCAGCCGGAACAGAGCTTTACACCAAATATCTTTCCGACTGCCCCATAACACTGACTGCCAAAGCTCCTGAGGGCAAGAAGTTCGTCCGCTGGGATGCAACAGGCATTTCTCTTCCCGACAAGACAGCCGAAACGATAACGGTATCTGTTACAGCAGACGGAGAGCTGAACGCTGTGTTTGAATGAGCTTCGCTCTGGAGCCGCTGCGCCCTCCTCAAAAAAGGCTTGAAATCCTCGGATGGATGTGTTATAATATTAACAAGCCTGTGGCTTTCGTATAACATTATAAAGGAGATACCGAAATTGCCGATTAAGATACCGGATAATCTGCCGGCGTATTCAACTCTGATCGCCGAAAAGATATTCGTCATTCCTGCGGAAAGAGCGGATCATCAGGATATCCGCGCTTTAAAGATCGCAATAGTCAACCTGATGCCGGATAAGATAACTACCGAGACCCAGATCCTCCGCTTGCTTTCAAACACCCCTCTGCACGTTGATATCGATCTGGTCCAGATGAACCATATCAGCAAAAACACCCCTCAGGAGCATATGCTGACCTTCTATAAGCCTTTTGACGAGGTCAGGAACGAGCGCTACGACGGGCTCATCATAACCGGAGCCCCTGTGGAGCAGATGGACTTCGAGGAGGTCGATTACTGGGACGAGCTCTGCGAGCTGTTTGAGTGGTCTAAGACCAACTGCTACTCTACTCTGCACATCTGCTGGGGAGCACAGGCCGGGCTCTACTACCACTACGGCATACCTAAATATCCTCTTGAGCACAAGATGTTCGGCAATTTCAAGCACCATATAACCTGGTCACAATGCTCGCTGTTAAAAGGCTTCGGAGATGTTTTCCACTGTCCGCACTCGCGGCACACCGAAGTAAGGCGCGAGGACATCGAGAAGCACCGCTCGCTGATAATCTGCGCGGAGAGCTATGAAGCAGGGGTCCATGTTGTATCAGACAAGACAGAGCGTCAGTTCTTCCTCTTCGGTCACTGGGAGTACGACCGCGACACTCTGGCCAAGGAATACTTCCGCGACCTTAACAAGGGGCTGGACATACAGCTGCCTTACAACTACTTTCCCAACAATGACTCCAAGCAGACCCCGATCTTCAACTGGAGCTGTTCTGCAAATCTGATGTACGCAAACTGGCTGAATTACTGTGTATATCAGAAAACACCTTATGATCTGGCTGAGCTTATCCCTCTGGATGAGGAAGAGTAATGGCTGCAAAAGGAATAACGACAAAAACCGTATATCCCCGCAGAGCTGCGGAGGATATACGGTTTTATAATTTGCTTATTAAGCATCAGATGAAAAAGTCAGGCGCCCTGCTTGGCTTCTCTGCGCATTATTACTGCGGGCTGTTCGCCGCGCACCGTCTCTGCGGTGATCTTGATACCCGTTATGGTATCATCCGAGGGGCAGTCAAACATCAGCTTGGTAAGGATCTTCTCTACGATAGAGCGAAGGCCTCTTGCACCTGTCTTTCTCTCGATAGTCATCTTAGCGATCTCTCTCTTGGCTTCTTCGGTAACGATAAAGTCGATCCCATCCAGCTTGAAGAGTTTGGTATACTGGCGGACAAGGGAATTCTTCGGCTCGGTCAGTATACGGCAAAGCGCTTCTTCATCCAGCTCGTCAAGAACAGTGATGACAGGAAGTCTGCCCACCAGCTCGGGAACGATACCGAACTTTACAAGATCCTGGGGCAGGACTTTCTTCATAACATTGTTCTCGCTGCTCTTGCTTCTTATATTGCTGCCGAAGCCCATAGAAGAAGTATCTGTTCGCTTCTGTATGATGCTTTCAAGTCCGTCAAAGGCTCCGCCGCAGATAAAGAGTATATTCTTGGTATCTATCTGGATGAACTCCTGATGCGGATGCTTTCTGCCGCCCTGGGGAGGAACATTCGAGACTGTCCCCTCGACGATCTTGAGCAGCGCCTGCTGAACACCCTCGCCGCTGACATCACGGGTTATGGAGGTGTTCTCGGATTTTCTTGCTATCTTGTCGATCTCGTCGATATAGATTATGCCTTTTGAGGCAGCCTCGACATCGTAATCGGCGGCCTGGATGAGTCTTGTCAGAACGTTCTCAACGTCGTCACCGACATATCCTGCTTCGGTAAGAGTCGTCGCATCTGCGATAGCGAAGGGGACGTTTAGCAGCTTAGCGAGTGTCTGGGCCATAAGCGTTTTGCCTGTGCCGGTAGGTCCGAGCAACAGGACATTGGATTTCTGTATCTCGACATCGTCCGAATCCTTATCGAGAGAGAGGATACGCTTATAGTGATTATATACTGCGACAGCAAGGGTTATCTTAGCATCGTCCTGCCCGATGACATAGTCATCCAGGACGGCCTTGATCTCCGCAGGCTTCTTGAGGGTAACGCTCTCGTGGGAAATCTCGGGCATTCCGTGCTCGTTAGACTGCGAGGATTCTGTCATCCCCTGCTCAGCAAGGATATCGTAGCAATATATAACGCACTCGTCGCAGATACTGTAATTGCTCTGAGTAAACATATTTCTTACTCTTGCTTCGCTCTTGCCGCAGAAATTGCAGCGTCTTACGGCTTCGTTTGCCATTTTATCTCTCCTTTCGCAAGGCCTTATCTGTGTGCGATCACCTGATCCACAAGGCCGTATTCCCTGGCCTCGTCGGCTGTGAGGTAATTATCTCTCTCTGTATCGGCGGCGATCTGCTCGATGCTCTTGCCGGTATTTTCAGCCAGGATCGTATTCATCTTATCTCTGATACGGACGAGGTGATCGGAATGGATCTTGATATCTGTGCACTGGCCGGAGAGCCCGCCTCCGCCGATAAGGGGCTGGTGGATCATTATCTCGGCATTGGGAAGAGCGAATCTCTTGCCCTTAGCGCCGCTGGAGAGCAGAAAAGCGCCCATTGAAGCAGCCATACCAATGCAGATAGTCGAAACATCGCATTTGATATACTGCATGGTGTCATAGATCGCCATACCGGCGCTGATAGAGCCTCCGGGGCTGTTGATATAAAGGTCTATATCCTTTTCCGGATCCTGATTTTCGAGGAACAGAAGCTGGGCTACGACCACGCTTGCGACAGCATCGTCAATGGGCTCGGAGAGCATGATGATACGGTCGTTCAGAAGTCTTGAAAAGATATCGTAGCTTCTCTCGCCTCTGCCTGTCTGCTCGACAACGTAAGGGATTAGTGCCATAAGAAAACCTCCTTTGATATACATTTCGCCCGCAAGTATCAATTGCGAGCGAAAACAGTATTATTCGACTTGATATATTATTCTATGACTGCCTTTTCCTTTACGAACTCGACAGCCTTGCCTACAGCGATGTCCTTGCCGACATCTGCATCGGAAACATACTTTCTTACCTCATCGGCAGTTATGTTATTGTTCTGAGCGATAGTATTGATCTCGGACTCGATCTCCTCAGCGGTAGCCTCGATGCCCTCATTCTTTACGATCTGCTCAAGAGCGAGGCGGAGCTTGACCTGCTTCTCGGCCTGCTCACGGTAGGTCTTCTTGACCTGATCTATGGTCTGGCCGGTATACTGGAGATACATTTCAAGAGAAATGCCCTGGGGACGGAGCCTCATAGACAGCTCGTTCACCATCTCATTGGTGCGGTTCTCATACATTACCTCGGGGATCTCGGCAGTCATATTCTCGACGACCTTATCCAGCAGATAAGTCTCGACAGCCTGATCGGCAGCCTTATCGTTCTGCTCCTCCAGCTTCTTTCTGGTATCGGCCTT
Organism: uncultured Clostridia bacterium; assembly: GCA_946545645.1. GTDB lineage: Bacteria > Bacillota > Clostridia > Oscillospirales > Ruminococcaceae > FB2012. The sequence continues at coordinate 20,085 of CAMNNQ010000120.1, read as the reverse complement.
GAACTCTTCAAGGGTATCGAAATCAGTTGTCTCGGATACCAGCTCGTCATCAGCCTCGGGATATTCCTTCTTGGTTATAGCCTTGAGGTTGATCTTGAATACAGCGGGAGCGCCGGCAAGATCAGCTACCTGATACTGCTCGGGGAAGGTAACGTTGATATCGAACTTTTCTCCTGTGCTGTGGCCAACGATAGCATCTTCAAAGCCGGGGATGAACTGGCCGCTGCCCAGCTCAAGGTCGAAGTCTTCGCCCTTGCCGCCCTCGAAAGCGACGTCATCCTTGAAGCCCTCGAAGTCGATGGTAACGGTATCGCCCAGCTCGGCGGCTCTGTCGTCAACAGTAACGATGCGGACATTCTTTTCTGTGAGCTTCTTGATCTCGCGCTCGATATCCTCATCCTCAACGGGCTTAACGGTCTTCTCGACCTTGATGCCTGTATAGTTCTCTACCTTGACTTCGGGCTTGGTAGTGCAGGTGACTTTCATCTCGACGCCCTTGGCCTTATCAACGGATGTGATCTCAACATCGGGTCTTGTAACGAGCTCCAGACCGGCTTCCTTAACTGCGGCATCGACTTCGCCGGCATAGATGAGGTTGATAGCGTCCTCATAGAAGAAGCCCTCTCCGTATTCCTTTTCGATGAGCTTTCTGGGAGCCTTGCCCTTTCTGAAACCGGGAACCTGGATCTTGGACTTAGCCTTGAGGTAAGCCTGCTGAACAGCCTGCTCGAATGCCTCGGCACCGATCTCTATCTCCAGTTCCACCTTATTAGTATCGACCTTGTTTGTTGACTTTAAACTCATTTTTATTCCTCCAATAAATTGCCGGGCCGTCTGCCGACAAAAAATCTATCTTAACAATTATACCATAAAGGGGCGCTGTTTTCAAGTGTTTTTCAGAATTTGTCATTATGCACAATTCCTGTAATATCTTTCGGGTCGAATTGTAGATAGTCTGCCGATATCAGACAGAGATCGACACCGTTATACTCCCCTGTTACGGCATTCTGATGTGCCCGTTTGCCGTGGAGATGCCCATAGAAGCAGAGCTTTATGCTGTGTTTTTTTAAGACCTCGAAGATCGGCTCGTTGACCGCTCCCGCGAACACAGGGGGATAATGCAGGAACACCACAGGCCTGAGCCCCAGCTTTTCCGCAGCCGACACCGAAGCCTCCAGCCGCATGGCTTCACGGTTGATGACCTTGGTATCCTCCGGTTTACCTGTCTCGTTTATCCAGCCTCTGCTGCCGCAGATACCGATATCATCATAGGCGAAGCAGTTGTTGTGCATTATATTCAGTGTTGTCAGGCCGTTATCGCTGAAAAAGGCGTTCATCTTCGAGGCTGTGTTCCACCAGTAATCGTGGTTGCCCTTGGAGATAATCTTTTTCCCGGGAAGGCTGTCGATGAACCTCATATCCGGCAGGCTTTGCTCCAGAGACATAGCCCATGATATATCACCGGGCAGGACGACGGTATCCTCCGGGGAGATCTTTCTTTTCCAGTTATATTCAAGTCTCCCGACATAATTTTCCCAGCCTCCGAAGATATCCATCGGCTTATCAACTGCCAGGGGAAGGTGCAGATCTGCGATAACGAACAGGCTCACGATCTCACTCCGATCTATGTTTGGATGTATATTCTCCGGCTCCCGGGGAATACTTACAGCATACCACCGAAAGGAGAGTATGCTATGTCAAGGAACGATACTTTAAGGTCAGTTCACTGCGATGTCACAAGCTGTGCTCACAATGTCAACGGCTGCGAATGCAGTGCTGACAGCATCAAAGTCTGCTGCACCTGCCAGTCTCCCGACTGTGCAGACGAAACGCTCTGCAAGACCTTCAAGCCGGCTCACTGAGCTCTACCCAAAAACGCCTGTGGGACACCGCAGGCGTTTTGCATTATACATTTATGCAGAAGTATCAGCAGATACCCAACGTCTTATACACCTGCTGCTTCATCTCGGAGCGGTCGATGGTGTCGCTGAAGCGGATCTCCTTGCCCTTGAGGGCTGCCAGAGATTCGGGGACAGGCAGTTTGGAGAGCTCTGCCAGCTTACCTACCAGCTCGAACTCGTCAGCGTCGGACTCAGCGCCGATGGCGGAGAGAACAGAGCCGGAGAATTTATACGGGCTGGCTGTTGATGCGATGACCGTCTTGGTGGTATCTCCGGTAGCGGCCTTATAGTCCTCGTAGACCTTAACGGCTACGGCTGTATGTGTATCGCAGGTATAGGAATACTTATCGAAGATACGTTTTATGCAATCCTTGGTCTCATCATCGCTGCAATAGCCTGCGCAGAATTCCTCGGAGAGCTTTTTCCTGACATCCTCGGAGACTTCATATCTGCCCTCAGATGCCAGCTTGCCGAACCACTCTCTTATGGTTGCATCGTTCTCGCCGCAGAGATGATAGAGAAGTCTCTCCAGATTGGAGGAGATAAGGATGTCCATAGAGGGCGAGATGGTCGTGTAGAACTTCCTGTTGCGGTCATATACTCCGGTCTTGATGAAATCTGTCAGTACATTGTTGGAGTTGGAGGCACAGATCAGCTTGTTTACGGGGATACCCATTTTTTTTGCATAGTATGCAGCAAGAATGTTGCCGAAATTGCCTGTCGGAACTACGATATTGATCTTCTCTCCGGCTGCGATCTCGCCGTCCTCAACGAGCTGAGCGTAGGTGGAGACATAGTAGATGATCTGCGGCGCAAGTCTGCCCCAGTTGATGGAGTTGGCCGAAGAGAACTGCATACCGTTCTCGGAGAGCTTCTCAGCGATCCCGGCATCGGTAAAGATAGCCTTAACACCGTTCTGAGCGTCGTCGAAATTGCCCTTGATAGCGCATACACCTACATTGCTGCCCTCCTGAGTGGTCATCTGCTTCTTCTGCATAGCGGAGACACCGTTATCGGGATAGAATACAAGTATCTGAGTTCCGGGGACATCCTTGAAGCCTTCGAGAGCTGCCTTACCGGTATCGCCGGAGGTAGCAACGAGGATAACGATCTTCTTGCCAAGATCCAGCTTCCTGGCAGATGTAGTCAGCAGGTAGGGAAGGATCTGCAGCGCCATATCCTTAAAAGCGCAGGTAGGGCCGTGCCAGAGCTCAAGCATAAATGTGCCGTCGAAGAGATGAGCCAGCTCAGCGATATTCCCGGTATCGAAATTCCTGGTATTATAGGCGTTGTCTACGCAATAGCGGATCTCGGCCTCGGTAAAATCGGTCAGGAACCTGGAGAAAACGAAGAATGCTCTCTCGGCATAGCTCATTTTTCCCAGCGCCTTGATCTCGTCCATAGAGACTGCGGGTATCTCAGAGGGGACGAACAAGCCGCCGTCCTTGGAGATGCCGCTGGCAATTGCCTGAGCGGAGCTGACGTTTACCTGACTGTTTCTTGTGCTTTTGTAATACATATCCATTTCACCTTTCCTGATATAAATGCGGCACAGCCGCTCATTTACTTGCATCGAATGCCGAGACATAGTATTTCAGCCTGAAACCGCCCTGCGTTTTTTTCTCAACGCAGGCGACATCGAAGCGTGCGTTTCTCGGCTCGGGGAGGGTCTGAAGATATTTTTCTGCGGCGAGGATCAGATGCTTTTTCTTGGCCGGACCGACAGCCTCCTCACCGGAGACGGCGGCGCCCTCCTTACGGAGCTTGACCTCGACGAAGACTATGGTACCGTTTTTCTCAGCGATTATATCCAGCTCCCCGCCTCTTACGGTATAGTTCCTCTCCAATATCTCATAGCCGTTTTTCGCAAGGAATTCGCAGACTGCGGACTCCCCTGCATTTCCGGCTTCGCGCTTATTCATCCTGCTTTGCCTTCCTGGCGTAGTATTTTGTCAGAAAGCTGGGTCTGTGCACCGGGCTCTCGCCGTATTTATCCAGCATTTCGTAATGCAGCTTGGTGCCGTAGCCCTTATGCTTCCCGAACTGCCATTCCGGATATTTTTCCGCCAGCTCCAGCATATATCTGTCTCTGGCGACCTTAGCCAGTATAGAAGCGGCAGCTATCGCCTGAGACTTTGCATCTCCTCCGATGACAGCCCTGGTCTCTGTGTCCAGCTCCGGGGTCTTGTTGCCGTCTATCAGGCAGATATCCGGCTTTTCCGGAAGATCCTCCACAGCCCTTTTCATCGCCAGCATAGCGCAGTTGAGAATATTATACTGCTCGATCTCCGCCACAGAGCAGGTCTTGATCGACCAATAGAGGGCTTTCTCCTTTATCTCGTCGAAAAGCTGCTCTCGTTTTTTTTCGGAGAGCTTTTTGCTGTCGTTTATCCCTTCGATGAGGACTCCGTCTGGGAATACTACAGCCGCAGCATAGACATCTCCGGCCAGAGGGCCTCTCCCGGCCTCATCGCAGCCGCAGACGAGCTTGTATTTATCGCGGTAAGCGTTGTCAAATTCAAATAATGTCATAGTTTACGGATATACCCTTTCGCAATTATCTATCCCCGCGCAATCCTCCTCCGAGATATAGACCTCGGCGGAAAGCGAGAGATCGTTGTCCGCAAAGCGTTCTGTCTTCAGGAGCTCTATGACCTTTGCGGCGTTGTTCCCGGCATCGGCAGTCTCCAGCCACACGGCGATGACATCGTCGTTCAGATAATCGTAGCCGTTATCTGAGACGGCGTTATCGGTATACTCCTCTGCTCTGACCGGCAGGAGGTATATGATATCGAGATCCGGGTTTTCCAGCTTACGGGAATCGAGTTTGATGATGATGGTCTGCATAGACTCACCTCTTGATATCTCCCGGCTTCTCCAGAGAGAGCCGTCCTATTTTTCCGCTGCGGAACTCATCCAAAACGGTTATAGCTGTGCGCTCAGTATTGATCTCGCCGCCTGATATCAGGAACCCGCGTTTCCTTCCGATACGCTCCAGTATCTCAAAGCCCTGTACGCAGCCGATGGAATCCTCGTCGTTTTCGGGGATATCATCGGTAACAATGCCGTAGCGCTCGGTTATGAGCTGTGGATACTCTGCATTCATAAGCTCGAGGAAACGGCAGGCGAGATACTCCATATCCATAATATCGTCCTTGACGGCGCCGGTAAAAGCCAGCATCTCTCCGACTCTTTTATCTTCAAACTTAGGCCAGAGGACACCCGGCATATCCAGCAGCTCCATATCGCCCTCCAGCGAGACCCACTGCTTGCCTCTGGTAACACCCGGCCTGTCCTCCACCCTTGCCCGTTTTGAGCCGGCAAGGCGGTTGATGAAAGAGCTCTTCCCGACATTGGGTATCCCGACGATCATGAGCCTTATCGGCCTGCCGGTCATACCGTGTGCCTCCCACTGGGAGATCTTATCTTTCAGCAGCTCTTTGAGAGCGGCCTGGAATCTGCCGACATTCTTTCCGCTGCGGCAATCAGTGGCGATAGCGGTGATGCCCTGTCTTTTATACCAATCCAGCCACATAGAAGTAACTGTTTCATCGGCGGAATCGGCTTTATTCAACAGCAGGAGCCTGGGCTTTGAGCCCACCAGCCTGTCCATTTCCGGGTTACGGCTGGAATATGGGATACGGGCATCTGTTATCTCGACGACAGCATCCACCAGTTTGAGGTTGGACTGCATTATTCTCCGGGTCTTGGCCATATGCCCGGGGAACCATTGAATATTAGCTGAATTGTCACTCATAATATCACTCTTACTTCAGGAAGCCCCAGCCGCTGAACGGCAGGAATCTGAACACAGCCTTTCCAAGTATATCGTCCAGCGGAACGAAGCCTACTCTGGAATCGCGGCTGTCTGCGGAATGGTTGCGGTTATCGCCCATAGCGAAGATAGTCCCCTCAGGGACCGTATAGGAATAGACACCGCTCTCGATGCAGTACTTATCGTTGAAGGAAAGGACTTTCATATCCTTCTCGTTGATATAGCTCTGATCTACCTTTTCGCCGTTGACGGTAACGGTATCGTCGTTATAATTGACGACTACGGTATCCCCGGCTATGCCGATGCATCTTTTTATCAGGCACTTATTGAGCCCCTTGGAATTAAAGACGACTATATCTCCTCTCTCGGGAGTATAGTTCAGATGTGTAACGATGACTCTGTCCTTATCCGAGAGGGTCGAATTCATCGAAGGCCCGGAGACCTCGACCACACGCAGGAAGAATATGAACACAAGTATAACTACAAAGATCGCGACTACAAAGGCCTCGACCCAATCCAGCAGATCATCGACGAGGTTATAGTCGTCATCCGCTTCTTCTTCAAGAGCAATTACCTTATTTTCTTCACTCATAGTTATCGCCTCACAGATCAAATAAAATCTATACTTTATCATTATAACAAATCGCGGCGCCGATTTCAAGCCCTTAGAAAGAAAAATCGCCAAAAGACCTGTTAATTTTTTGTGCAGGCTGACAGGCAGCAAAAAAGGCACCGCCTGAGCGATGCCTTTAATGAGCCGATTACTTGAGCATTTCCTTGATCTTAGCAGCCTTGCCGACTCTCTTGCGCAGATAGTACAGCTTAGCGCGGCGGACCTTACCGGAACGTACTACCTCGACCTTCTCCACTACGGGAGAATGAACGGGGAATACTCTCTCGATACCGCAGCCGTGTGCAACGCGGCGAACGGTGAATGTCTCGTTGATGCCGCCGTGCTTCTTGGCGATAACAGTACCCTCGAAGATCTGGATCCTCGACTTGTCGCCTTCAGCGATCCTTACATGGACCTTGACGGTGTCACCGATGCTGAGCTCCGGTGCATTTTCTTTCATGCTTGACTGTGCGATCAGTTTTAAAGCGTCCACTTTAAATACCTCCTGTTTGTTTTCAGACGTTCATACACTTTATAGCGGGAGCCGCGCTCACGCAAAGCCAGAGGACTGTCCGCTTTAATGTCGTCCCGCCGGGCGGGCCTTGGCATTAACTCTCGTCGGCCGGAACCGACGGATATTCAAATGCTTAAATATTATACCATATCTCCGTCTTGATTTCAAGCCCGGGTCATATAAAATTTTCCAGATCTTTAGTAAGTATCTTTGTGCGTTTTGTATATATAAGATCCACCTTGCTCCCACAGAAGCTCTCGAAGGCCTCGATAACGACATTTGTATTGAGATTGAACTCCGTTCCTGCCGGGAGCCTCAGCGAGATCACAGCCAGCCCCTCGCAGCGGTCTGTCCCGAGGATATTGATATGCGGCCTAATATCCACCAGGTTTATCCCCCGCTTTTTGGTACGCTTCTCGACCTCGATCTTTTCCTGTTCTCCGAATCGCAGGAAGCTCTCTTCGGTCTCGCTTCCGGTCATCCCGGTCATACAGAAGCGTATCTCATACTCGGCAAAGGCGATCTCGGTATGCTTCATCACCGGCTCCCCTGCCGAGATTATAGACATCCCCTCGGGCATTTCCCTGTTGACCCTGTCTCTCACCTCGTCGAAGGGCAGCTTTTCGGTGAGAGCTATATCCAGAATCTCGACCCGGGAATCAGTGCCGAGCGACAGAGCCAGCGGGAACATCATATAGGCGTGCGGATTGAAGCCCTGGGTATACCAGAGAGGGATGCCTGCTCTTTTAAACACTCTCTGAAAAGTTCGCAGCAGATCGAGATGGGAGATATAGCGGGCTCTGCCCTCCTTGGAGAACACCAGCCGGTACTCGTATTTAGTAAGCCGGAGGTTCTGATTTTTCGGTTGGAGCATCTCAGCCACAGTAGACACCTCCGCATTCTTTCTTTATACCGCAGCCGGAGCAGCCCTCTGCGCAATTACGGGTCGTCTTTGCCTCGTGTGCTTTCTTGTTCTCCCGGACGAAAAATTCGTGGGAAACAAGGTAATCGAGATGGGACCAGGGAGTGATCTCCTCATAGGAACGACGGCGGTTGGCGTAGAATGCTGTGTCGGTACCGCACTCTGCGAAAGCCTCCTGCCAGAGATCGAAGCGGAAATGCTCATCCCAGCTATCAAGGGTGCAGCCTTTACGCCAGGCACAGTATATTGCTTCGGCCAGGCGCCTGTCTCCTCTGGCAAGGACACCTTCCAGCACAGAGACATTCTGCTGGTGGTAGCTGATCTTGATTTTTTTGGAACCGATACAATCCAGCAGGTGCCCCTGCTTATGCTTTATCTGCTCGGGAGTCGCCTGAGGCTCGAATTCAAAGGGAGTAAAGGGCTTGGGGACAAAGGTTGCGCAGGATACGGAGACCTGCACGCTCTTCCCTCGCTGCTCTTTGGGGGTCTGATAATATAGCTCCACCACCTTCTGAGCCAGCTCTGCGATGCCTTCAACATCCTCGTCGGTCTCGTCGGGGAGGCCGAGCATAAAGTAGAGCTTGACAGTCTGATAGCCCTCTGCAAAGGCAAGCCGGCAGGTGCGGAGTATCTCATCTTCGGTAAGGTTTTTGTTTATGACATCCCTGAGGCGCTGTGTCCCGGCCTCGGGAGCGAAGGTAAGGCCGCTCTTTCGTACCGCTGCGATACGGTCAACTATCTCCTTGCTCATAGTGTCGATGCGCAGCGAAGGCAGGGAGAGATTGATATTCTCCTTATCTGTGTAGTCGGAAAGAGTTGTCAGCAGCTCGGTTATTTTTGTATGGTCGCTGGTGGAGAGCGAAGAAAGGGAGACCTCTTCATAGCCTGTCTGCTCGCAGAGGGTCTTGGTCTCGGAGGCGATGGTGCTGATGTCCTTTTCTCTGAACGGGCGGTAGATAAAACCTGCCTGACAGAAGCGGCAGCCTCTGATACAGCCCCGCAGCACCTCAACCACGACCCTGTCGTGTACGATGCCTGTAAAGGGGACTACAAAGGTATCGGGGTAATAGGTGTGGTCAAAATCAGCGATGACACGCTTTCTGATCTTCGGTTTCGCTTCGGGGACATTGGGAGTTATGGAGGCTACTGTCCCGTCCTCGTTATAGGCGATATCATAGAACTGCGGGACATAGATGCCCTCGATCTTAGCCGCCTCCCGAAGGAATTCCTCCTTGGTAGGTGCTGAAGGCTTCATTTTCTCATAGAGCCGCATAAGCTCCAGATTGACCTCCTCCCCCTCTCCGAGGATAAAGAGATCAAAAAAGGCAGCTATGGGCTCCGGGTTGCAGACACAGGGGCCTCCGCCGACTACGATAGGGGTCAGTCCCTTTCTGTCTCTGGCATAGACAGGGAGCCCGGCCAGATCCAGCATCTCCAGAACATTTGTAAAGGAGAGCTCATACTGGAGGGTGAAGCCGATAAAATCGAAATCCTTTATCGGGTCGAGACTTTCCAGAGCATAGAGGGGGATATTGTTCTCGCGCATCAGCGCCTCAAAATCCTTTTCGGGCATAAAAACTCTTTCGCACCAATAATTCGGAACGGCGTTTTTCAGGCCGTAGAGTATCTTCATCCCCAGATGAGACATACCGACGTCATAGACATCCGGGAAGCAGAAAGCGAACCGGACATCGACCTTGCTCTTATCCTTGACGACGCTGCCGTGCTCCCCGCCGATATAGCGTGCGGGCTTCTGAGTCTTCAACAGCAATTGCTCAACTTTTTTTCTGATCTCTTCCAATTTATACCTCCCATACATCAATGCGCAAATCATTTTCTGCAATAAACATCCCGGCCGGGCATTATTCATCAGGCTCTCATACAGCGCAGGCTTATCCGTCCAGCGCTATGAGAGCGGCTGCGGCTATAAACGAAACAGGCAATTCTCCCCGCAGAGCTGTGCCAAGCCCCAGAACACAGAGCGGCAGAAAGGCTGCGGCTCTCAGGAGGGCTGGCGGGTCCTTTCCGGTAAGCTCACTGTAAAGCCTGCCGCCGTCAAAATAGCGGAAGGGCAGCAGATTGAAAAGCCCGAGAGCGATACTGACCGCCGCGAATGTCCCTCCGGCACCCAGCATTATGCTTATAAAGGCCGAAGACAGGTTGACAGCACATCCGGCTAAGAGTATGACCGCTCTCTTTCCTGCCGAACAGCGCAGTGTTACTCCGGAGAGCTTTATCCCTCCGGCATAGAAGGTCAGGCACTCAGGCAGTATACCGAAAAGGCACATCGCTAGGATGTGCCCGGATTCATGCATCAGCGAACACAGCAGGATCATACAGACCTGCCGGGATGCGGCACCGAGGACGGAGACCAACCCCACCACGGCAAAAAACATAAATGTGAATCTTATCTTTACCCCTTTGAAGCTCCATTCAAACATCGTTCTCACCCAAGGTAATTATACTCGGGAGGGATAAAGCTTATTACTTTCCCGCATAAGATGAGGACAGCCTGCTGCATCGGCTGATCCGCACTTCTGAGTCAGCCTGTGCGGGATCATACAGCTTTCAGGCATTTCTCACGTTCCGGCCTGTCAGAAACAAAAAGGATCTGAAGCCGCCCGGACATTCTTTGCTGCGGGATACTAAAAAGCAAAAGCCAAGCCGTCACACAGGATATGGACGGCGTTGGCTGATCTGTCATTTTTTTCCTGAAACAGTAAGTCTGTTAAGGGCACGCTTGAGGCGCTGCTCTGCGTGTCTGAATTCCTTATCGCCGGTCCTGGCAGAAAGCTCCTGTTCAGCCCGCTCCTTTGAGCGCTCTGCTCTGGCGACGTCGATATCCTCTGCCCACTCGACAGCGGTGGTAACGACAGTAACTTCGTTCCCTTCCACCTTGACAACTCCAGATGAGACAGCGGCAACGCGGTAGTCGGTACCGTTCTCGGAGATACGAAGGGGCGAGGGGACGATATTGGCTACATAGGGGGTATGTCCGGCGAGTATGCCGACATTTCCGGCAGCCGTCTTTGCGATAAGCTGCACAGCTTCGCCGTCATAAAACACCTTTTCGGGTGTTATTATTTTAAGCCTGAATACTGTCATCTTACTTGCACCTCAAATGATCGTCAGTCTTCCCGGGAGGCTTTGGCCTTCTCAACTGCCTCATCGATAGTCCCGACAAAGAGGAACGCCGATTCGGGCAGATCGTCGTGCTTGCCTTCGATTATTTCTTTGAACCCGCGGATAGTTTCCTTTATGGGTACATACTTGCCTTCCATGCCTGTGAACTGCTCCGCGACGGAGAAAGGCTGGGAGAGGAAGCGCTGTATCTTTCTTGCACGGCTAACCGTCAGTTTGTCCTCGTCCGAGAGTTCATCCATACCCATGATAGCGATGATATCCTGGAGCTCCTTATATCTCTGGAGTATTGACTGGACATCTCTTGCTACCTGATAATGCTCGCTGCCGACTATCTCGGCGGTAAGTATACGCGAATTGGATTCCAGCGGATCGACGGCGGGGTAGATGCCCAGCGAAGCGATGCTTCTGGAGAGAACTGTAGTCGCGTCAAGGTGAGCGAAGGTAGTAGCGGGAGCCGGGTCGGTAAGGTCGTCGGCGGGGACATACACTGCCTGAACTGAAGTAATGGAGCCTTTCTTGGTAGAAGTGATACGCTCCTGGAGGGCGCCCATCTCAGTCGCCAGAGTCGGCTGATAGCCGACGGCTGAGGGCATTCTTCCCAGCAGAGCCGAAACTTCGGAGCCTGCCTGTGTGAAACGGAAGATATTGTCGATAAACAGCAGAACATCCTGCCCCTCGACATCTCTGAAATACTCGGCCATAGTCAGCCCGGAGAGGCCGACTCTCATTCTTGCCCCGGGAGGCTCATTCATCTGGCCGTAGACTAAGACAGTCTTATCTATAACGCCGGATTCTATCATTTCGTTGTAAAGGTCGTTACCTTCACGGGTACGTTCTCCGACGCCTGTGAAAACGGAGATACCGCCGTGCTGCTTGGCGATATTATTGATAAGCTCCATGATAAGGACAGTCTTTCCGACACCTGCGCCTCCGAAGAGGCCGATCTTTCCTCCCTTGAGGTAAGGCGCGATAAGATCGACGACCTTGATGCCTGTTTCGAGAACTTCGTTTGAAGCCTTCTGCTCCTCATAGGAGGGCGGCTCGCGGTGTATCTCCCAGCGCTCCTTTGTTTCGGGGGCGGGCTTGTTATCGACAGGCTCTCCCAGGAGGTTGAACATTCTTGAAAGAGTCTCTTTCCCGACGGGGACGCTTATCGCCTTGCCTGTATCGACAGCTTTTGTCCCGCGGACGAGTCCGTCGGTGGAGGACATAGCTATACATCTTACGACATCATCACCTATATGCTGTGCGACCTCGACAGTAAGTTTTGAGCCGTTAAGTTCGATCTCGACAGCGTTGAGGAGATTGGGAAGGCGGTCTTTTTCAAATCGGATATCCACGACGGCACCGACTATCTGAACGACCGTTCCCACATTATTGCCTTCCATTTATTTACCGCCTTTCAAAGCGCAGCTTTGCCGCGCTCATATATTACTGCATTTATTCTCGTTTCTTTTTCTTCGATATTTTCTGACGATCTTCATCGTCGCCTTTTCAGCTATCAGCTCTGCAAGATCATATATACCGATCAGCAGCGCAGCGAACAGGATACCCTTCAGGGCTTTGCAGGATCTCTTATGTTTCATTTGCTGTTTTCCCTATTGCCGACCTTCCGAAGAACGAACATAACGATACAGAAGATGACATAAGACACGATTGGGGCTAAAATATTACCCTTGAAAGTAAAATTGAAGCTGCCTCGTTCAAAGAACCATTCAACAACATCATAGGCAGCGATAAAAACTGCCAAACCGATGATCCAAAGAATTATCTTTCTGAAAAACCTCTGCATCCGGCTATCCTCCTGTTATGTGTTATCGTTGAGCGCTGCCGAACTGATCTCTGTAAGCTCCTGAGTGATCATATTCTGTCTTGCGCGGTTATAGAGCAGGGAGAGATTGCCGATCATTTCCTCGGCGTTATCGCTGGCATTCTCCATAGCAGTCCTTCTGGCGGCCTGTTCAGAGGCAAAGGAATCGACCACTGCGGCATATATGAGGCCGGTAAGATACTGGGGAACCAGCCCGTCGAAGACCTCCTCGGGAGAGGGATCGTATTCTATCAAGGACTTGGACTTTACGCCTGTTGCGATATCCTTTACAGGCAGCACCGAAACGGCGACAGGCTCCTGAGTCATCGCTGAAACGAAAGTGGTATAGATAAGGTCCACTTCATCGTAATACCCGCAGCGGAATTTTTCGATTATATCGTCCGAGATATCCTCTGCATCGACGATGGAAAGGCTCTCGGCTACCTGAGGATATCTTCCGACGACGTCAAAGCCTCTCTTATCGCAGAACTCAACAGCTTTTTTGCCTACTGCGATCACCGAGACAGTTTCCTTTTTCTCTGTCAGATTGCCTATTTTCTGTGCAGCAAGCTTGAGGACATTGGAGTTGAAGCCTCCGGCGAGGCCTCTGTCTCCGGCGATAACGACGAAGAGGGTGGATTTAAGTACTTTTTTCTTGGTATAGACTGATGTAAAAGCCGGGTCATTGGAAATATCGCTCATTGTATCGTAAAGCGCTGCGAAGAAGGGCTGCGCTGCAAGAGCTCTTTCCTTGGCGCGTCTGAGTTTGCTGGATGCGACAAGCTGCATAGCTTTTGTTATCTGCATCGTGCTCTCAACGCTCTTTATGCGCCGCTTTACGTCTTTCATATTTGCTGTCGCCATAATGCGCCGACAAAGCGGCGTCACACCTCCTTATTTTGTCTGGAGATACTTCTCGACAAATTCATTCAGGGCATCCTTCAGCTCATTCTCGGTTTCCTTGGCCAGCTCGCCGGTCTTACGGATATTCCCACAGACATCGGGATGTGCCGATTCGACGTAATCGAAGAGTTCATTTTCAAAGTCTTTAACATCCTCGACCTTGATCTTTTTAAGGAAGTTATTGACTACCGCGTAGATGATGACTACCTGATGTTCAACGGGCAGCGGTGAATTCTTATTTTGTTTCAGGACCTCAACGATCCTCTCGCCCTGAGCGAGACGGTCTTTGGTATCCTTATCCAGATCGGAACCGAACTGGGAGAAAGCCTGGAGCTCGCGGTACTGCGAATAGAGCAGCTTGAGAGCGCCGGAGACCTTCTTCATAGCCTTTATCTGAGCCGATCCGCCGACACGCGAGACGGAGATACCCGGGTTTACAGCCGGCCTTACGCCCGAGAAAAAGAGCTCGGATTCCAGGAAGATCTGTCCGTCGGTTATAGAAATAACGTTTGTAGGGATATAAGCGGAGACATCGCCGGCCTGGGTCTCGATGATAGGAAGAGCGGTTATAGAACCCCCGCCGTAGTCCTTATTGAGATTGCAGGCACGCTCCAGGAGTCTGGAGTGGAGATAGAATACATCTCCGGGGTAGGCCTCACGTCCGGTAGGTCTTTTCAGCAGCAGCGACATAGTTCTGTAAGCTACGGCGTGCTTGGAGAGGTCATCATAAACGCAGAGGACATCCTTGCCCTGGAGCATGAAATACTCTGCCATTGCGACTCCGGCATAGGGAGCTATGTACTGCAGCGGAGCCATTTCGGAGGCTGTAGCGGAAACGACTATGGTATACTCCATAGCACCTGCTTTTTCCAGAGTCTCGACGACATTTGCTACTGTCGATCTCTTCTGGCCAATTGCGACATAGATACAGATCTCGTTCTTGCCCTTCTGGTTGATTATGGTATCCAGGGCGATGGTGGTCTTTCCTGTCTGTCTGTCTCCGATTATAAGCTCTCTCTGGCCTCTTCCGATAGGTATCATAGAGTCGATAGCCTTGATACCTGTCTGGAGCGGGCGGTTGACCGACTGTCTTGTGATGATGCCATAGGCGGGGCTCTCTATCGGTCTTGTTTCATTTGTCAGGACGGCGCCCTTGCCGTCGATAGGCTGGCCGAGAGCATTGACTACTCTTCCAAGCAGGGCTTCTCCGACGGGGACAGAGACGATCTTTCCGGTCCTTTTTACCTCGCTGCCCTCTCTGATGCCTTCGTCCGAGCCAAGCAGAACTGTCCCGACGAAATCCTGCTCCAGATTAAGAGCCATGCCCATAGTTTTATTATCAAATTCGATCAGCTCGCCCGACATACATCTTTCGAGCCCGTGAACTCTTGCGATACCGTCTCCTACAGTTACAACTGTACCGGTATCGGCCAGCTCGATCTTGCTGCGGTAGTCTCTGATCTGCTGCTTGATTATTTCGGTTATCTCATCAGGACGTAATTTCATATCCAAGTCCCATACCTTTCAATTTTTATGCAATGATGCCGTCGATCTGGGCGCGGAGGCGTTCGAGCCTTCCCTTGACGCTGGAATCCATCTCCGAGCCGTCGTATCTGACTATGATGCCTCCGATAAGAGACTTATCGACGGAGAGCTTCATAATGATCTTCTTTTCCAGCACCTTTTCCAGCTTATCCTTGAGTTTCTGCTCCAGAGCTTCGCTCATAGGCATTGCAGTTACTACGCTGACTTCGAGAATGCCCTGTTTTTCATACCAGAGCCTTCTGAACTCGCGGATTATGGCCTCGATGCTCCCGGCTCTTCCCTTTTCGGTAACGAGGCAAAGAAAATCCAGCACAGTCACGCAGACAGACTCTCCGAAGGCGGCCTCGATGAGGCTTTTCTTAACGGAGATATCCAGGAGCGGAGATCTCAGCAGCTTGATATATTCTTCGTTTTCCGAAAGTATCTTTGAAACGGAGAAAAGCTCCTCATCCGCCTGGGCGGTGATGCCTTTTTCCTCGCAGAGCTCAAACAGAGCGTTAGCGTAAATATTCTTCAAGCTTTCAGCCATCACTCTTCACCCACGCTGTCGATAAAGCTCTCGATGAGCCTTTCGTTATCCTCGACCCCGATCTCCTTTTCTGCGACTGCGGAAGCAGCGCTGATGGCGATCTCGGTGATCTCATCCTTGATACGGTTGACGGCGATCTTCTTTTCTCTTTCGATCTCGCTGTTGGCGTTGTCGATGATGCTCTTGGCTTCGCCTCTTGCTTCGGCGATTATCTCATCTGAGCGGACCTGAGCCTTCTGAGTCGCGGCGCGGACGATCTCGGCGCCCTCCTCTTTGGCGGCGCCGATCTTGCGGTCGTACTCCTCAGCGAGGTTCTCGGCTTTGCGCTGAGCCTCGTCTGCATTCTTGTAGCTCTCAGAGATCTCGTTCTTGCGGTCGTCTATGACCTTATTGACCTTATCGAAAAGAAAATGCTTGAGGATAAGGAAGAGTATCAGCGTGTTGGCAAGAGTAAGGATGATAGTGGTCGGATCTATTGTAAGAAATTCCGTCACCTTTGCGTATGCCATTTACTGTCCCTCCTGTTCGCTAATTCGGTCCCGGAGCTCAGAGCTTACCGATAAACGGGTTTGCGAACATAAGGATGAGCGCAACGACGAACGCATAGATACCGGTAGACTCAGCCATAGCGACGCCGATAAACATAGTTCTTGTGCAGTCGCCCTTTGCCTCGGGCTGTCTGGCGATAGATTCGATAGTCTTACCGACGGCGTAACCTTCACCGATTCCGGGGCCGATACCCGCGATCATAGCGAGACCTGCGCCGATAGCCGAACAACCGAGTACAAATGCCTTTTCTGTCAACATAATGTATTCCTCCATTATAAATAATTGGTGTTTTTATCTCAATGCTCAATGCACGATATACATATCCGGGAGATCTACCCTTCTTCATCCGCTGCGCTGGAGACATAGACCATAGTCAGCGTTGCGAAGATATAAGCCTGTATGCACCCCGAGAAGAGGTCGAAATACATAGACAGCACTGCCGGGATGAAGAGCTGAAGGACATTCAGGTCAACAGCTCCGAATTCAAAAGCCAGATGCGCCAGCTTCGAGAGAGCTGCCAGAGCGCTGTAAACGAGGGCTGTGATGACCGCGCCTCCGGAGATATTTCCGAACATACGGAAGGCCATGGAAAGCGGGGTCGCGATCTCGCTGAGTATATTCAGGGGAAGCATAACGGGTATCGGAGAGGCGAAGCTCTTGAGATATCCGCCGACTCCTCCGCTGCGGATCTTGTGGTAAGTTATGAGGATAAAGGTCATCAGCGCCCAGGTCAGGGTGACATTGAAGTCAGCCGTCATAGAGCGGAGGCCCAGCAGAGAAACGAGAGCACCGATAACTGCGTAAACGAGCAGTGTTGCTATGTAGGGAGCATAGCGCTTCCATTTCTTGCCCATAGTCGTCTCTACCATATTATTGACGAACCCGACAAACATCTCAGCGACGATCTGCCGCTTCTTTGTCGGTATCTTTTCAAGACTGCTCGTCAGGAAACGGCAGACAAGAAAGACAGCAAGTAGGATTATCCAACCGATGACGATCGTTTCTGTTATCTCGATGCCGCCGAATATTGGCAGGGTAAATGAGACACGAGGTCCCTGTCCGATACCGTCCATAGAGAACTATCCCTTCGTGAAATGATCTATACCGAGGAGCCTGTCGAAGCCGAGAAGGATCCTCGGAAAAAGCTGCGGGACTATTATCCCGACTATGCTGAGAACGCCGGTAAATGCGCCGACGGCGCAGAGGGCGGTGAGCACTGCGAGCCTTATCCCGTAGCAGGAGAGCATGAGCCTTTTTGCACGTTTCGGGGAGCATTCAACTGCGCGCTCAACTGTTTTTGCGAGATAGAGCATCCCTCCGCAGGCATTGGCTGTCCCGACTGAGAAGCCGAAAAGGTTACGCCATTCAAAGCCGGTGATCAGCGTAAACAGGAAGCAAACGGCTCCCGCAGCAGCCATAGCTGCGCAGAGCTTCCCGACTATCGGGGAGAGGACATTTTCGCTGCGCGGGCTGTTATCAGTCTGAACACTCATAGCTCGCACCTCTCGCTCCTTTTCGCCAAGACATACTCATACATATATTATTATATCATCTTTTCCGAAAGATTTAAAGGGGCAAAAAGCCAATTCCTGAAATTTCAACGTATTGCACAATTACTTTCAACAACCTTGCGTTTTGCTGACACTCTGTGCAATTTATTATATATTCACTTACATCTCTTGACATTATATATATGAGGTTGTATAATTGTATACAATCATACAATCATACAACGGAGTGATACAAATGAGTAATGTAATGCCAAACATCAGCCTTAGCAAAAGCACCAACCTGCTGGAATTCGACCCTTACGAATACCAGCTCCACGATGTACCGGAGCCGGAGCTTTTCAGGGAAATGTTCCCCTACACCGAAGTCCCGAAAATAGCTTATAACTACCGCCATGTCCCGATGAATATGCCGGAGGATATCTTTATCACCGACACTACCTTCCGCGACGGTCAGCAATCCAGAGCTCCCTACACCGCCGATCAGATGGTCGAGATCTACAAGCTGCTCCACAGGCTGGGCGGAGAAAAAGGTATGATTAGGCAGACCGAATTCTTCGTTTATTCAAAGACCGACCGCGAGGCTCTGGAGCGCTGCATGGAGCTGGGCTATCAGTTCCCTGAGATCACGACCTGGATCCGGGCTTCTAAGGCCGACTTTGAGCTGGTAAAGAATATCGGTGTAAAGGAGACCGGCGTTCTCGTTTCCTGTTCGGATCACCATATCTTCAACAAGATGGGGCTTACCAGACGTCAGGCGATGGATAAATATCTCGGCATCGTCAAGGATTGCATCGAGGCAGGGCTGAGACCGAGATGCCATTTTGAGGACATCACCCGCGCCGATTTCTACGGATTTGTTGTCCCCTTCGCCATAGCGCTGCGCAAGCTCTCGGACGAGAGCGGTGTTCCCATAAAGATCCGCGCCTGCGATACTATGGGCTACGGCATACCCTACCCCGGAGTCGCGCTGCCCAGGAGCGTCTCGGGGATAATCTACGGCTTGCAGCATTATGCGGGATTCACCTCGGATATGCTGGAATGGCACGGGCACAACGATTTTTATAAAGGTGTAGTCAACGCTGCGACAGCCTGGCTCTACGGGGCAGGAGCGGTCAACTGCTCGCTGCTGGGCATCGGCGAGAGGACGGGAAATGTCCCCCTGGAGGCTATGGTATTTGAGTACGCTTCCCTGAAGGGCACGCTGAACGGAATGGACACCAGCGCTATCACAGACATTGCTGAATATATCGTCAACGAGACAGGCTACGATCTGCCCCCCATGACTCCTTTTGTCGGCAAGAGCTTCAATGTCACCAGAGCAGGCATCCATGCTGACGGTCTTATGAAGGACGAGGAGATCTACAACATCTTCGACACCACCAAGCTGCTCGGGAGACCGCCCCTGGTCGCTATCAGCGCTACTTCCGGACTCGCGGGTATAGCCTGCTGGATCAACAACTACTACCGGCTGACCGGAGAGAGGGCTGTTGACAAAAAGCACCCCGCCATCGCAAAGATGAAGGAATGGATCGACAAAGAATACGACAACGGAAGAGTGACCGTTATCAGCGACGACGAGCTTGAAGCTCTGATGAAGCTCTACGGTAAGGATATACTCGAAAGGAGCGGCAGATGATCCTGGACGAAGACATGGGCTCTCTCAGGATAAGAGTCTTCAATGCCATCGAGAACGCTATTCTCAACGGCGAATACAAGGACGGCGAAAGCCTAAGCGAGCTTCGGATATCCAAGGAAATGGGTGTCTCCCGCACACCTGTCCGGGAAGCGCTGATGCAGCTCGAACTGGAGGGCCTTGTGCGGAACATCCCGAATAAAGGTGCGGTGGTCGTCGGTGTGTCACAGCAGGATACCCGTGATATCTACGAGATACGCATCCGGATAGAGGGACTGGCGGCAAAGCTCTGTGCCGAGAAGATAACAGAGCAGGAACTGACAGCGCTGGAAAAGATAGTCGAGCTCCAGGAGTTCTATCTTATGAAGAATGACACCGAACAGATCTGGAAGCTGGACTCGGATTTTCACAAGATAATCTATGATGCCTCCCGCAGCAGGCCGCTGCGCTTCATGCTCTCTAATTTCCATAACTACATCAAGAAAGCCCGGGACACCAGTGTCCGCACCGAAGGCCGCGCCGAGAAGACCGTTGCGGAACACAGAGCGATACTGGACGCTATCAAAGCCCGGGACAGCGCTCTGGCCGAAAAACTCACCGCTGAGCATATAACCAACGCAGAGGAAAACATCTTCCCAAAATAATGTATAGGCAACACCGCACGACCCCTGTGCATCAGATGCGCCGTCCAGATTTTCGTCAGATTGCCTAAATTCGACGCAGGCTTGCTGACGCA
>CAMNNQ010000119.1 GCA_946545645.1 uncultured Clostridia bacterium | reverse complement strand
CAAGTCAAGGAGAATTTGGGTAATATGACGGAAAGCTGGCAAGCAGATGATGTGCAGAGGCGCTAGCCGCGGGTCGTGCGGTGTTGCCTTTATATTTCTAAGCCGCCTGAACTGATTATACCACAGACGGCAGTAAGAGTCAAGAAACGGGGCTGAGATTGACTCTGCCGCTGTAATGTGATATAATTATCAAAAAGCCATTGAGCTTATTTCTGTATGCGGGAAGTATCCTGACAGCTTTGAGGACTGGATGGGCTTGGCATACGGCAGCATAAACCCATAGAGAAAGGACAGAAAAATGGAAGGTTCGCTTCGTGATGACATATTCAGATATGTTTTAAAAAAATACAAAGCCAGGCCGGAATATCTCTGGGCGAGGTTCCCGGATTATGCCGTATTCCGGCACGCTGACAACCGCAAGTGGTTCGGTATCGTTATGAACATTTCCTTTGACAAGCTGGAACGCGGCAGGAGCGGCATGGCAGATATCATAAACATCAAGCTGGACGATCTGCTGCTGCGGGATACGCTGATCCGGCAGAATGGGTATTATCCCGGCTACCACATAGCCCGGGGAAACTGGGTCTCGGTGCTGCTGGACGGGACTGTCCCCCCGGACGAGATCAAGAACCTTATTGATCTGAGCTTTGCTGCAACAGCCTCCGGAAAAAAGCGGCAGGAGATACGTCCGCTCAAATGCTGGCTTATCCCGTCGAACCCGAAATATTACGATATTGTCCACGCTTTTGATGACACAGACACTATAAGATGGAAGCAGGGAGCGGGCATAAGAAAGGGAGATACGGTATATCTTTATGTAGGCGCTCCTGTGTCTGCGATACTCTATAAATGTCTTGTCACTGAGACTGACATCCCCTATGATTTCCGCAGCGGAGGGCTGACCATCAAGGCGCTGATGACCATAAAGCTGCAAAAGCGCTATGAGCCGGAGCGGTTCACATTCTCGCGCCTCGGCACAGAATTCGGTATCTTCGCTGTCAGAGGGCCGAGAGGTGTGCCGAACAGCCTGAAGGAGGCGCTGGGATAAGATCATGAACGAGCGGGTCGATACAGCGCTGGCACTTTCGATGCTGTCTTATTTCCCGGACCTTTCCCACGGCGGGTACCGTGATCTGGGGGAGTTTCTGGACGGGTATTTTGCCGCCGCTCCCGGCAGCCGCCCGGAGACGATGTTCTCCGGCCTTTGCCCCGACGAGGAGAACGGAGTAGTGCGGGCGATGAAAAAGCTGCGCCTATGCAGCAGGTTCAGAGCTCTGAGGATAGTTTACGATTCCTTAGGGAGCAAAAGATACAACAGCTTCTGCGCAGTAGATGATGAGAGCGGGACAGCCTATGTCGTTATCGGCGGGAACTACCGTACCGGCTTTTATACCTCCGGCAGCGGCGAGACCAGCTCTTGGTGCGATAATTTTCTCGGCGCAGTGCAGACAGTTACCGCCGAGCAGAGGGATATCCTCGGTTTTTACGACCGGGCTCTGTCCTGCCTTGACGGGGAAAGAGTCATCCTCTGCGGGCACTCAAAGGGCGGGAATATGGCACAGTTCATCACTGTTATGAGGGGCAGCCCGGATATCTGTCTCTCCTTTGACGGGCAGGGGTTCTCGGAGAGCTTCATAAGAAAGTACCGTCGGCTCATAAATAAGCGTGGAGGGAAGATAATCAGCTTCTGCCCGTCGGCAAGCATCGTCGGCGCGTCGCTGACTCCTATTCCAACCGCAGAGCGGTTCACCGTCCGGGAGAGCCCGGCGCGGAGGGGGCTGCTTTTCAGCCATATCCCGGCAGCGCTGATGGACGGTGATCTGCATCTCAGAAAGGTCAGACGTTCCGGGAGCGGGATTATACCGGGGCTTGCCGGGAGGCTGTCTGTTATGGCTGTCAGGGCTGCCGGAGTGCTGCCTTTCGTATCAGCGGAAAACGGTCTCCTGCATATAGGCAAAGCCCTGCAATATGCCTTCAAGGACGATCCTGAGCGCGGGATGAAGGAACTATTATGCCGGGATGTGTTCTTTCTGGCCGCCCTGCTGCTGCCGATATTCCCGGCGGCGTTTCTTACAGCGGCAGCAGACTGGCTTTGCGGGGAACGGTAAGAGCTTGAAAATGCTGCAGCGTGATAC
Source organism: uncultured Clostridia bacterium (assembly GCA_946545645.1). Classification (GTDB taxonomy): domain Bacteria; phylum Bacillota; class Clostridia; order Oscillospirales; family Ruminococcaceae; genus FB2012. The sequence continues at coordinate 18,157 of CAMNNQ010000119.1, read as the reverse complement.
ACATCAGGAGATCGTTAAACGTATATTCTCTCAGGACGGCAGAGAATATGCGCTTTTGCATCTTGCTGTGAGATAAGGCGGCGCATGGACAGTTTTTTATTGCAAATCTATTTACATCCCTGGGGTTTTAAGGTATAATTGTATTAAGCGGTGCTGTATTGTCTTAAAATCCATCGTAAAGCCGGGTGAGAAAATGAAGAAAAGCAGGCATTTTTTATTCTCTGGGTGACAGCATCGCTTACAGTATTGAGAATTGAAACGTGCAAAGCGTGTTCCTTATGGATCTTCAGCCGGACAGACAGGGGCTGGTGCTGTTTGAACACTGCAAAAACGGCACAGGTAAAAAGATAGGCGAATACTTCGACTTTGATATTGAGGAGCACACTGTTCTGAAAGAGATGACCGAAAGCACATCGGATGATATCAGGTTTGAAAAAGCGGTCGGTTTCCCGGATGAGGGGAACTGTTATTCAGGCTTCAAGCCGGTTATCATAAACGGCAGAACAAGAGCTGTGATCGGTATCACATATAAGTGGGACGATATGCGGGATTCGGTCATACATACGATAATCCGCACGATCATTATCACAGCTTCCGGGATCGTGCTGATAATGCTGATACTCGTTGTGTTTATTTACAGAACGGCTGTCAGACCTGTCAGGAGGATAAGGGAAGCCGTCGTTGATTACACCGGCGATAAGAACTCCGCAAGGATAGTCGAGGAAATGTTCAGGATAAATACGAAAAATGAGCTGGGGTATCTCTCGGATTCCATATCCGATCTTGCCCTGGAGCTCGATCATTATACAAAAGAAACAGCCCGCATTGCTGCTGAAAAGGAGCGGGCAGAGAAAGAACGTTATGAGGCGGAGGTCCAGGTAATGGTCTCGCAGATAAGCCCGCACTTTATGTATAATGTCCTTACATCGATCGCTATGATGTGCGAGCTTGACCCTAAGACCGCCAGGGAAGCGACTGTGATCTTCACGAAGTATCTGCGGGGGAATATGGATTCTCTCAAGCAGACGGCGCCGGTGCCCTTTGAGAAAGAGCTTGAACACCTGAAAAAGTATCTTTACATCGAAAAGCTCCGCTTTGACGATCTGCTGAATATCGAGTATGATATCAGGACGACAGATTTTGAAGTCCCTCTGCTGTCGGTACAGCCGCTGGTCGAAAATGCGGTCAAGCACGGTGTCGGGATGAAAGAGGACGGCGGAACGGTAAAGATCGCGTCTCTGGAGACAGACACGGCTTATGAGGTCATCATCTCCGACGACGGTGTCGGTTTCGATGTCAATGCACCGAAAAAGAATGACGGGCGATCTCATGTCGGTATGGAAAACACGAGAAAACGGCTCAAAGAAATGTGCGGTGCCGAGATCGTCATAACCAGCGAGATCGGCAAGGGAACTACTGCGAGAGTGATAATACCAAAGGAGGCTGCAAATGAGGATACTGTGTCTTGACGATGAACCTCTGGCTCTGAAAATGCTGGAGCAGGCCGTAAAGGAAGCAAAACCGGATGCTAAAGTCTCGGCTTACAGAAAACAGGCTGATCTGCTCGAAGAAGCGAAGCAGAACGGCTGCGATGTCGTATTCCTCGATATACATATGAGAGGGATGAACGGGGTCGAGCTGGCAAGAGAGCTGAAAAAGGTCAACCCGAAAATGAATATCATCTTTGTTACAGGATTTTCGGAATATGCCGGTGAAGCGATGAAGCTCCATGCCAGCGGATATATCATGAAGCCGGTGACAGCCGAGGAGGTAAAGCGGGAGCTCGGGGAGCTGCGCTTCCCCATAATCCCCAAGAGCGACGTCCTGCTGCGGGTGCAGTGCTTCGGGAACTTCGATGTCTTTCTTCCGAGCGGGGAGCACGTCCATTTTGCAAGGAGCAGATCCAAGGAGATCTTCGCCTATCTGGTGCACCGGCACGGCAGCTCCTGCACCATCAAGGAGATAGCCGCTGCGCTTTTCGAGGATGAGCCCTACGACAAGAAACAGCTCAACTATATGCAGCAGCTCATCCATGCTATGATGAAGAGCCTCAGGGATGTCGGCGCGGAGGCCGCTGTGGTTAAGGATTTCAATGCTCTGGCAGTCGATCCTAAGACGCTGGACTGCGACTATTACCGCTTCAAGGAGCTGGATGCCGGGGCGGTAAACTCCTTCCAGAACGAATATATGAGCCAGTATTACTGGGCGGATTTCCTCTACGACGGGGATCTGCTGTAAACGATCTGTCCCCTTGCCCTGCGGCAGGGGGATCTTTTTTTTGTTTGCTTCCCTTCAGGTATATATCTGAAGGGAAGCAATGTGCGGAACCTTGAGAAAAATCTATTAAGGCAACACCGCACGACCCCCTGTGCATCAGATGCGTTAGCCGCGGGTTGTGCGGTGTTGCCTTAAATCTGTTTCTGCCACATTTTTCATTCCGCCGGGTCTTTTCTGATCGGGTCGTTCTGATCCTGCCCGGCACCCCGCAAAAGAAATACCGAAGCCGGAACAAGTGGCCGGCTTCGGTATCGTTATTACTGTTCTGATCAGAGCAGCATTCGCTTGGGGATCAATGAAAGACATAACCTTTTTCAGCAAACTGTTCATCGACCCACTTGCGGACCTTTTTTAACTTGAATTCCTTGGCTATCTTGCCAAAGGATGCACCGATTTTATATATTCTGGGGAATTTTTCCTTAACGGAACTGAATAATTCTGCGGCTTTTCTGTCTATCTCCTGGCTGAAGATCTCGATCTCCTCCTGTATCGCAGTATAGGCAGCGTTGATCTCTAAGTTCTTGATGAGCTGGAGGGCGCGATTTTTGAACTGCTCTGTCCCTTTGGAAAGGATGATGTCAACCTTCTCCTTCAGCTTGCTTAGGATGCCCTTTTCTTCGGTATCGACCTTTTCGACCTCCTTAGCTTCTTCCGGTATCTCTTCCTGAGTATCTGATCCTGATGTGATATCGGAAAGTGGTATCTTTATGGGCTGTTCGTAGATGTACCCAATATCGTCTTTTCCGTAGCCGGGCACGCTTACTATCGCAGGCACGGTCGTCGGAGCTGCCGAAGTCTCAGCAGGCATAGCCGCCGGAGCTGCCGAAGTCTCAGCAGGTGCGTGAGCAGGGGAGCTGTCCTTTGCGCCGGCGCAGGATACCATAGATACTGCCATTATAAATGCGATCACAGATGTTATAAGCTTTTTCATATTGAATACCTCCGAACAGTTATTTCTCCTGAGCATTTCTCTTGCTCTGGATATATATTACCATACTGAAAGGAGAAATAGTATTATATGTCGTAAACGGTATCATATCTTTCGTAAAATGACTCAGGCCTTTTATTTGATGGTATTGATTATGAAAGGCAGCAGAAATACATCAGAAAAAACCAGAAACAGCACCACAAGAATGAGCCAGAGCAATCTGGAATAGCTCCTCTTCTCCCTGGGGACAGCCGCCTCGGGAGTGGCAGGGGGCTGCTCTGCGATCTCGTCAGCCGAAAGTCTTTCTCCGCAGCTCCGGCAGAATTTAGCATTATCATCGGATCGGTATCCGCATTTCTTACAGATCATCGCATAGCCCCCATCCTCGTCAGGATTATTGTTGTCATGAACTCTGTCTCGCTGCAGCTTAGCTGCATCATAGCTCCGACCTTATCGAGAGTGTCTCTTATGTTTTTGACTCCGAAGCCGTGGCTTGAGCTGTCGGCCTTGGAGGTGTAATGCGAACCGTCGCCCAGGCGGGAGCAATCGACTTTTACGGCGGTGCTGTTCTTCATAGTGATGATCCGCTGATGCTCGGTCTTGCGGAAGGTCAGATCTATGTTTCTTTCGGCTCCGACGACTTTAACACAGGCCTCGACAGCGTTGTCTATCATATTAGCGAACACTGCGCAGATATCTATGGGTTTCCAGCCCAGCCCGCCGTCGATGACTCCGTTTACCGTGAACCGTATGCCTTTGTTCTCGATATCCGTCAGCTTTGAGGATATCAGCGCATCGAGCATATCGTCCCCCGTAACGATTTTAGGCGAGAATGAGGAAAGCCTGCCGTGAAGCTCATTGACATATTCCTCTGCCTCGGAATAGCTGCCTTTTCTCATAAGGGAAGAGATCACGGCAAGATTGTTGTTCATATCGTGCCGGAAAGCCCGGGTGTCCTCCTGGGACTGGCGGTAGGCGTTGGAGGCGGCAAGCTCGGCTTCAAGGAACTGCTCGCTTCTGGTGCTGAGCTCTCTGAGATAAGCAGTCTGCCGGGATCTGATTATTACAACGGGAAAGACAAGTATCAGGATGATCGAAAACACAATAAGCGAGCAGAATATCCGGACTGGCAGCGCTCTTATCGGGAGGGAAAAAATAACGAAGTAGAAATACTGCACCGCAACATAGTATATCAGAAATTTCAGAGTATCCGTTTTCCGCATCCTTAGAAACAGTTTTTTTCTGACAAAGGCAAAATAAAGCCACAGACTGAGCAGCAGGAATATCGGAACAGTTATCAGAGTGCCGAAACTCCTGCTTTTTTCCGGCGAGATGATATCAAGGATCAACACAATGGATGAGAGAAGAAAGGACAGCGCATAAGTACACATAAAGCAAACATTCGTTACTGCGAAGAACAGCAGCAGACTTTCGGCATAGTACAGCTTAGGCATCCCGCGCCGATATGTAAAGATCATCGGCATAGCGATAAGAAGCAACACTATCATCAGCAGGCGAAATGCTGTGTTCATGCCTTTGCTGAAATCCGTTAAAAACAGCAGGATGGAGAAGATAAGAGACGATCCGGTAACAACACTTATGCAGAGCAGTATCCTCCGGCGGTCAACGACGATGCGGTCGTCAAAGAAAGACTTTATTATCATTGCCGGGGTAACGGAATAAAGCGAGATAAGCGCACAGATGCCGGTCATCAGCAGAATAGAAACGACCCGCATCAGAAAGCCTCCTTACTGATGAATGACATAAATGCGTCTTTGAATTCCTTTTCCTTTGCTCTGGCTATCGGCAGCTTATACCCGCCTGCGGCGGTCAGCTCCTTGCCGGAGACCGAAACTATCTTTGACAGCGAGACGATATAGCTGCGGTGAATTCGGAAGAAGCCCTCGGGGGTAAGCATCTGCTCGTATTCCCCGATGTTGGCCCGGAATTCATAGCTGCCGTTCTGAGTGCAGATTATAAGATTCTGATCCTGCGCCTCGATGAAAATGATATCAGAGAGCCTTACTTTCTGATCGGCGCTGCGGGATCTTACCCAGATGTATTTTTCGCTGTTCTGTTTTTTTATAACATGATCCAGCACCTCGCGGACACTCTCTTCCGAAGCGGGCTTTGTGAGATACCGCAGAGCATTAACCTCGTAGCCTTTGATTGCGTATTCGATATGGCCTGTCAGAAAGACTATGTAAACATCCTCGCTCTGCTCCCGCAGCTTTTTGGCAAGGGCTATACCGTCCATCCCGGGCATTTCGATATCGAGGAACACGATATCATAGCGTCTGGCTGCAAAGCTGCGCAGAAGTGAAGCTCCGTCAGAGAACTCATCGACTATCATATCAAGGCTTTTGTAGAGCTTGTCCACTATCGCGGAGAAGTCATTTATAAAGCGTTTTTCGTCATCGCATATTGCGATCCTCATACTGATGCCCTCCTTGGTCTAATAATGCTCCCCCGACTGCCTGCCGGGAGAGCATTTATTCTATTATTCTGGAGATATTGTAATCGAGTCAGCCCACCTGGCAAAACGATCCTTGTAAGTATTTGTGCTTGAATCATCACAATAGAAAACAAAGAGATACAGATTCTGGCCCTGATGCTTAAATTTTGCATATCCGTACTCGTTCAGTCCGTTTGCTGAAGTACAATTAAATGTTATCACATCTCCGTCTTTAGAGATCTCTTTAAAATCAGTAGCTTTATCAAAATAAAAACTAATGCGATCCAGATTACATAATTCCTTGAAAAAATCATCTGTAAGCTTCGAGTTGACCTTTTCTTTGACTGCAACAACCCTGGCTCTATTTTCTTCTATCGTAAATGTTCTGATATTACCGATTGGTTCATTCTCTACCATTGATTTATCGGCTCTGATCATGAAGTATCCGAAATCATGAAGTTCCTCTGTAACTATGTCGGGAGTATCGCCGACTATTTTTTTAAATCCGCCAAATAAGAACAGCCAAATAGCCAGCCCTATTGCAAGAGTTACCAGTATGACTATGATAGCAGTGGAAAAGCTGATATTTTTGCCTTTAGCCTTTGTTGCTGCTCCGTCCCCGGCAGGCTGCTGAATAAAGGTCTGCTGGGGGGCGCTGTTGTTCAGGGCTGCTCCGCAGCCTCGGCAGAACTTGCTGTTGTCAGGATTTTCTTTTCCGCAATTGTTACAAAACATATTCTTTTCCTCCAGTTAATTTATCTTGCAGGCAGCTTTGCAGCCTGTCGGTTTTTGATTTTACTTCTTATTTCTTCTTTCTGAACAGGCTGAAAATCGAATCTACCACGAACAGGCCTCCGACTATCAGCAGGGCAAGAGAGATCAGATTCATCGCGCCGCCGAGATTTGAATTATCGCTCACTTTTGTGAACAGGTCCGGTTTCAGCGTCAGAATAAGTCCGCCGGCTATCATCACAGCACCGATAAGGAAGATGATCAAGTGCTTTATGCCCTTGGAACCGGAGCCTGCCCGGTCTGCCTGTGCCTGTACATTGAACTGAGGTGCAGCCTCCATACCGTTCATTGCTGCTCCGCAGCCCCGGCAGAACTTGCTGCCGTTCTGATTTTCTGTTCCGCAATTATTGCATCTCATAGCTTTTTCCTCCAAATTTGACCATATATTAAATAATAGTATATATATGTATACTTAAATGGAATATTGTGTGAATGGACTGTAAACATACCGTTTCTTGACTAATTGACTATAAAAATCAGAAACATCAGCAAGGTCGCGACCGAAAGCGTACACACCGCGTAAATATCCTTGAGATTCTGTTTCCTGACCCGCATCAGTTCATACCTCCGGAGCCGGATATCATCCTCCAAAGGCTCGCCGCAGCGGCAGCAGCTCCCGGCTCTCGTGCTGACCAGCTTGCCGCATCGGCTGCAATAGACCATCGGCATCTTCCTTCACCTCCTCTCTTCTGTCTCTGAAAACATATTAGCATATTAACCTGACCTGTGACCGTTCCTGTCGTGAAGTGTATCGGATCTGTCGTGAACTGTCACCAGCAATATTTTGTCGCCGCAGTCGGTAGCTCGCTGTTGACATCCGGGCGGCAGAAGCCGGTATAGCAATACTGTTTGTCGGCATCGGTAATATCGGTGGTGTCCTTGCCCTTTACTGTCCTGTTGGTATCGACGGTCAGATCGACCTCATACCATCTGCCTTTGAGGTAGAGAGCATTCCAGGCGTGGGTGTCGTTTGTTAGAACCACACAGGGGATACCGTACTCTCGGCACATTATCGCATAGATGCTGGAAAAGTCCAGACATACTCCGGTATAGTTCCTGGAAACATAATGCTCGGGATAGGTGTTGCCCTCGGCATCCTTGTATCTCTGATAGATCAGTACCCTGACCTTATACTCATCGTAGCTGAGGTGAGAGGTCATCCAGTCGTGAAGGTACAGCGCCTTGTAGGCCGGGTCATGCTCTTCCTTGCCTTCAAGTATCTTATGGGAAAGGTCGATCCAGTACTGGGTATCGTCATTGTTTACGGGTGCCGAGAGGGGATAGTGCCGGCTTGCTGTCAGAGCCTTTTCGGGGGTAACGCCCTGCCTTTCCAGGAGGTCAGTAAGGTCCTCGTATCTTTTGGACTTGCTGCTGAAATCTTCATAGTTGAGATGCCTTTCACCGTTGCAGAGGAAGAATTCGCAGTCCTGCGGGTCGTTCGATGCGCAGTTGACGAGAAGATACACAGAAGCGGCTTTTTTTTCATTTCCGACATTGAACTCGCAGCTTATTTCGTAAAAGCCGTTCAGGAAGGCTGTGTCCCGAAGGTCGGCCGAGGCTTTCGCCCTCGCAGCGTTTGCCGAAGAAGTCTGATAAGGCACATAGACACTCGGGTCCTCATAGCGTATGGTGATGCCGCTGCACATATTGCTGCCGGCAGCTCTGACTGTCAGAGTATTGTTATCGGTTATCTGCGCCTCGATACCTTCATATGCGGCGACAGTTAGCTCCTGGCCGTTCACCCCGAAGCCTGACACTGCGCTGCTATAAAAGTCATAAAAATACCAGGAATCGTATTTTGTCATATTAAACAGTTTGCCGGATTCATTGGAATCGTTCTGGATGATAGTGTTTCTGTTGATATCCTTCAGATAGGGGTGGTTGATGAGCCTGTCCGCAGCGGCAGGTTCCTCCGCCGGAGCTTCTGTGGCAGGCAGGGCAGTAGTTGTAACAGCCGTTGTAGTTGTTGTGACCGCAGGAGCTGTTTCGGCTGGCTCCGGAGCAGCGGTGGTTGTAACTGACTGCCGGGGGTTATCCATAAAGAGGCGCTCGATCAGTCCGGCTTCCTTATTGCCGGAAGTGCAGGATACCATTGTGGCGCTCATCAGGACAGCGGCTAATAATGCTGATATTTTTTTCATGTTTATCCCTCCGTTTTGGCTTTCTGTGATGATGATATCACAGAAAACGCTCAGACGGGGAGTTGTGTCGTGAACGGAGAGGTAAGTGTCGTAAACGGGAGCAGGAGCATAAAAGTGCAGGCAAAAGAGAGCTGCAAATAATAGGGTAAGATGTGCTGTCTGGTAGTTGTTTACAGCTCAGCGGCTCCGGGTTTGTGCGATCTGACGAAATCAGATTATTTTCTCAAAGCATATTGACACGGTGTCAGAATAGTGCTATAATGATTATAGTGACACGATGTCAGAATAAAAAGGAGGAGTCATAATGCCGAAGGGTTCACCTGAGCTGACAGCTTCGCGCAGGGAAGAGATCGTTAATGCCTGCGAAAAGCTCTATCAGAATATGAGCTTCAAGGAGATAACTATAAAGGATATAGGCGCAGTTACATCATTTACAAGAACGTCTATCTACAACTATTTCCAGACTAAAGAGGAGATATTTCTGGCTCTGATGCAGCGCGAATACGAGCATTGGGCAGAGGAGATGGACTCGCTTGCTGCCGGAAACGAAAGTATGTCTCCCGGGGGCTTCGCAGCAGCCATCGCAAGCTCTCTCGAAAAGCATGAGCAGCTTCTGAAGCTGCTGGCGATGAACCACTACGATATGGAAGAAAACTCCCGGCCGGAGCGGCTGACGGAATTCAAGGTCGCTTACGGCGCATCTCTTGATGCGGTAAGAGCCTGTGTCGGAAAATTCTTCCCCGACTGCGATCGAGAGAGCTTTATTTTTGTTTTCTTTCCGTTCCTCTTCGGAGTCTATCCTTATTCTGTAGCAACACAGAAGCAGCTTGATGCTATGCGTGAAGCAAAAATGGAGTTCAGGATGCACAGCATTTATGAGATAGTCTATTCCTGCGTTATGCAGTTACTGGGAGGTGCAAAATGAAATACACCAGACTTGGCAATTCAGATCTGAATGTTTCGAGGATATGTATGGGCTGTATGGGTTTCGGTGATGCAGCAAACGGACAGCATTCCTGGACGATCGACGAGGAGCACAGCCGTGAGATAATAAAGCGTGGGCTGGAGCTTGGAGTCAACTTTTATGATACGGCTATCGCCTATCAGTCGGGAACAAGTGAGCAGTATGTCGGCAGAGCGCTGCGGGACTTTGCAAAGCGTGACGAGGTGGTAGTCGCAACAAAATTCCTGCCGAGAACACCTGCGGATATCGAAGCCGGCATCACAGGCCAGCAGCATATCGAGCGGATGATAAACAAGAGCCTTGATAATCTCGGAATGGACTATGTTGACCTTTACATTTACCATATGTGGGACTGGAATACGCCGATCTACGATATCCTTGACGGGCTGGACAAAGTCGTCAGGGCGGGAAAGGCAAGATACATCGGTATTTCAAACTGCTATGCCTGGCAGCTTGCCAAGGCGAATGCTCTGGCTGAAAAAGAGGGCTTTGCGAAATTCGTCAGTGTGCAGGGGCATTACAACCTTATCTTCCGTGAGGAGGAGAGAGAAATGGCTATGCTCTGCGCGGAGGACAATATAGCTATGACACCCTACAGTGCCCTTGCCAGCGGCAGACTCAGCCGACTCCCCGGCGAGACCTCGAAGCGAGCCGAGGAGGACAGCTACGCAAAATTCAAGTATGAAGCAACGAAAGAACAGGATGAGGTCATCATCCGCCGAGTTGCAGAGCTTGCCGAAAAGCACGGCGTTTCAATGACAGAGATATCTCTTGCGTGGCTGCTGACAAAGGTGGCTGCACCTGTTGTCGGAGCAACAAAGCTCCATCATATCGAGGGGGCAGCAAAGGCAGCAGAGCTGGAACTTACCGATTATGAAACAGCATATCTTGAAGAACCCTATGTGCCTCATGCGCTGGCAGGCGTTATGGCACAGAACAAGCCGGCAAACAGAAACGAAAAACACGTATGGTCAACGGGAAGTCAGAAATTATAAGGAGGATTCTTATTATGAAAAGCTTACCAAAGATCGCCCTCGGAGCATGGGCCCGGGGCAACGACGGAACATTCGGCGACAGCCTGACGGCTGAAACTCTCCGCCCGATCTTCGACAAGGCTATGGAGAACGGTCTGAACTAATGGGATACAGCTTACGCCTACGGAATGGGCACTTCTGAAAAGGTGCTTGCAGGCTTTGTAAAGGGACTGCCGAGAGACAGCTATATCATTTCTGACAAGTTCACACCCCAGTGTGCTGACGGTTCCTCTCCAACGGCCATGAAGGATATGATCGAGATGCAGCTTGGACTCATGGAGCTTGACCGCTTCGATATTTACTGGATACACAATGTCTGGGATGCTCCAAAGTGGACAGAGGAGCTTGCAAAGTATTTCGAGGGGAAAGACAATGCGCCGATGATCGGTGTTTCAAATCACGACCTTGCGGAGATAAAGCAGGCAGCAGAGATCCTGAAAGCACACGGCTTGAAGCTCTCGGCAGTGCAGAACCATTACAGCCTTATCAACCGTTCCTCAGAGGATTCTGGCATTCTTGACTACTGCAAGGAAAACGGAATTACTTTCTTTTCCTACATGGTACTGGAACAGGGTGCGTTTTCGGGCAAGTATGATACTGCTCACCCCATGCCCGCAGGCTCGGCAAGAGCGGAAAGCTATAACCCCATTCTTGACAAGTTAGAAGTTTTGAACAAGGCGTTTGGAAAGATCGCTGACAAATACGGTGTCGGTATCGCACAGATACCTGTTGCGTGGGCTGTTGCCAAGGGAACGCTGCCTATAATCGGTGTTACAAAGGTCAGCCATGTTGAGGACGCTGTCAGGGCAGCAAATATATCTCTCACTGCGGATGAGGTAAAGGAACTTGAAAGCGTTGCTGACGGCCTCGGGCTGAATGTGATACGCTTCTGGGAAAAGGAAATGAAATAAGCAGGTGATATTTATGAGAAAACTGATATTAACAATTATGGCTGCAATGAGTATGTTATGCTTTACTGCCTGCGGAAATGCCGACAGCAGCTCCGCAGCAGCCGATCCTGTTTCACAGGCAGGAGCCTCAAAGCAGGAAACGCAGACACAGAAGTCTGACAGCGGCAGCGGATCGGTACAGTCGGGAGAAGATAAGACCCTTCCCGCACAGACCGGTAAACAGCAGCAGGATAACGGACCTGAAAAAAGCAGCGACAAGGACACGATAGTTGTATATTTCTCTGCAACAGGGACGACAAAGGGAGTCGCGGAGCGTATTGCTTCTGCCGCAAATGCGGATATATTTGAGCTTATCCCCTCCGAGCCTTATTCAGACGCCGACCTTGACTGGAATGACAGGAGCAGCCGCACGACGATCGAAATGAACGATCCCGATGCCCGCCCGGCTATCGCAAACGATACTGTTGATCTGGAGGGTTACAAGACGGTGTATATCGGTTATCCGATCTGGTGGGGCGAAGCGCCGAGAATGATGAGCACATTTGTTGAGGCGCACAGCTTTGAGGGCAAAACGGTCATCCCGTTCTGCACCTCGGGCAGCAGCCCCATAGGCAGGAGCGGCGAAAACCTTGCTTCACAGGCAGGCAGCGGAAACTGGCTCGCAGGCGGCAGGCTCAATGCAGATATCTCCGAGAGCGAGATACAGGAATGGATAAACGGAATGAACTGACGAGGAGGGACTGTTATGCAGGCTAAGACCGCAAACATGATCAAAAGGATAGTTGATGCAGTGCTGACAGTCCTTCTGATGTTCCTTATGGCCTTTCAGGTCACGGGGAATATGCTCCACGAATGGCTGGGCATCGGTATAACGGCAACTCTGATACTGCACAATATCCTCAACCGCAAATGGTACAAGGCGCTGTTCAAAGGAAAATATACGCCATACCGGATCGCAATGACGGCTGTGAATACGCTGCTGCTCATATCGATCGCAATGACGGCTTTCAGCGGGATGTCCATGAGCGGCCACGCTGTGCCGTTTATGTACGGACTTATCAATGTAATGACCGCCAGAGAGCTTCACTTGGCGATGTCCCACTGGTCGTTTATCCTTATGGGTCTGCATATCGGTCTGCACATCAAAGCTATGACAGCCAGAATGCCTGATAAGGGCAAGCTGGTATTCAGGATCCTCCTGACAGGCATTGCCGGTGTAGGGCTGTGGCTGTTCTTAAAGAACGATATCGCAAACTATATCTTTTTCAGGACACACTTTGCGTTCCTTGATTTCACAATGGCATCCTGGCTGGTCATCCTGCAAAACCTTGCAATGCTTTTGTTCTTTGTCCTTGCGGGCTATGTGCTTTCAGAAGTCACACAAAGGGGCAGGGATAAGAAATACTCTCCGAAGTCGCTCCTTTGGCTCGTCTGCGCGATCGTGCCAGGTGTTGTGATGTTTTTTGCGCTTAAAGAGAGCACCGGCAGCGGGTCGGACAGCACCGGCTGGCAGGCTTCAAACAGCAAAAAGCAGAGCAGCACGGTGAGCTCTGCTGACAAAAAGGGGACAGACGGTAAACCTGCGGCGATTCCAAAAGCCGCCGATGACGGATTTATCCTTGTTGAGGGTGGCAGCTTTGATATGGGCAGCCCCGATACGGAGAACTGGCGGATAGATGACGAAAAGCTCCATGAAGTAACTGTATCGGCTTTTTATATCGACCCTTACGAGAGCCTGCAATCTGATTACGAAGCGCTCATTGGCGATGACCCGAGCACCTTTGACGGTGACGGCCTGCCTGTCGATAATATCTCATGGCTCGAAGCAGTGCAGTATGCGAATGCAAGAAGCAAGGCAGCAGGGCTTACCCCTGCCTACACGATCGCTGACGGAGAAGTGATATGGGACAGGTCGGCAAACGGCTACCGTCTTCCAACCGAAGCGGAGTGGGAATATGCCTGCCGAGCGGGAACGGGAACTCCTTTTAATACCGAACATTCTCTCAGCGCTGATGATGCGAATTTTTACGGGCATTACCCATATGAGATCGAAGAAAACTATTTTGACGACGAGGTGCTTGAAGCACGCCCGGGCGAGTACCGTCAGAAGACAGTAAAAGCCGGCAGCTTTGAGCCGAATGCCTGGGGGCTTTACGACTGTCACGGTAATGTCAATGAGTGGTGCTGGGATTATTACGGCGAATATGATCTGTCAAAGACTAATGATCCCACAGGCGCAGAAGCAGGCACTCGCCACGTTTACAGGGGCGGCGGCTGGAACGACTTTGCAAAGAATATGCGAAGCGCCTACCGCGCCGCAGGCCAGGCGGATATGAAAAGCTATAACCTCGGTGTAAGGCTTGTCAGAAATGCAGACAATGCTCCTTCCGGAACTCTGACGGCGAAGGAGAACATAAAGGCCGGGAAGGGCGGTAAAACTCTGATCGCATATTTCTCCTGGAGCGGAAATACAAGAGGCATCGCCAAAAATATCAAGGAGCGCATCTATGCCGATATCGTCGAGCTGACACCTGTTGAGCCCTATTCCTCAGATTACAATACCGTCCTTATGGAAGCGCAGGAGGATCAGCACAGGCAGGCTCGTCCGGAGCTTAACGAGCAGATAGACAATATGGAGCAGTATGACACGATACTGCTGGGATATCCAAACTGGTGGGCTTCGATCCCGATGCCGATAGCTACGTTCCTTGAAAGCTATGACTTTTCCGGAAAGACGATAATACCTTTCTGTTCACACGGCGGCGGACGCTTCGGCCAAAGCCTTACAGCTATCGCAAAGCTCGCCCCGGATTCGGTCATCGGGGAGGGATTATCCGTGCATTATTCCGGCGGCAGCACACTGGATGATGACATATCCGAATGGCTGGACAAAAACGGTATAAGCACAAAATGAGCTGAGGGAGGTAAAGCATGAAAATAGTTATACTTATGGCAAGCCCGAACTCAAAGGGTTCAACAAGCATCCTTGCGGAGCAGTTCAGGAAGGGTGCGGGGGAGAGCGGACACGAAGTTGAGATGATAAATGTATGCGAGCTGAACATAAACCCCTGCACAGGCTGTGTCGCCTGCGGATATGAGGGCGACTGCGTTCAGCGGGACGACAACGGGCTTATCCACAAAGCACTGCTCTCATGTGATATGGTGGTGTTTGCAACACCGCTATACTACTACGGGATGAGTGCTCAGCTCAAGGCAGTAGTTGACCGCTTCTGCGCCTACAACAGCAGCCTTAACCGCAGACATCTGAAGTCGGCTCTCATCGCTGTTGCCTGGAACTCGGAAGATTGGACATTTGAAGCCCTGACCGCACATTACAGAACGCTGGTGCGCTACATCAATTTCGAGGATATGGGTATGATCCTCGGATACGGCTGCGGAAGCCCATCCATGACAAGGGCGAGCAGCTATCCCGAGCAGGCTTACAGATCAGGCAGGTCATTATAGTATATGCGCTCCTATGATCCAGGCAGCTCCTGAGAAACAGGCAGTCAGGAGGGGAGTACAAAAAAGTGCAGTCCGCAGGGGGCTGCACTTTTTTGATGCATTATTGTCTTACCGGGAAAATTTGCTGCTGCCGGACCCATTCAGACAGGGCAGATGGCAAGAGATGGTTCAAAGAGAAAATGTGCGGGAGGGAATGGTTTATGGCTGTGCAGACTTTAGGGCGTCCCGATTGTATGGAACGCCCTGAAGCCTTGATAATGCTAAGTTTTAGCGCTTATCAGCCTGATGCTTTTAACGCTTCCTCTTTTGAGTTACGATTATCGCACCGAGGAGGATCACAGCAGCGCACATTACAGGTGCTGAACTGCCGGTCTTGGGGTTGCTTGCATCAGAGCCGTTGTCTGCTTCCTTGCCGTAATCGTCAGAGCCGCCGGCTTTGAGGATCTTATGAAGCTGATGGAAGCTGAAAGCGAGAAGCTGTGAAACTCGCTGAACGACAAGTAATAAGAAATAGATAGCCCCCGCATACCGTTTGGTGTGCGGGGGCTTTTATTATCTGTTGGTCTCTTTTTTATCGGTGCGGCCGAGGAGGTAATCTATGGAAACATCAAAGTAATCTGCGATCAGGATAAGTGTCTTATAGTCAGCTTCTCTTTCGCCGGTCTCGTATCTGCTGATGGTATTCTGATTGACATTCAGATCCATAGCCAGCCGCTGCTGGCTGACACCTTTTTTCTTCCGCAGTTCCTTTAATCTCATAGCTCCGTCCTTACTGTCATCAAATTTCACAAAATCTCTTGACATTATTATACCACTATGGTATAATAATTATATCCCGTTATGGGATATAATATAAGGGGGTTGAAAATTATGTCCAAGACAGCAACATTCAATGACAGTGAAAAAGATAAAGCTCTTGTAAAACGAATCGAGAAATATCAGAAAGATAAAAAGCATAAGCACTTTATTGATGCTGTGAGAGAGCTTTGCGAGACCGGGCTGGATATTGAGAAGATAAAGAGAAAGTGAGGTTGAATAATTGTGAATAGATTCCCTGCTTTATTATGCACAGTAACGATATGTTTATCTTTTCTTGTAGGGTGCGGAGATGTAATATCGAATAATGAACCAAATAATCAAGGAATACAAATTACTACAACTACACCCCAAACTCAAGAAGCTACGATTACAACCACTACTAAAGATTATATCGCAGAGTACAAAGCTACCAAATTAGAATATAAAAATATAGTGGATGGTTATTTTGTAGAAGCTATTCCAAAGCTTTGGGATAATAAAGCAATTCTTCTATATAATCTTTTATCATCAAATAACTCGTTTAGAACATCAAGAGAACAAGTAGACTACAATACTGTTGATCCCAGTGATTTCTATAAAATCGGATCTGATTTTTCATATATTATGGTTGATTCTGATCCTAAAGATTCTGCTGGATCAACTATATTAGGCTGGGGGCTTTGTAGTGGACTTAATACACTATTGGGAATTCCAGAATCTTTTACTATTGAATTAAAAAAAGCAACTAACACATATGGAATAAAGGAAAAGCATTTTAAAGGGACTTCTTTTGATATTGATGTTATGTATTCCATAGATGATGATCAACATACCGGATTAGAAATAATCTATGATATTCGTGATCGAGTCACTTGACAATAGATATCTTTGATACCAAACACGCCGCCCCTCTCGGGGCGGCGTGTTTGGTCTACAGCTTCTCTTTCAGAAGGCTGACTGCTTTTTCAAGGACGCTGTCACGCCCTTCGACATATTCGGCGAGGCTTCGTTCTATCCTGATGTCGGGGGAGAAGCCTTTGTTGTAGATATCCTCTCCGTTCTGAGCTAGGCACCTCATCGTGCATATACGAAATGAGCCGCCGCTTTCAAGCGGTATGCAAAGCGGCTGTCCCGATGAGCCTGCGGTGTTGCTGCCGATAAATACCGCATCGGTGTTCGCTTTCATCGCATCTACAAAATCCTCACCTGCCGAGAAGGTGTACTCGTTCATAAGCACGGCAATAGGTCCGTTCAGCTTTCCGGGCGTGTGGTTCTCGGTATTTTCAGTCACGCTCTCGAAATAGATATGCCGGCTCATTCTGTACGCCTTTATGCTTTCCTCGTCGGAATACTTTTCTTCAAACTCGGTAAGAGACAGATCTTTCAGATCATCTCTGAACACCGACCACGCCTTATAGGTGGGCTGATACGTCTGCATCTCGCCGCTGAAATTCTGAAAATCTCCGTCAATGAACATCGCCGCGATCTGGTGTCCGTTGAAGCTGTTGCCGCCTGTGTTGCCACGAACATCAATTATGTATGCCTTAGCTTCGGCAAGCTCGTCGAAGTGTTTGTAAACTGCATCCGGCATCGAATTGTCGGCAAAGGAAAAGAACTTCAATACCGCAATGCCGTCTTCGGTAATCTCACACTTGAATGAGTCTCCGCTGACTAAGAGTTTCCTGCCGGTCTCTGCTGCGGCGGGAGTTTCGGCGTACCATTTTATCTTTGCGGCATCTTCTCTGGTGAGCGTGACATCAAATTCTCTGCCGTCCTTCTCAAAGGTGAACGAAGCGCAGCTTCCGGCTCTTCCGTACATCAGCTCGATCATTGCATTATTCCCGCAGGCTGCTTCGTTTGCGTGCCAGATATAGGGGTAGCAGTTCTCTTTGACATACTCCGCAGCATCTTTTCCGTCTATCCTTTTGACTATGCTGTAAAGAGGGATAATATCTTTATATTCCTCTGAAACGCATATGACAGCGATATCTTTCCCGAATCTGAATAAATATACAGGAAAAGCCGAAAAATACTGCGCATCCTGCCAAACATACTCTGGGAAAGATACATCCGTATGCCCGTCGCAAAGCAGGGCGGCAAACCTCCTCAGTTCACGGTAATACTCATAGGCATCCTTTGCCGCCAGAACACGAGGGAGTGCTTTTTTGTATTCCTCATCCCAGTCGATATCGACCTTATCCCAGAATGCAAAGTTGTATTCTGCTTCCTTCCACAGTTTTGAAAGCTCGTATATTTTCAGTTCGTCTGGTATTTTATTCATAAATGAAGCCCTCACACTCGGTTAAGGCAATACCGCACAACCCCTGTGCGTCAGATGCGAAGTCAGATTTTTCGTCAGATTGCCTAAATTTGACGCAGCCTTGCTGACGCA
>CAMNNQ010000118.1 GCA_946545645.1 uncultured Clostridia bacterium | reverse complement strand
GCAGGCTTGCTGACGCAAGTCAAGGAGAATTTGGGTAATATGACGGAAAGCTGGCAAGCAGATGATGTGCAGAGGCGTTAGCCGCGGGTCATGCGGTATTGCCTTAAACATAACTCTTTTTACCAAATCTATTATAACACATCAAAAAATCAGAGTCAATTTGGCTTTATGTAGAAATTGCACTAAAAACGGCTCTGATGAACAGCAAAGCGCACAAATTGTTTCTTTTCTGTTAATGTATCCTGCCCTGTTCTCAGCCTTTTTCGGGAGGAAAAAGAGCTGCCGCGCGAATGCGACAGCTCTCCTCGTCAGCATTTATCAGCCGAGGACTACCTCTACCTCGTGCTCCGTGCCCGCCTCGAATACGGGGAGGACATTTCCGTTGATCTTAACGCCGTCAACAACAACGCTCTTTACGCCCTTGCTGATATGCTCGGGGTTCTTGAATGTAATGTTGTAAGTGTTGCCGCGGAACTTTCTGGTCAGCTTGTAGCCGTCCCAAGCCTCGGGGATGCAAGGATCTACCTTGAGGCCTTCGTAATCGGGGATTATACCGAGTATGTACTGGGAGATAGCAACGAAGTTCCAGGAAGCGGTACCGGTCAGCCAGGAGTTCTTGGCCTCGCCGTGCCTCTTGGCATCCTTTCCGGCGATCATCTGAGCGTAAACATAGGGCTCGGTGCGGTGCAGGTCGGAGATATCCTCAAGATATGCGGGAGCGATCTTGGAATAATACTCGAAGGCCTGGTCGCCTCTTCCGGCAAACGCCTCAGCGCAGATTATCCATGCGTTGTTATGGCAGAAGATACCTGCGTTCTCCTTATAACCGCCGGGATATGTGGAGATCTCGCCGTATTCCTTATAATACCTGGTAAATGCAGGGTTGTTCAGCACAAGGCCGTATTTGGTATCGAGATACTTCTTAACGGAGTTGAGCGTTACGATATCCTTGCCGCTCTCCTTACCGAGGCCGCCCAAAACTGCGAAGCCCTGGGGCTCGATGAAGATCTTGCCCTCTTCGCACTCCTTGGAGCCGACCTTCTTGCCGAAGTCGTCGTAAGCACGGAGGAACCACTCGCCGTCCCAGGCGTACTCAAGGGTGTTCTTGTTCATCTTGTCGATCTCTGCCTGAGCAGCGGCAGCTTCGTCGTCGAGACCCTTATACTTGCAGAGGGCAACATACTCAGGCCCGATGAAGCTCATCATAGTGGCTACGAGGACAGACTCTGCAACGCGGCTGAACTTCTCCTCGCCGTACTTGGGAGAGGTATAGGTCTGGAAGCTCTCGCCCGGAGTATCTGAATGGCAGGAGAGGTTGAGGCAGTCGTTCCAGTCGGCTCTCATTGCGAGAGGCAGGCCGTGAGGGCCGACAGCCTTTGCAACGTGCCAGAAGCTCATCTTGAGGTGGTGCATCATGGACTGAGCCTTGGATTCGTCGTTATCGTAAGGAACAGACTCATCGAGGATGGTGTAGTCGCCGGTCTCCTTGATATACTGTGCGGTAGAGAGGATCATCCACAGCGGGTCGTCCGAGAAGTCGCCGCCGATAGCGTCGTTGCCCTTCTTGGTAAGGGGCTGATACTGATGATAACAGCCGCCGTCCTCAAACTGTGTGGCAGCCAGGTCGAGGATACGCTCTCTTGCTCTGTCGGGGATCTGGTGAACGAAGCCCAGCAGATCCTGATTGGAATCACGGAAGCCCATGCCTCTGCCGATACCGCTCTCGAAATAGGAAGCAGATCTGGACATATTGAATGTTACCATGCACTGATACTGGTTCCAGATATTTACCATTCTGTTGAGCTTGTCGTCGGCTGTCTCGACATGATACTGCGAAAGAAGGCCGTCCCAGTAAGCCTTCAGTTCTGCGAGAGCCTTGTCAGCCTTCTCAGCGGTGTTCATAGCCTCGATCATAGCGTAGGCCTTGCTCTTGTTCATTGTGCCGTCGGCATTCCACTTATCCTTGCCGTTCTCGACATAGCCCAGCATGAACACGAGGCTCTTCTCCTCGCCGGCAGCGAGAGTGATATCGAGGCAGTGAGAAGCAACGGGGCTCCAGCCGTCGGCTACGGAATTTGCGGGCTTGCCGGCGAATACTGTGCCGGGGTTGGCGAAGCCGTTGTATATGCCGCCCATAAAGGTCTCTCTGTCGGTATCAAAGCCGCAGATATCGGCATTTACGGTATAGAATGCGAAATGGTCGCGTCTTTCCTTATATTCTGTCTTATGGAAGATAGTGGAGCCTTCGATCTCTACCTCGCCGGTATTGAAGTTTCTCTGGAAGTTCTCGCCGTCGTCGGAAGCGTTC
Organism: uncultured Clostridia bacterium; assembly: GCA_946545645.1. Lineage (GTDB taxonomy): Bacteria > Bacillota > Clostridia > Oscillospirales > Ruminococcaceae > FB2012. The sequence continues at coordinate 15,694 of CAMNNQ010000118.1, read as the reverse complement.
CAGAGGCACCACTCCAGGAAGGAGAAGAGCTTGAAGCTCTTGGGCTTATCGGATTCGTTCTTCAGCACCATCTTCTGAACTTCGCCGTTGAAATTCTGAGGAACGAAGAAAGTAACTTCCGCGCTGAGGCCGTCCTTAACGCCCTTGATAACGGTATATCCGATACCGTGGCGGCAGGAATAGGAATCGAGCTCGGTCTTTACAGGGCTCCAGCCGGGAGACCATACCTTGCCGCCCTCGTTGATATAGAAGTATCTGCCGCCCATATCAACAGGGACATTGTTATAGCGGTAACGTGTGATCCTCCTGAGGCGGGCATCCTTGAAGAAGCTGTAGCCGCCGGCGGTGTTGGAGATGAGGGAGAAAAACTCCTGTGTGCCGAGATAATTGATCCAGGGGTAGGGAGTTCTCGGGTTGGTGATGACATACTCCTTGTTTACGTCATCAAAAAATCCGAATTTCATGATAGTTCCACCTTTCATATTTGATGATCGGGAGCGCTCCTATCAACGCGCCCGTCTTATATTAAGCCTTAGCTTAAATCACTTTGTCCGTTCTGAGCTGCCTGCGCTCCGGCTTCACGGTCGAAAGCGCAGCTCTCATAGATTATCGAATCGGGATAATAGCTGATCTCGATGGGGGACGCATAGAGCTTTGCGTTCTTGTATTCTACATACTCCGATTCCTGTATGAGCCTCATCGTTCTGGAGAGATAGGTCTCTGTAGAGACTTCCCCGGCGCTGAGCTCATCATACTTTTCCTTGGGGATGACCAGGACTACACCGTCCTTTGACCCATCCTCGTCGAAAGCGAGAATATAGTCGCTGCCGCGCATACAGAGCACATACTGCTGCATATTTACTGTCTTCGGCCCGTCCAGCTCCCGGCTGATATTATGCACTGCCATCATAGTCGTGATGCCGCTGTATAAGATCAGCAGCCAGCAGGCGCCGACGAAGATCAACTGATAGATAGAGCTTGCTCTGCCCTTCCAGGTCTTGAAGCAGATGACGATCATCGCCAATGCCATCGCCAATACCAGCGCCATACAGGTGACATTCGTATGCAGGAACTTTTCGATAGTTTTCTTTCCACCCAGCAGGTCGGCATTTTTTAGAGACTGCGTCCTGAGAAAGCTGATGAGCAGGATGATCAGCGCCACAACAGCAAACAGCGCTCCCCACTTGCCTCTTTCTTTCTTCTGTTCCTTTGTCAAACCGAGCCCGGTGACGACATTGGTCCCCAGATGCTCTGCGATATCTCCTATGATACCCATTATGCCAATGTAAAGAATCTCTGCCAGCAGACATAGCTCTCGCCTTTTCCGAGCTCCTTATGCCCGCTTACAGCAGGATCCAGCTTCAGGTTAGCCGCATTTATCATAGCGGTCATAGGCTCGGGGCAGAAATAGCCGTTGCAGCCGCGGTCGTTCCACATATTCCAGAATCTGTATTCCGGGGATATCTCGTTGCAGATACGCTTGCCGCTGTTAAGGTCAGTAACAGTCGCCCCATAGAAAGGTTTGCCGTCCAGCTCGCCCTCGGCGGCGGTATACATCTCGTTGTCGATAACGTTCAGGACCGGCTTCTTGGTGCCGTTGATGTAGCATTTATCAGCATCCGTCAGGGGCAGCAGCCTTTCTGTCGGGAGGCATCTGCTGCTGAGCTCACATCTCTCCCCGACAGGGACAGTGAGTCTGAGCCCTTCCTGGCTGCCTCCGGTAACTATCGGAGCATTTATGCAGGTATGAGTGCAGAGCGACACCGGGATATGCTTGTCCGAAAGATTTTCCAGCTTCAGGGTCTGTTTCAGGCCCTCCGCCTCCGAGAGCTCGTAGGTATAAGTCAGCCTGAAGCTCAGCGGGAAGCAGGAGAACATCTCGTCATCCTTGTCAAAGGTATAGGAGGTAACGCAGACGGCCTTATCGCCTCTGACCTCAGCAGTTTCCAGCTTATGGGCTCTTTTATGCGCCCAGCCGTGGATATGGTTGCCGAAGAGGGTATCGTTCACAGGGAGATGATATTCTCCGTCGGAGGTCTTCAATACGCCGGCGTCGAAGCGGTTGGGCAGATAGAGCGTCGGCAGGCCCCAGATCTCTCTGGCGTTGTTATAGTCATCAAGAGTGCAGCTTTCGCTGTAGCGAAAGACCTCGATGCTGTTCTTTGTGTCATACATTCTGAGGATGCTGCTTCCCGTAGAGGGAGAAACAACGGCATAGTATCTTCCCGCAGTCAGTCTGACACAACTGACCCCCTTACATTCAAAGGCAGGGTCGACTGAAATATTCAAAGCAAAGACTCCTTCTGGCGCTGCGAATTTACGCAAACGTTTTTGATGTTACAATTATACCATACCGAGCCTTTGATTTCAAGCATTTTTATGTAAAATTTTCAAATTTTTCGTATATGTCTCAGGCTGATCCTCCTCAGAACGAAAAAGCCCGCAAGAACCGGGCTTTTTGGGGCTTCCGGGGCTTGCGGCAAAAAAAATGCAGGACAACGGTGTCCTGCGAAGGCAAAATGAAAAAACTATGTGTAGAACAAAAGAAAGGAGACAACAAAACGGATGTTAATTACAAATAAAATTTGAACCTTAACACCAGTTATAATTATAATCTGTATTCCGAAAATTGTCAACCGGGTTTCAGCCTTTTTTTGAAGCACGTCGAAATTTCGTCGCATTACACAAATAATCGGGCTCGAATATAGTCAATTTATCTTGCAATTTCGGCCTATATGATAGCAATGTGAAAATGAACGGAAAATTAGCTCCAGCGAAATATTTTCGGCACCGGATGGCAAAAATATATAAAATGCAAGAAAATTATCCCGCACTTGCATATCAAAGGCCGACAAGATGAAAGAGAGCCGAGCTGCTGCCGGCTCTCTGATGAGATGAACGCATCATGACATCGGAGCCTGACGCAGGCTGCCTTTGCAAACCCTCGGCTTCCCGGCCGCCCTTTAACAGTCGGCTCCCTTTCATCTTGCCGGCATTCTTTTGTCAGTTCGCCTCGACGAGCTCGTTTTCCTTGAAGAACAAGGAGATGCACCAGATCGCCGAAACAGCGACAAGAACATAGACTATCCTGCTGAGCGCGGCTGTCGAGCCGCCGAACAGGAAAGCAACGAGATCGAACTCGAAGAGCCCGACCAGACCCCAGTTGAGTCCTCCGACGATAAGCAGGAAAAGCGCTATCTTATCAAGCATTCTTCTCTCTCCTTTCAGACCCGCACGAATGCGGAGAGCTTTGTGTCCCTTGCCACGTTGTCTTACAGGCATAGTATTGCCCTTTCCGGGGATAATATACACGGAGAAAAATAATATTTTCCTACCCGGAAAAACACCCCCGGCGGGTCAATGGTGAAGTTGTATAGAAAAGAGCCTGCGGCAGCACTTTATTTCTGTATCAAAAGGTATTGACTATTTTATATTTGTATGTTATCATATATACGGCATAAAATATATAGTGTATTTGCTGCGCTCAAAACACTATATATTGATACTAACACGAAAGGCGGGTCATTATGTCCGAGGAATTCATGCCCGAATGGGAAGGCTTCGCTCCCGGAAGATGGAGCAAGACAGCGATCGACCTCAGAGATTTCATCAACAAGAACTATACCCTCTACGAAGGAGACGACAGCTTCCTTGCCTCTCCGACAGAAGCTACAAAGAAGCTCCGCGATAAAGTCTCAGAGCTGGCCAGGCAGGAGATCGAGGCCGGAGGAGTCCTGGATATGGACACCAAGGTCGTCTCGACTATAACCTCCCATCCGGCCGGATATATCATCAAAGGCCTCGAAAAGATAGTCGGCCTCCAGACAGACAAGCCCTTCAAGCGCTCGCTCCAGCCCTTCGGCGGCATCAGAATGGCGCAGAACGCCTGCACTCAGAACGGATATGAGGTAGACCCGGAAGTAGTCAAGATCTTTACCGAATACAGAAAGACCCATAACCAGGGCGTCTTTGACGTATATACTCCCGAAATGAGGCTCGCAAGAAAATCCGCCATCATAACCGGCCTGCCCGATGCCTACGGCAGAGGACGTATCATCGGAGATTACAGGCGTGTCGCCCTCTACGGCATCGACCTCCTCATCGAAGACAAAAAAAATCAGCTCGCTACCTCCCTCGTCAGGATGACCTCCAAGAACATCCAGGTCCGCGAAGAACTGGCAGAGCAGATCAGAGCGCTGGGTCAGCTCAAGGAGCTGGGCGCTATTTACGGTTTCGATATCTCCCGCCCGGCAAAGAATGCACAGGAAGCTATCCAATGGCTCTACTTCGGCTATCTGGCCGCAGTCAAGGAGCAGAACGGCGCAGCTATGTCTCTGGGGCGCACCTCGACCTTCGTCGATATCTATATCGAGCGCGACCTCAAGCGCGGCATCCTTACAGAAGAACAGGCCCAGGAGCTCATCGACCACTTCATTATGAAGCTCAGGCTCGTCAGATTTGCCAGAACGCCTGAATATAACGCCCTCTTCTCCGGAGACCCGACCTGGGTAACGGAATCCATCGGAGGCGTTACCATAAACGGCACTCCCCTCGTAACCAAGACATCCTTCAGATATCTCCACACTCTGGACAACCTCGGCCCCGCTCCCGAACCGAATATGACAGTCCTCTGGAGCACAAAGCTGCCGATGAACTTCAAGCGCTACTGCGCAAAGATGTCGATAAAGACCTCTTCGATACAGTACGAGAACGACGACCTTATGAGAGCGACTCACGGAGACGATTACGCCGTCGCCTGCTGCGTATCATCCATGAGAGTCGGCAAGGATATGCAGTTCTTCGGAGCAAGAGCAAATCTGGCAAAATGCCTGCTCTACGCTATCAACGGCGGTGTTGACGAAAGGCTCAAGATCCAGGTCGGCCCGAAATACAGACCTGTCACCGGAGATTATCTCGATTACGACGACGTAATGGAAAAATACGACGATATGATGGAATGGCTGGCAGGGCTCTATGTCAATACCCTGAACATCATCCACTATATGCACGATAAATACTGCTATGAGAAGATCCAGATGGCTCTGCACGACAGAGATGTCAAGAGATACTTCGCAACAGGCATCGCCGGGCTCTCGGTAGTCGCAGATTCACTTTCGGCTATCAAATACGCAAAGGTCAAGTGCATCAGAGATGAGAACGGCATAGTCGTTGACTACGAGATCGAGGGAGATTTCCCGAAATACGGCAACAATGACGACAGAGTTGACAGCATCGCAGTCGATCTTGTTACTCGCTTTATCAACAAGATCAGAAAGCACCACACCTACCGCGGGAGCATCCCGACTATGTCGATACTGACGATAACTTCCAATGTCGTCTACGGCAAGAAAACCGGCAACACCCCCGACGGCAGGAAAATGGGCATCCCCCTTGCTCCGGGAGCCAACCCTATGCACGGCAGAGATCAGCACGGCGCTCTCGCTTCCCTTTCCTCTGTCGCCAAGCTCCCCTGGAGGAACGCACAGGACGGTATCTCCAATACCTTCTCCATAATCCCCGATGCCCTCGGCAAGGACAGCACAGTATTCGTCGGAGACCTTGATATCGAAAGCATCGCAAAGGAGCTGAACAAATAATGGGCTACCTTGTTACCAAAGACGATGAGAACGGCGAGCTGGACGAGCTGGTCGAAATGATCGACAAGCTGATCGAAGACGGCAGCGGACACCTCACCGTCGATATCAGCGACAGCGACGGCGGAGTCAGAGTCAGCACATTCAGCACCACCGATTGCGGCGGCAAGCCCGGAGCCTGCTGCCAGCCCACAGAGCTCGACCCAGACAGCGAAAACAAACAGAAGGAGATGTAAGCTAATGTCAAACAATATTCCCAACGAAAAGCAGATCGACAACCTTATCTCACTGCTGGACGGATACGTCGAAAAAGGCGGGCATCACCTTAACGTCAACGTATTCACCCGCGAGACTCTTCTTGACGCTCAGGCTCATCCCGAAAAATATCCTCAGCTCACAGTAAGGGTATCGGGCTACGCCGTGAATTTCATCAAGCTCACCAAAGAGCAGCAGGATGATGTCATTTCAAGGACCTTCCACGAGAGAATCTGAAAGCGCCCGGGTTTCCTGCCGGCAGCGCATATTACAGCTCATATATAAACACAGACCGTATATCCCCGGCGGAGGATATACGGTCTTTATTTTGCGGCTCTGCGCTGATCTGTATTATTTCAGCACCCTGCTCTTCGCATCAAAGGTCTTGAAGCAGAAGACCGTCATCGAAAGCGAAAGAGCGAGAAGCGTTACTGTAATGAGCCCGACCTGAAGCTGGCTCGGCGCTCTCATCTGCCTGAAAATGTCATCCCCGAAAAAGGTGATGCTGTCCACAAGGAGTATGAAGCCCAGCCACATAGCAACGGTCGCCTTTGTCGGCAGCCTTTTGCCCAGCCCCACCAGCATACATCCGAACACCGCGAAGGAAAAGCAGAACACCAGATCAAGGGCAGCGGAAGCAATATTCTCTAAAGGCTTCGCCATAAGTTCGCTGCGGGTGATAATGTATCCGAACTTCGCCTTGTCGGTCACCTGCGTAATGATGGACCTCGCAAGGATGTTTGCAATGCAGGCGAAGGCCGAATAGACAGCCATCAGCAGGAGCGTTGCCCGGATAAGGCACCTTCTGGTGGAATTATAGGCTATAGCCAGAGCGCAGACTCCTTGGGATATTATCGCTCCTGTTATGACCAGCGGCCAGGCGACCATAAATCCGCTGATGAGCGAAGCGTGGGCGCCCGCATCTATCAGCGCTCCAAAGATCGCGCCGCAGGCTGATATAACGAGCAGAAGCAGGAACATACTTATTCTTATGTTGAACTTAACAAGATTTTTTGTCATTCTGCTCACCTCCTATCTGACCTTGAAAAATGTTGCCCCGAGCACAGACTGAGTAACGATCAGCCTCCAGCATACCACCGCCAGAACAGCCACCGCTCCGACAACAGCCGCTATCAGGACGGCGTTTTTCTCTAAGAGCGAGGTGACCAGAATAGAGCCGGCCACTCCTCCGAGCATCCCGGTGATCATTGAAACGATCCCCCAAACAGTAGAGCGCATCATCAGCATCGCACATATACAGCCCACCAGCATCATCCCAAGATATATCAGCGCCTCGGCTGCCATAAGGGAGGGTGCGGCGCTATCCAGCAGCTTTTCCCTGAACTGCGGATAATCGGAGGCTAAGATCTTATCCTCGACCAGCCTCCTGACCAGAACAAACACCCAGTTGAGCGCCCCGATCGCCACTGTCATTTCCAGGAAAAGTGCAAAAGTCGCCTTGGCGACGCTGCGTCTCGATGCAGACATCTGCATACCGATGGCATAGATACCTACTACAGATGCAAGCCCCAGCATAGCGCTCATTATCGAAAACATCATCGGAAAGGGCATACCGTCGTCTGCAACGATCTCTATCTTGCTCTCGGGTATCTGCTCCACTGTCTGGAATTCCCGGATCAGATCATCGATCTTGTTTTTCTCCGACCTTATTTCTCCCACTGAAATGAATGCGACCCAGAACAGCAATACAAGCATCGTCGCTATCCAGCTCTTTGCCATACGCATTGTAGAATGTTTTATCAACAGTTTTGTTCTCATATATATATATTCCCCTCTCTATGCTCCCGGGTTCGGAGCCTTACTTCTGCCCCTTCTCTGTAAGTCTGATAAATATGTTCTGCAGGCTCGCCTTGGAGATCTCCAGCCCCTCGGGGACATTCTCCGGCTTGCCCTTGATGTATATCGACTTCAGCCCGCCGACAGCATCGCTGCCGATGATCTCTTTACCCTGAGCGTATGCATCCGCAGCCGCCGCAGAGCCGGTAACAGTATAGGCGCCGGCAAGCAGCTCTTCGGTGTCGCAGTCCTCGATGAGCTTTCCGCTGTCAATAATGACAGCTCTCTCTATGAGGGAAGCACATTCGTCTATCAGGTGGGTCGAGATGATGAATGTCCCGCCCTGCTCGCTGTATCTTTCTATGAGCTGCTTGTAGAAGAGCTCTCTGTGATTTGCATCCAGCCCCAGGACAGGCTCATCGAAGATGACGTAATCTGTCCCTACTGCCAGCCCGAGGATGACCTTATATATGGTGTTATAGCCAGTTGAGAGAGCTGCCAGCTTCTTTTTCATATCCAGCTCGAACATCCCGGCCAGCTTTAAAGCATACTCCTCGTCGAAGCTGGGGAAAAAGCTCTTGGTGAGCTTTACGGCTTCCCGAAACTTCATATCCACCGGCAGAAAGTTCTGCTCGCTGACGGTAAAGACCTTCGAGAGAGCATTCTCGTTCTCCTTTGCAGGCTCGCCGTCGATTAAGACCTCGCCTTTTGTTGCAAATACTCTGTTGGAGATGATATTCACCAGAGTCGATTTGCCGGCGCCGTTGCGCCCCAGCAGGCCGTATATCTTGCCGTATTCTATATTTACGCTGATATTCTCCAGCGCCTTATGCTTTCCGTAGTATTTTGTTACTTCCTTTATCTCTATTCCCCTCATTTTTTATCTTCCTTTCTTTTTCAGGCCTTGTTTATCATATTTATCAGGTCCTGTTTTGTAAGCCCCAGCTTTTCTGCCTCTTCAAGCATTGTCTTTACATAGCTCCCGTAGAATTCCTCCTGACGCTCCTTTATGAGCATCTCGCAGGCACCTTCCGAAACAAACATCCCAAGCCCTCTTTTCTTATAGATAACTCCCTTATCGACGAGTATGTTGACCGCCTTCAGCGCAGTCGCCGGATTGACCTTATAGGTCACCGAGATCTCTGTGGTCGAGGGGATCTGGCTGCCTTCGGCAAACGCCCCCCGGATGATGTTATCCGCTATCCAGTCAGAAAGCTGCTGGAATATCGGCTTTTCGCTGTCAAATCTAAGTTCCATTCTGCACTCCTTTCGAAGATCTCTTTCTTTTGTTCTTTCTTAGTTCTTTCTTTTGTCTCCGCAGCTTATCTTTTTATCCCGCTGCTTTTTCTCTCTTTATAAATGCTCCCGGCTATCCATGATGCGAACACGAGTATCATCCCTACCCACATCCTGTTTCCCCTCCTTTGTTGGTTAGTTTGTTAATGGGTTAATTACTTCTGTAACTAACCATATCACAAACCAACCGTTGTGTCAATAGTTTTCAGGACAATTTATCTGTTTTGCACAACAAATTCGCTGAGTCATCCCTCGCGGCAGTCTATTTTAACAACTGCCGCCGCTGCGGTCAGCTATCCGCATATAAAAAACCGTATACCCTTCCGCTGTATACGGAAAGATATACGGTTTATGAGTTATGTTTTCTTTGATCTCCCGGCAGCCCCCGGGCAAATGACTTACTGCTTCTTCTTGCAGACTATCATAACAGCTGTCAGGACAGCGCCCGCAGCAGCCGCAGCGGGAAGGACAGGTGCGCTTCCTGTCGGAGCGGGGCTCTGCTCGCTCGGGGCCGGAGCCGGAGCAGGAGCAGCTTCACCGGTCTTGGGGATGATCCTAGTTTCGGTATGCTCTCCGTTATTGTCGCAGACTCTCATCTCAAGGCCGTCCTCGGTGGCAGTGGCAGGCTTTACGACCTTCCAGTCCTCCCACTTATGGCCGAAGGGGTCAATATCCTCGGTCTTGGTAGCGTCATTCTGGCGGCAGGTAAAGGTCATTATACCCTTTTCCTCGCAGCCCGCGGCAAGGGTCGTGACTCCTGCACCCCAAACGTGATCGGCTGTGATGACGCCGACTACGGTAAAGGTAGTGCCGCCCTTGGAGATCGTCGTCAGCGAGGAGACAAGCCCGGCCTTGGAAGCTCTGAGCACCATTCTGGAACCGGCCTTGACATTGTTCACATTGATGACCATATCCTCGGCAAAGATGGGTGCGCCATCCTTGCGGTGGGCATTGATGACGAACATATAGTCCTGCTCGCCGTAGAGAGTGCCATAGAACAGATTGACTTCGGTATCTATATCCATAGCGGAAGGATCCTTATCGGACTTGATCCAGGTCGCCTCTGCCTCTACTCCGGGGACATCGCAGGTGATATTGGGCTCGTTGGTATAATGAGACCCTGCGGGGAGAAGCCCCTTGGCTCCGGGCACGAGCTCGACCTTGCGGAGGATGTTCCCGAGCCTGGAAGTGATGTTGATCTGTTCAAGAGTATTGCCGGCTTCGTCGGTAAGGAGCACATCATCGCCGCAGAGCGGGGTCTCAACGGTGAGATTGATCTCATGGATGACATCGCACCAGCGAGCATAGAGGTCGGTATCCTTATCGAAATAGCTGTATCTGATACCGCCGAAAGCGGTGGTCAGTTCAGGATCGCTGCACCAGACATCAAATCTGTGATCTCCGTCGCCTATCGGGTACTGATCTCCGTCTATATCGCTGAGATGCATATAAGCATAGCCGGAGTTTCTGGGGATATCAATAGATTTATCGGGGAAGTAGCCGTTGCCGTTTAAATTGAGCTTGACCGTCTCTGGGGTTCCGAGAGCTATGGGGAAATAAACGATCAGACTGTTTTCGCCGGGAGTCGATTCCCACTGAACATTTGCCTTTTCACCGTTTACCGATGCGCCCTTGACATCGTATACAAGCTGGGTTCCGTCCTTATAGGTGAAGCTGAAAGCCTTACCGTCCTGGGGAACGATATTTACGGTCAGATAGTAAAAGCTGTTGTCCTTGAACACACTGTCGGGCGTACTGATATAAGCGCTTGACACCTTATACGGAGCATCAGCGGGAACGCTGACGCTGGAGGTAACGTTATTGACTACATCTTTTCCGACCTCAGGGAGCACTGCTGTGTCGGCAGTGAGCTGGATGGTATCGAGGCTTACAGCGTCGGCAAATACAGGGTAGAGGTCTACCTGCCCGGAAGCGCCGTTATAGAGGCTGTATATCTCTGAACTTCCTTCTGTCCTTGTCCAGCCGACAATGACCTTTCCTGTATTTCCCGGCTCGGGATAAGCAAGGACAGAGCCCTTGCCGTCGTATGCAAAAGCCCCCAGAGCGTTGCTTATCGACTCGACTCCGTCCACAGGCACGAACAGAGGCTCCTCAGCGAGATAATCATCCCAATGGAATATAGCCATATTATCGCCCTCGGCAGCCGAAACTCCGGCCGGCACCATAAGGCTTACTGCCAGCGCAGCGGAGCAGAGAGCTGCGGCGGCTTTTCTTAACAGTTTCATCCTTTTCTCCTCCTCATAAAAAATAAACTATCTGATATATTTTAACATATATTTCTTAATTTGTCAATAAGCACCCAAAGTGGAGGAAGGCTCCTAAAGGCACAACAGATAGCGTTCCCTTTAGGAGGATACACTTTTCCCGCAGCAAAAAAGGCAGCCTGAGCTGCCTTTTTTATCCGTTATTTTTCTGTGCTGTTCCTGCTGCGGCGCTTGATGAGCACAAAAGCCGTCAGCAGAGCTGCGGAGCCTATCGAGATCCCGCCGACAACTCCTGTCGAGGGCGGTGTATCCTTGCCGCCGTCATCCGGGGGCGGAGGAGGCGGAGGCGCAGGCTCTTCATCGAATTCGACTTTGATAACGCCGTCCTTGTTTACCGGGGGCAGCTTGAATTTGCCGTCTGTCAGCCGGGAGGTAACATCCTCGTCGTTATACTCGACCTTGAGGAGCTTCCAGCCATCCGCCGGTATGACTGCCGCTTCCGGCTCAGAGAGACGTGCTGCGTCGAACTCCATGCCCTCGCTGCCGTCCAGCGTGATCCTACCCTCGCCCTTGATGATAACCGTTATCTTATGAGCGGCCGGGACTTCGGTACTCACCGATGCCGAGCCTCCCGGCTTATCCGGTGTCAGGACTGCCGGGTCATCTGCGAAGGCTGTAAAGCTGCTTGCAGCGATCATTGAAACACACAGAAGAAAAGCTGATATCTTTTTCTTCATGCATTGCCCTCCTTACGGATGATCGCCGTGGCTGCCATCACCATTGCCCTCGGGGGCATCGACGCAGGCGATATTGAAATCTACCGTGCCGGAATACTGTCCTGCGGCAGCGGCTTCCCATTCCTGAGCTTCGATGTCGATGGTCAGGCCGAAATTTTCTCCGGCTTTGAGGAGCATTACCGAAAATTCAAGCGACTCCGGGACATCCATCATATCGGAGCTGTAAGTCAGTGAATATGCGATAGTCTTGGTATTATCCGCCGAGTTTTCCAGCTTGCCGTTGGACTCAACGCTGACCTCGATAGCCTTTCCGGGCTCAAGGCGTGCATTGACAAGCTCGACCTTGCCGAAATCCGTATGCTCGGCACCGAAGGCAACATTTGTGTCTCCGGGTATGGATACTGTGAACTCAGGCTCGACATTCGTTAAAATGTCAGCCTTGCCCGAAGGCTCCGGGCTGTTCTGATCTATGACAGTAGGTTCTGCCGCTGCAAGAGCTGTTACGGAGAATATCCCCGCAAGAGCCAGAGCGGCTATACTGCTGATAGCTTTTTTCATTGCCATTCCTCCAATTCTTACAGTTCCTGTCATCATTCGCGTGAAAGGACTTCGATGTTAAAGTTCAGCACGCCTGAAAAATCTCCCGCATAGGGGATATCGTCGGGATCGACAGCATTGAAGATGATAATATCGGGTCCGTAGTCAGTATTGGAAAAACTTGCGGCAGCAGAACCCGGATTGACAGGGGTATCATCCTCTTTACTTATGGAATAAGGGATAGATTCTTCTCCGTCAGACACTTCAAGGACCGCATTTTCATCAATGGAGACGACAATGGTATCGCTCCGCCTGAGTCTGATATCAGAGGCCTGGATAGAAAAAGCCACATCCGATTCTTCCGAAAGAACGACCTGCTTGGGTATAGTAACGGTAAAAACGGGGTTTACGCTGAACAGCACGGCAGTCCCGACAGACTCGGGATCCGGCTCGCCGTCATCATCCGGCACTATGGTATACAACTCTTCTTCGTCCTGACCGGAGGGAGACGGGGAGGGCTCAGCAAAAGCTGTCAAAGCCATAACTCCGGCAAGCGTGAGTGCAGATAGAAAAGCAACTATTTTTTTCATATCATTATCCTCCGATCATTTATCAGCCGTTGCTTTCTACAACAGCAATATTGAATGTAAGCGTTCCGTCATATTCGCCCGCGTACTGAACAGCATTAGGGTCGATCTTGAATGTGAGGCTTTCCGAGTCATCGTTGTCAAAGACAGCGACCTCGTCTCCGGGAGAACAGGAATCAGAGCCCTTCATTATCGTATATGGCAGTTCAGCGCCCTCGTCGGATGTTACCTTCAGCTCAGAGCTGCCGTCGATCGAAACAGCAATAGCTGTCTGAAAGAGCAGATGGACATTTGAAGCTGAGATCTCGAAAGGTGTGCCGGCGGTGGAATCAGTCAGGGTAACCGACTTGGGGATAGTTACCATAAACCTTACATCCGAGTCGTAGTTTACTGTAGTTCCGGCATTATCGGGTGTCGGAGAGCCGTTGGTATCAGGTCCTATTTCTGTGTTGTCCGCCTGTGCGAAAGCTGTCAGAGCCATAACTCCCGCGATCGTAAGTGCAGATAATCCTGCAAGAATTCTTTTCATATATTTATCCTCCTGTTATATCTCTGTCAGCCTGCTATCTGAGATGTCAGGGTCTCTACTGCGATATCGAAGGTCAGAGTCCCGGAATAGCTGCCGGCTTTGGGAGCTGTAGTATCGTCGATCTTGCTGAAATAGAGCTTCTGAGTGCCGTCTTCGGTGAAGGCAGCGGCTAATCCGCCTGCTGCGATGGAATCTGTCTTGCCGTCCTGCCTGATGGTATAGTCGATAGCGCTCTTGGAAGTGTCTCCGCCGAGATATACCTTGAAGTCGGTATCTTTGTCGATCGTTACGATTATACCTGTCTTATCAAAAAGATTGACCTTTGATGCCTGGATAGTGAACTCTGTCTCATTCTCAGAGGAAAGAGCTACTCCGGCAGGGATAGTTACAAGATAATCCGGATCCTGATCGTAGGTGACAGCAGTATTTCTCGTCGCCGCTAAAGGATTGTCGTCATCCGCGCCCTCAAGGCCTGGGACGATCTGATAAATATCGGGCTGATCGTTGTTATTTGTGGGATCATCGGCGGGATCGCTGTAAGCTATGGCGGAAACTGCCATCGCCCCTGCAAACACCAGCGAAGCGGCAAGTGCTAAAACTTTTCTCATATTCGTCTACCTCCCCTTAACTGTTAGTATTTTCTATCGCTATATTGAATGTTACCTGATCGGTATAGGAGCCGGCAAATTCCGGAGCCGTATCTGTGCTGAAGCTGATCTCAGCGGTCTGCTCGGAGTTTGAATTGCCGAACTGTGCAACCTTGCCGCCGGCGGTCTTACCGACCTTGCCGAAGGCTGTTGTCTCGGCGGTATAGGCCAGCTTTGCAGTGCCTCCGGAGGTGTTTGTCATATTGAAGCCCGAGGCGCTCTCAAGACTTACGGCCAGACGCTCGTTCTCTCCGATAAATACCTTGGTGGCAACGACCTTTGCTGTTCCTCTGTATATCTCGTCGTCGCCGCCGTTGAGCTCGATGATCGAGGGGATAGTCAGCATATAATCCGGCCCTGCGCTGAGCAGGACATCCGCACCTGCTGTATCGGGAGCAGGCTCATAATCTTTCATCGGGTCCGGAAGGACGACAGTCGGTTCTGCGAAAGCAGTCAATACCGCTGTGCAGGCAAGTGTAAGAGCGGCCAGCCAAGCAGCTAATTTCTTCATATATTATTCCTCCTTTTTGGAAATAATGTTTTAGGAATATCCAGGGTCAACCGAAGGGCCTGACCTGATATCCTCGATAGAGATCTCGAAGGTCAGTGTCCCGCTATAGTTTCCTGCCTTGACGCCCGAATCATCGTCGAGGTCGAACAGCAGGTCAACGGAATCATCCTGATAATACACCAAAGAGCTTACGTCGATATATCCGCTCATGATCGGGAAGCTGGCATACTCCTGATCGAAGGGGCTGTAGACCAAGGGAGAATACTGTGAGGTCACAGGATCGTAGACCATTCTCCTGACCTTGAGGTCACATTCTATCGAAGCGGTGTGATCATCGCCGGTGTTAAGGGAGAACTGCGTCTCTTCATCGATACTCTTGCCGTTGACCTCAACGAGCCTTACCGCTACCGCCTTTCCGAGATACCAGATACCGTTTTCTTCTGCATCTGTCTGGTTCCACTCGGTATTGATGTTCCGGAAACTTATCGACATGGATGCTGCGGCCTTGCCGCTGCTGTCTATCCTGATAGTCGCAGGGATAGTGACTATATAAGTCGGATCGTTCTCATTATAGGGCGTATCAAGGATCTTTCCGCAGCGTGTGCAGGTACATCTTTTAACGATAGTCGGGTCGGTATCGCTCTTCTTTGCAAGGATGGTGAGACCCCAGACGTGCTTGCTGTCGTCCTTGGGGAGAACAGTCTGTTCAAAAGTCAGCTCATTCTCCCTGTTTCTGTCGGTATAGTATCTCTTGCCGGCAGCAGTCTCATCGATATAGTATTCAATATTGCCTTCCTCGACACAGGTCGGTTCGACTGCTTCGACGAGTGTCATACCCGAGAGGCTGGGAAGATCTCCTACAAAAGTGACATTTACAGATTCTTTGAAATATTTGATATAGTCTGACAGGCAGTCAGCCGGAACATGGGCTTTGGTGTTTCTGCTGCTCATAAAGTCGTCGCATCCGCCGTCTTCCCAT
>CAMNNQ010000117.1 GCA_946545645.1 uncultured Clostridia bacterium | reverse complement strand
TGGATCTTGACAAGGTATTCATGTACCGCATCCGGGTCCGGTTCCTTCAGCGCCAGCTCAGTATAGCCGATGATAGCATTCATCGGTGTGCGTATGTCATGGGACATATTGAACAGAAAGCGGCTTTTGGCAAGGCTGCTTTCCATCGCGTGTATTCTTTCGCGCTCCGATGCTTCATGCTTTTTACGGATAAGCTCCTGAACATAAAGCATGACGACAAGCCCTGCAAAGATAATGAGCAAAAGAACTGCGCCTCCGCTGACAAGCACAGATCGGACATCGTTAACGCTTTCCTTTGAGGCGATCAGCTTTGCAAGCCACATAAATGCCGCATAGATTATCAGTGCGAACAGCACTATCCCGGATGCCGGCATCCCGCTGTAGCCGGTAAGCGAGCTCTGATTAACTGTACGCCAGTAGAACACAAATCCCAGCAGGCACCAGAAAGAGAGCAGCAGGAATGCTTCTCCTCCCATCGCCTCCATAGCTGTCAGCCGCGGAACAAGCTGTACGATGACAAACATCACGGAAATGATCGTTCCGATAAGCCCGGCTGTTTTGGCTTTCCGGTCGTCCTCCGCCTTGGAGAGCTTATACGCTGCCGCAGAGGTATAGCCGAAGCCGACTATTGCTCCGAAGGAGGTCAGGTCTACGAACCAGCTCAGCGTGTTTCGCCCGAACAGCGCAAGTACGACGGAGATGGTCATAACAAAGAGGATACTGTATGCCGTTTTTGTAAAATGCCTGGAAATGATCCTGTCCTCGGCCATAGCTGTCAGGACACTGACAGTTGCGCGGTATCCGCCGATAATGCCTGTTATAACTCCCGCCAGGGCCGTAATGCTCAGCAGGATCAGTCCGCCCTGCCCCATGATCGTCTTTGCAGCGTAGAAGGTAGGCACCGCAAGCTCATCCGGAGCGCTGTCCAGCGCATTTATATAGGCCTGCCAGTTTTCGTATCCGTCCGGCACGGAAGAAACACCGACCAGTGTCATTGCGGTATAGGCAATTGCCGCCAGGATGATCGCGATAAATATGATACCTTTGGAGCTCCGCACCTGGAAGCGGAAATTCGATGTGTCAAAGGCGATAACATCGAAGCCTACAAATGCCCAGGGCGCGAGAAATGCGATGCTGAATATACCGTAGACTTTATTCGTCCCCTGAGAACCGAATGAGCCGAGCTGTCCGGCAGCGTGCGGTATGCAGACCGCGCCGACTATCAGGATACCTGCCAGCAGGACAAGTGCAAGTATGGTATGCAGCCTGTACAGCACCTTTTTCGCACAGATAAACAGCAGCCCGATGCCTGCAAGTGCGGCGGCAGATACAAGTATCTCTCCAAGATAAACAGTGTTGCCGGAAACGGTATAATGGAGGCCGGTCTGCACCAGGCCGCCCAGCATGGTACGCAACACGATATACAGCGCAGTTCCGTTCAGGAACACGATAGTCAGATAGGAGAGGCAAAGGAACCATGAGCTCAGAAAGGCATGGTCCCGCCCGAAGGCTTCTTTTGTATAGGAGTAAACGCCGCCTGTCCTCGGGCTCCGCTTCATAAGGTATGCAAAATTGCTGCCGATGACAAGCATTATCAGCATACCTACAGCCATCGCAATGACAGTCCCCGCAGGGCCGGCAACAGGTAAGAATGTGATGCCGGGCATCACAAAAGCACCCCAGCCCACCATACAGCCGAATGCCATTGCCCAGACATCAAGCTTTGAAAGCGTCCGGCCCGGCGTTTCTGTTTGAATAGATCCTTTCATTTCCGCTCTGCCCCCACTTGGATTGTCTGCTCTTTCAGCTCGAAGTGTCTGTCAAAGACAGATCTTTCTCCGGCTCTCCGGATCGTGAGAAAAACGGGAACACTTCAAAAGAACTGTTCCCGTACGGCACTATGAATACGTCACAAAGCGCACAGCTTGTCAAACTGTGTCTTTAACTCCTGCATAAGCGCAGAATAATCAGTGTCCTTTCTGCTGCGGAGCATCTCTGTCATCTCGGAGACCGGCTGTGTCAGGGGAGTCAGCGACAGATTTGAATACATACCCTTCAATGTATGCGCAGTTTCAAAGGCTGCGTCATAATCCTTGGCTGCAAGCTGCATTTCAAGCTGCGGCAGCCGTTTGTCCTCTTTGACCTTTCCGACGAGCATAAGGTAAAATTCTGATCTGTTCAGACAGCGGACAAGACCGTCATCAACATCTGCTCCGAATGCCCGGAGATTATCAATTGTAAGCATATCTGTTCTCCTTTAATTCTGTTTTGACCAGATCTTCATAATCATCAGAAGGCAGAGGCCTTGAGAAATAATAGCCCTGGATAATATCGCATCCCAGCTCTTTCAGCAGCTCCATCTGATCCTTCGTCTCAACTCCCTCAGCGATAACAGGGACTTCGATCAGCCGGGAAATCTCGATCATGATGCCCACAAGGCGGCTTGCCTTGCTGTCGCTGCAAATATTGCAGGTGAAAGCTCTGTCCAGCTTCAATGCGTCGATAGGCAGCGATGTCAGCATATTAAGAGACGAATAACCGGATCCGAAATCGTCCATCTCGATCCTGAAGCCTTTATCTCTCAAAGAATGAACAGTATCTATGATCTGCTCTGCATTATCGGTATAGGCGGATTCGGTGATCTCCAGCAGCAGCTTCTCTGTCGGGATACCGTTGGTCTTTGATATATCGATCAGGATCTCCGCAAGAAGCGGATTGAAGATATCGACTCTGGAAACATTGACGGATATGGGGATATATACTCCGAACTCATCCTTGAATCGCCTGATCTGCGCTGCTGCTTCATTCCATACAAAGCGGTCGAGCTTCTGTATAAGACCGTTCTTCTCGAAAATGGAAATGAATTCTCCCGGGCTGATCATTCCGAATTCGGGATGCAGCCAGCGAACAAGTGCTTCAGCGCTTGTAAGGACAGGCTTTTCTCCGGTGATACAGTATTTAGGCTGATAATAGACCTTGAACTGTTTTTCTGCGATAGCTCTGTCCATATCGTTGATAAGGCGCTCGGCGTGGAGCTCCTTGCTGTGCAGCTCAGCATTGTAGAATTCAAAGCAGGTCGAATAGCTGTTCCGCAGCTTGCGGCAGGCCAGCCCCGAACGGTCAAAGCGGCGCTCCATATCCAGGCCGCTCCCGTCGTCCGAATAGAGACCGATCCGCAGAGTTATCTTAGGGTCATCAATGCTTTCCTCGATCTCGGAGAGAAATTCCGGGATCTGATCATTCAGGCCGGTGTCGTGGGGGATATAGATGTAAAATGTATTGCTCCCGGCGCGGCAGGCAAGTCCTCCTGTCCGCTGAACAAAGGAATGGATGCTGTTCCCGATCCTTTTCAGTATCAGGTCGCCGTAGGCTTTTCCATACAGCTCATTGACGATATGAAAGCGGTTGATGTCAACTACCGCTGCATCCATCGGCATATTGTGGTTCTGAAGATCGAGCCTTTTCCCGTATTCAAAGAAGAATTCCTTGTTGAAAAGCCCTGTCAGCTCATCTCTCTCTGTTTCGTGGATGATAACGCTGTTTTCCGCAAGCTCGATAGAGTGGCTGACTCTTGCCAGGATGATCTCGGGTGCTTCATAGGGCTTTGAGATAAAGTCTGCTGCGCCAAGCTGCAGACACTCGACCTCCGAGCCTTTCTCGGCGGTAAGCACGATGACCGGTATCCTGCGCAGCTCGCTGTCAGCCCGAATGAGCTTCAGCAGGGAATAGCCGTCAAGCTCCGGCATATGAAGATCGAGAATGACAAGAGAAGGCAAAGGCTTGTTCTTCCGGAGACAGTCCAGTGCTACGGCACCGTTTTCAGCATAATTCACTGCATACTGATCACTCAGCATCGCACCGAGGATCTCCCGCTCGATAAATTCGTCATCAACGATCATGACAGTTCTGTGAAGCCCTTTATTCCGTTCAAGCAGTTCTTTCATACTGCACCTCCCGATGTTCGCTTGTGATATTATATATCGATACCGAAAAATAGTTTCGTTATCAAATACATATAAAAAACACCAATTTAATCATAGCACATTTGTCGATAATTGTCAAGATATGTATTGCGGAGCACTCATCGTTTTTGAGGGCGGATAGCGCACCGGATATGTGCAGTGTTTTACAGGGCCTTGTTATATTATTGACCCGGAGGAGTTTTGTGCATTACAGCCATATTTCTTTGCCCGGCATTATGTAAAACACAGAAATAACTGATCCTGTCCTGTACTGACAGTATCAGACATTGGTGCATTATTTCCAAAATCTGTGCAGCATGGTATGATCCGAAACATAATGGAAAAATAATACTGCCGGTTTACCCAGCGCTGCAGATCTGGATATCAGTTTCCGCTTATGGGAAATAGCTGCACTTTCTGAAGAGCATTTTGGTTTCTCACGCTTTCTGAGACGATCATTTGACAGCAGACAGCCTTCAATGTATCTGTGTTATGCATAGCTGCGTATCGTATATGATCTGCGACAGTCAGACCGGGCTTTGCAGAATTCACGAAAAAGTAGTATTATGCTATTGATTTGTTATACAAACTGTGGTATAATACAAAATCAAAGATAAAGGGCGGATTATAAGGTCAAGAAGGTTTACTTCCGTATGATCGTACCATATCTCTGCAAAGGCGGCGATGGATTTGAGTGAAGACAGCAGCAGACACAAGGTGCTTGGCATAGTATGTGCAGGCCTGCACGATACCGGTGCGCAGAATTCTATGCTTGCGCTGATAGAAGAGGCAAAAAAACGTGGTTATAAAGTGATCGTTATGACTAACTTCACTTATTACCACATGGAGTATTCCCCCGCAGAGATCGGTATCTACAAGCTCATCGGTTCGCCTGTGCTGGATGGGCTTATCCTCATGCCGGAGACAATAAAGAGCGACATTGTCTGGAAAATGGTGCTTGACGATGTTAAGTCCCGTGGGCTGCCGTTTGTCTGCGTTGACAGAGATGTCCCCGATTGCGTCAGCATCACCTTTAATTACGGCAAGGCCTTCGAGCAGGTGGTCAGACATATAGTCGAGGTGCATAAGCCAAAACGCATCAATTTTATCGGCGGTATCGAGAACAACAGCTTCTCCGAGGAAAGGCTCAGTGTATATAAGAAAGTCCTTGCAGATAACGGAAGGGAATTTGAATCGGAGCGCTTCGGCTACGGGCAGTTCTGGGAAAACCCGACCCTGGAAGTGCTGGACAGATTCTATTCCGGCGACCGGGAGCTGCCCGATGCTATCATCTGTGTAAACGATACCGAGGCTATGACTGTATGCAACTATCTGAGGCAGAGAGGGATAGATGTCCCGGATGATGTAATAGTCAGCGGCTTTGACGGCATTGAAGAAGAAAAATATACCTTCCCCCGGCTGACGACAGCCGCTATAGATCTGGAGAGTATGTCTGTCCGCACTCTTGACCTGCTTGACCAGCTCATACACGGAGAGCAGCCTTCCGAAAGGCTGTCGGTCATACCCTATACTCTGAGGATTTCACAGTCCTGCGGATGTATGCAGATAAATGAGGGCGATAAGCTCAATAAGCTGCTGGAGCTTTATGTTTCCAGAAAGAATTTTGAGAGACACGAGCGAAGGATGTTTGAATACTGCGCCCATACTGCCGGGCTGAACAGCTACGACCAGCTTGCAGCGCTGATGCCGCAGTACGGAGAATGCCCGACATGGTGCTGCATCGAAACAGACCTCCTGAAGGATGATGACGACAAGAACGCCGAGGGCATCAAAGCCAGGAGCCACGAACTGAAGCTCTTTATGTCCAGCAAAAACACTACCCACGAGCAGTTTGAGGACACCTACGTTTTCGATATCCCTATGGCGCCGGGTGAGCTCCTTCCTGATCTTGACAGCATCCTTGACGATTATGATGCGCTGCTTTTTGCTCCGCTCAGCTATCAGGGAGAAGGTATGGGCTATATCGCAACGGCTATCGACAGCGAGGGCTTCGATTTCCTTTTCACACAGAGGCTTATCAGCAATACCAATCATATCTTTGAAACGCTCAAGACAAAGATACGCCTGCAAAAAGCCTACGCCGAGGTCGCTGATATGCATATGCGGGATCCGATGACAGGTATATACAACCGCAGAGGCTTCTATATGCGCATGGCCGAGCTCTCTGAAGACTGCACAAAGAGCTTCTCGCTTTTCTCCGTCGATCTTGACAGGCTCAAGTATATCAACGATACTTTTGGCCACTATGCGGGAGACAAGGCGATAATCACGGCTGCGGAGATAGTAAACCGCTCCGCAGGTGAAGGCGCTGTCTGCGCGCGGTTCGGCGGAGATGAGTTTATAGTTGTTATCCCCGAAGGGAACGGCGGGGAGAGCTATATCGATAGGGTCTATGCCGAAGCTGCAAGGTTCAACGCGTCAGGAGAGGAATCTTTTGAGCTGGGGCTCAGTATCGGGAATGCCGATCTGATCATAACCGACCGGGAGAATATCGACATCGCCATGAAGGCTGCCGATGAAAAAATGTATGAATGTAAACGCCGGCACCATGCCGAGAGAAAATAAGGAGGAAAAGACTATGGCTCAGAAAAATAATCCCTATGCAGGAACACAGACGGAGAAGAATCTCAAGGCCGCTTTTGCAGGAGAATCAGAGGCAAGAAACAAGTACACATATTTTGCTTCAAAAGCAAAGAAGGAAGGCTTTGAGCAGATAGCAGCTCTTTTCCTTAAAACCGCCGATAACGAGAAGGAGCACGCAAAGCTCTGGTTCAAGGAGCTGAACGGTATCGGTTCGACTGCTGAGAATCTCGCTTCCGCTGCAGAGGGAGAGAATTATGAATGGACAGATATGTACGAGGAATTTGCCAGGACAGCCGAGGCCGAGGGCTTCCCGGAGCTGGCAGCTAAATTCCGCGGAGTCGCCGCTATCGAGAAGCATCATGAGGAGCGCTACCGAGCGCTGCTGAAAAATATCGAGATGCAGGAGGTCTTCAAAAAGAGTTCCGTCAAGGTATGGGAGTGCCGCAACTGCGGGCATATCGTTGTAGGCGAGCAGGCGCCTGATATCTGTCCGGTGTGTGCTCATCCGCAGTCTTATTTTGAGATCAATGCCGAGAACTACTGATCTGAAATATCTCCGCCGGGAGCTGCGGCGCTGATATTGAAGTTTCAAGCCATAGCATCTCTGATCCGGGGTCAGGGATACTATGGCTTTTTTCATCCTGGTAAAAGACGATCGGAACACAGCGTTTGACAAAAGTTCTTGTATTTGCATGAGGAATATGGTATAATATCTCACATAAGTTCGGCGCAGAGAGATGAGCCGGGCGATGCGTGGTGTTCAGACATCGGAGGGTGAAGAGCTTTGCTTCAGATAAAGAATATTTCCAAACAGTATAAGACCGGAGATCTGGTGCAGAAGGCGCTGGATGATGTGAGCCTTGATCTGAGAGACAGCGAATTCGTCGCTGTCCTCGGGCCTTCGGGGAGCGGCAAGACCACTCTTCTGAATATCATCGGCGGTCTGGACAGATATGACAGCGGCGATCTTATCATAAATTCTACATCTACAAAGAAATATAAGGATAAGGACTGGGATTCCTATCGGAACCATGCCATAGGTTTTGTTTTCCAGAGCTATAATCTTATCCAGCACCAGAATATCCTGGCAAATGTCGAGCTGGCACTGACTATCGGAGGTATCTCCCGCAGCGAGCGCAAAAAGCGTGCAAAGAAAGCGCTGGAGGATGTGGGCCTGGGAGACCAGCTCCATAAACGCCCCAATCAGCTCTCCGGCGGGCAGATGCAGCGTGTAGCAATAGCGAGAGCGCTGGTGAACGATCCGGATATCCTGCTGGCCGACGAGCCGACCGGAGCGCTGGATTCCCAGACATCGATACAGGTAATGGAGCTGCTGAAGAAAGTAGCCAGGAACAGGCTTGTGGTGATGGTAACACATAACCCTGAGTTGGCAGACGAATATGCTACGAGGATAATCAAGCTGAAAGACGGCAGGATAACCGATGACAGCGCCCTCTTTACCCCCGAAGAGAAGAAGACGGAAAAGTCCGGCAGGCTGGGAAAGGCGAAAATGGGATTCTTGACTTCGCTGGCTCTGAGCTTCAATAATCTGCGCACAAAAAAGGGAAGGACGATCCTGACATCTTTTGCCGGCTCTATCGGAATAATCGGTATCGCGCTGATCCTGGCGCTCTCGACCGGTGTGAATACCTATATCTATGAAAAGCAGAAGGAGACAATGCTATCCTTCCCGATAACGATAACCAGCACGACAGTCGATGTCAACGCTATGCGGAACAAGCGCAACGAGCTCAAGGAGAGCGAGCAGAAGCGCAGCGGAGGTGTCTATGCCAGCTACTACCGGCTCCAGAGGAGGCAGACCAGGCGTTCCAGTATAATGGATAACGACCTTACTTCCTTCAAGCAGTACCTGGACGACCCGAACAGCGATATACGCAAATATCTTGGTGAGAACGGTGTCGTCTATACCTATGACCTGAATTTTGAGGTGTTCAGCCGGGACAGCAAGGGCAGGCTTGTAAACAGCAGCGCCAATCCGGACGATATCGGGAAGCAGCGATCCCCCGGCAGGAGTCAGAGCGGCAATCCGACCTCTGTGCTGACATCTCTGAACGGCAGCACAGGCTCCGGTGCAGAAAACTTTACGGAGATATTGAAGGGTGCAGACGATAAGTCTGTCAGCAAGGCGATACTGAACAATTACGATCTTGTCTACGGCGAATGGTGCAGCGAGTACGATCAGGTCGTTCTGGTGACAGATGAGAACAGCAGCGTGTCTGCCGAATCGCTGTATCAGTTGGGGATAATAACAGCGGAGGAGTATTCCGAGACCTCTGAAAAGATAAAGAACGGCGAAGAGTTCGGTGAGCAGATGTTCAGCTATGAAGAGGTCTGCGGAAAGACATTCTATCTTGTCCCTTCCTGCGACAGATATCAGAAGGATGAGAGCGGGGTATTTTCCCTTGTCAGCCTGCTGGACGAGGATAAGCTGCTCAGCAGGGCTATCCCCATTAAGATCTCAGGCATAGTAAAGGCAAAGGAAGATATCAAAGTCGAGATAAGCTCGGCTATCGGATACACCGCAGCTCTGACCTATTACATAATCGAGCATACGGATAAGAGCGAAGTCGTCCTGGCGCAGGAGGCCTCAGAGGATACCAATGTGCTGACTGGTATGAAGTTCGAGGTCGCAGACGATCAGGCGAAGCAGGCAGATGCCCGGAAATACATCGAAGATCTCGGAGTCGGTGATAAGGCCAGCCTTTACACTCTGGCATCGTATACAGGTATCGTCCCGATGGACGACAGGATACTCAGCGATGAAAACGAAATGGCAAAGCAGTTGGATATCCTGATAAAGACAGACTTCGCAAAGCCCTTCCTTATCTCGATCTACGATCAATATATCGCCGGGGCGACATTTAAGGAGAATATGGATATATTCGGAAAGGTCAGCCTGGACTCACCCTCAGCGATAAACATCTATTCCGACAGCTTCGAGGACAAGGACAAGATAAACGCCTGTATCGAAAAATACAACAACTCAGTTGATGAGGCCAGGAAGATAACCTATACCGATTATGTTGCGCAGATAACGGAATCTATTACCTCTATGGTCAATGCCGTCACCTACGCTCTGGTCGGCTTCGTCGCCGTCTCGCTGGTGGTGTCCAGCATAATGATCGGGATAATCACCCATATCTCTGTGCTGGAGAGGACAAAGGAGATCGGTATCCTCCGGGCGCTGGGAGCTTCAAAGCGGAACATCTCGCAGGTGTTCAACGCTGAGACTTTTATCATAGGCTTCTGCGCGGGCGCTCTGGGAGTCATACTGTCAGAGCTGCTGATAATCCCCATAAATTCGATTATCCCGCGGCTTGCCGAAGGGATTGAAGTTACCGCAAGGCTGCCGCTCTTTTACAGCGCTATGCTGATACTTATCAGCATGGCTATGACGATGATCGGAGGGTTCATCCCCGCGAAGCGTGCGGCGAAGAAAGACCCTGTCATCGCACTTCGCACAGAATAACTGTCAGGAGGTTCCGGAATGTTGATCGACGATCTGAAAGCTGCCCGCGAAGCCGAAGAGGAGATCAGCGGCAGGATATATGAAAAGGAAAGTGTTTCAGCCGCAGATTGCCGTGGGCTCGACTTTCAGTCTGTGACCTTTGAAGGCTGCCGCTTTTCTGAATGTGACTTCGGCAGGGCTTCATTTTACGGCTGCAAATTTCTGCGCTGCGATATTTCAAACTGTAAGCTGCCGGGCAGTTATTGGAAAGACTGTGAGCTCAGGGGCTGTAAATTCAACGGCGCAGACCTTAAAAACAGCACTTTCAAGCAAAGCACATCAAAGGCCTGCAATTATTCCTACACACTCTTTTACGGGAGCAGCTTTGACAACTTCGTCTTTTCATCCTGCGATCTTTCATACGCTGTGCTCTCGCAGGTCGGGCTGAAACATACAGCTTTCAGCGAATGTCGGCTGATCAGAACAGAGTTTTTCAGAACGAGCCTGAACGGCATCGACCTTTCGGATTGCGAGCTTTCCGGGATGATCTTTTCGGATTCATTCGCTGAGCTCCGCGGAGCAGAGGTCTCCTACGATCAGGCAGCCGATCTTGCACTGATTCTTGGTATAAAGATCAAATAGCTTTCAGCGGATACAGCCTGCCCCGGGATATTTACAGACAAAGACAAAAACCGCATATCTCCCTGAAAGGGGGAGATATGCGGTTTACGCATTCTTGTTTGGGTTATCAGAATCTGACCGGCTCTGTATCAATCAGCGTTGATAAATCCGTACATCTTCATTCTTATCTCTAGGAAATACAGATAATCATGCATGGCTGAGCTCTGTGCCTGAAGAACGTCAACACTGTCATCTACCTCAGCTTCTTCGCCTGCACCCAGCTTGGAGATGTAAGCGTTGAGCTTTTCCAGCCTGAGCTTTGTCTGCCAGTATTCAGCTTTCAGCCTTTCTTTTCTATCCTCCGACAGCATCAGTTCAACTGTTTCGTTCAGTTCCATAGTGTGCCCTCCTTATTGCATTATTTGTTGGATCGAAGATCCTCATTTCCATATTATTCTCGGTGTTACACAAATGTATTATATCACTTTTCCCTTTAATTGTCAACAGTTTTATAATGGGCAGGCCGACGTATTTTTCAGACACTGCATCAGCGTACACATCCCGGGAGGGTTAGTTTTGCCCGAATACTTGAAAAAAGGTTATAATTGTGTTATAATGGTCAAAATGCAGAGGGAGAGGTGAAAATATGCACACCAGCGTACTTATTATCGACGACGAGCCTGAGCTTGCGGAGTATACGGCTAAATATTTCAATGTGTCCGGGATACCGACAGAATATGCGCTGGATTCTGAGGGCGCACTGGATTTCCTGAAGGAGAACACCTGCTCCCTTATCCTGCTGGATATCAATCTCGGCACTGATTCGGGTTTTGACCTTTGCAGGGAGATCCGCGAAAAGACCGATGTTCCGATATTCTTTATCAGCGCCCGATCTTCCGAGGATGATATGCTCCTTGCTCTCGGTATCGGCGGAGACGATTATATCACAAAGCCATATTCTCTCGGTGTCCTCTCAGCTAAGGTCAGGGCAGCGCTGAAAAGATACGAAGAAAACAGCGCAAGATCCAAGGCTGCGGAAAGCGAGCTCATCGAGCTGGGCGCCGCCTGCGTTGATCTCAGAAAGGCTGCGGTCATCAGAGACGACGGGAAGAGCCTGACACTGAAAGCTATGGAATACAAGCTGCTGGTCTATCTGCTGAACAACCGGAACAGGGTCATATCCAAGGATGAATTCTTTGAAAAGGTCTGGGAGACGGATTATGTCAGCGAAGTTACCCTGAACGTGCATATCCGACACCTCAGAGAAAAGATTGAGGAGGACCCCAGCCATCCTTCTGTTATAAAGACTGTCTGGGGCGTTGGTTTTATGTTGGAGGTCGGGGCTTGAAAACTAAGTCTGTTTTAATATTTGCCGCTTTTTTCCTGCTGCTCAGCGCAGGGATATTTGCTTTTCTGATTTCCGGAGGATCGGAAAACGAGCTTCCGCAGTATACAACTGAGATCAACCGCCTGCTCATAAGGCTTGAAAATGAATGGGATGCTCCGTCTTTCCCGCAGGAAGTATTCGATTACGCTGTCATTGACGCGGAGGGAGGTCTGATCTACGCCTCGCGCAGCGGCATCTCGACAACTCTTTCTGCCGCCACAGGGCATTATGACATTATCCGGGACATAGAAAAGGGCGGCAGGGTCGTTGGCCGGCTGATCGTTCATGACCCTTACGAAGACATCAGAAGATACGGCAGCAGAAGGTCTGCTGTTATGTTCGGAGGAGCGTCACTGCTCATGCTGGCAGTAGCTGCCGGGTATTTCATATATCTGAAAAAGAGGGTCGTGGAGCCCTTCGGGAAGCTGGAGGGCTTTGCAGAGAAGATAGCTGCCGGCGATCTTGAAACTCCGCTGGAGATGGACAGAGGCAATATCTTCGGCGCCTTTACAGAGAGCTTTGACATTATGCGCGAGGAACTGAAGGCATCACGCCGCCGTGAGGAGGCCGCCTTAAAGAGCAGAAAGGAAATGATAGCTGAGCTTTCCCACGACATAAAGACTCCCGTTGCCTCTATCAAGGCTATGACAGATTTCCTGGAGCTTACCACAGAGAACGAGGATCAGAAGCAGACTCTTGCTTCGATAAACAGCAAGGCGGATCAGATAGATAAACTGGTCTCCGATCTGTTCCACGCTACTCTGGAAGAGCTGGAACAGCTTGCGGTAAGCCCCGATGAGCTGGCTTCATCAGAGCTGCGGCGTATCATCGGCGAGAGCGACCATCTGAAAAAGGCCGTCGCAGTCGATATAAAGGATTGTGTCATTATCGCAGACAGGCTCAGACTGGAGCAGACCGTCGGGAACATCATCTCCAATTCCTACAAATATGCCGACACAGAGATAGCTGTTACCAGCCGCTTTGAGGGCAGCAGCTTTCTTGTCGAGTTTTCCGACAAGGGCGGAGGGGTCCCGGAAGGCGAGATAGAGCTGGTCACAGAAAAATTCAGAAGAGGCTCCAATGCAGAGGGCAAGGCAGGCTCCGGCTTAGGGCTTTATATCTCCGGATACTTTATGGAGAAAATGGGCGGAGAGCTGGTCTGCCGGAATAACGGAGAGGGCTTTACTGTCGAGCTCCGCTTCCGTCTGGCCTGATCTTTAAAGCTGCAGATAAAGAACAGTTAAAGATCTGACAAAGATTTTAAAGAACAGATATGATATAATATGGTCATACAGAAGAAAACTGTATGACCTTGATTTTTTAGGAGGATCGCTATGGCCGGGAAAGAAGTCATCGTAAAGACCGAGAAGCTGTCAAAGAGCTTTTCTGTCGGCGGGAAACAGCAGCATATCATAAAGAATCTCGATCTGGAGATTTATAAGGGAGATTTCACAGTGATAATGGGCTCTTCGGGAGCAGGGAAATCAACGCTCCTTTATACTCTCTCGGGGATGGATAAGCCCTCTCTCGGAAAGATAACCTACTGCGGAGAGGATCTGACAGGTATGAACGATGACCGCCTTGCTGTGTTCAGAAGACGTCACTGCGGCTTTGTTTTTCAGCAGATACATCTTGTTGACAGTATGAGCGTAATGGATAACGCCATCAGCGCCGGGATGCTTACCGGGCAGAAGCAGAAGAAGCTGAAAGAAAAGGCGATGTCCCTTTTTGAGCGCATCGGTATCAGCGAGGAGCTGACAAAGAAATTCCCGGCGCAGCTCTCCGGCGGCGAGGCTCAGCGCTGTGCAATGGTAAGAGCCCTTATCAACGACCCGGATATCGTCTTTGCCGATGAACCTACCGGAGCTCTCAACAGCGCCGGAGTCAAGGCTGTGCTGGATGTTCTTACAGATATCAACGAGTCGGGGCAGTCTGTGGTCATGGTGACTCACGATATAAAATCTGCCAGAAGAGGGAACCGTATCATCTATTTGCAGGACGGCGGCGTAATGGGTGAATGCAGCCCGGGAAAGTATGTCAGCGGAGACAGACAGCGGCATGAAAAGATAAGGAGCTTTCTGGAGGGCATGGGATGGTAAAGCTGATAAAAGCGGGTCTCCGCAAGGACAGAGCCATACTTCTGATATTCCTGCTGATAATCATGCTCTCGGCTATGCTTATGCACACAGGGATCATGGCTTCAAACTATAAGCAGCTCTATGACAGACAGACCGAAGAGACAGGTCTTGCAGACTATATCATATTTACTGCTGAGGATGGAAGGGCAGCAAAGAAATGGTTTGAGAGCGCTGAGCATATCCAAAGCTTTCAGAGGTCGGATGTCATTCTGTTGAGCTCCTTTAAGTTCACCACAAGCAAAACCGATAATGAAAAGAACGGCACTGACTGGATGTTAGAAAGGCTTGGCGACAGCAACGGCTGGTCTGAGCTGAGATATGTCGAGAGAGATGACAGCGTCAGCGGGAGAAAGATATATCTTGACCTGTACGCTGCTTACAGCAACGGCCTCTGTGTCGGAGACAGGATAAGCATCGACTCCGGGCTGGGAAAATATGATCTCACCGTAGCGGGTATATATCAGCATCTGTTTATGGGATCTTCCTATACCTATCTCTCCGCTATGGTCGAGCCCGGGACTTTTGATGAGCTCAGAGCGGCGCGTGATGCATCGGCTCCGGGAAACGCGGATAAGACCTGGAGAAATATGTATACTGTCCGGCTAAGCGACGGCTGCGACCCCAAGTCCTGCCTTAAAGAGACCAAGGATGCACTCACCGGACGATACGGCATCTTCTGCGACGGCTACACCGTAGGCGATGCCAGAGAAGCATATATTGCGGTGGTAAATATCCTTGCAGCCTTTATGGGAGCCTTTGCCGCTGTCATCATGGTGATTT
Organism: uncultured Clostridia bacterium; assembly: GCA_946545645.1. GTDB lineage: Bacteria > Bacillota > Clostridia > Oscillospirales > Ruminococcaceae > FB2012. Next base: position 2,382 of record CAMNNQ010000117.1, on the reverse strand, counting down.
GCCTTATCATCATAGTTTTTACCATCAATAACAATATCAACCGGGATGTGACGAATATCGGGGCGCTGAAGGCAGTGGGGTATACAGTGCGGCAGATAAGAGCAGCGCTGACAGCCGAGTATCTCCTGCTGGGCTTTATAGGGACTGCTGTGGGAATCGTTCTTTCCTATGCCCTCTACCCCTTTATCGAACATCAGTATATCCGCGAGATAACAGGGCTTGTCTGGGAGACCAGGTTCTTTCCCGGAATTTCTTTCGGAGTGCTGGGAGGCGTTCTTGCGGTGATCGTCATGACTGCCTTTCTCTCAACTGTCAGGATACGCAGTCTTCATCCTGCCACCGCTCTGCGTTTCGGCTTGCAGACCAACAGCTTCAGGAAAAACCATCTGCCCCTCAGCGAGACAAGAGGCGAGCTGAATTTCCTGCTGGCTATGAAGAGCACGCTCCAGAGCAGAGTGCAGAATATCGTGGTGTTCTTTATCATCCTTTCTGTATCGTTCGTTACTATGTTCTCAGGGGTCATGTATTACAACACCAAGGTGGATATCACCAACTTCCAGCGTATGGTGCAGGGGGATATCGCAGACGGATATTTCTATGTCAGGGACATATCCTCGGATGCTGTCGGCAGGACTATCGAAAAGCTCAAGACAGTTGAGGGCATATCAGACGCTTACGGCATCTCGTTAACATACGCCTATATCGGCGACCGGGAGACGGATATCATCTATCTTACCGATCCTTCTTCCCTCAACTGCGTTCTATATGAAGGTGTTATGCTTCAGGAAGAAAACGAAGCTGTCCTGGGTATGACTCTGGCAGACGAGCTGGGTGCCGGAGTGGGAGACGAGGTCGAGGTCTCCTTCGGAGCCAAAAAGAAAAGGTTTGTTGTTACCGGATTGCAGCAGTCGGCGCTGAACAACCGCATATATATCCATGAGAATGCTGCCAAAGAGCTGGGGGTCACAGCGATCTACGATCATATCCGGGTAAGAGTCGAGGATGCGGACAACGAGAAGGTGGATGAGGTGCTTCGCAGGGGCTGTGAGGTCTGCGGCAGCGATATCATCAATACAGACAATATCTTCCGCTTCCAGCACAGCAACGAGAACACTCCGGTATATGCTGTCGGATTTGTAGTCCTGATACTTGCCGCTCTGAATATCCTTACGATACTGCTTGTCATCAGGCTCCTGCTGAAAACTGTTTTTGTAAAGAGAGAAAGAGAATTCGGCATAAAGAAAGCTATCGGCTTTACCAGCACTCAGCTCCGGTATCAGCTTTCCCTGTCTCTCCTTCCGACTACGCTGATCGCCTCAGCTGCCGGCGCTGTTATGGGGTATTTCCTTATAAACCCGCTGTTTGCTTTTGTCCTTGGAGGATACGGGATAAAGAATTCCGATCTGGTGATAAGATCGGCTCTCATCGCTATACCGATAGCTGCTGTTACTCTGTTCGTGTTCGGGTTCAGCTATCTGATGTCCCGCAGAATGAAAAAGATCTCGGCCTACAAGCTGATACAGGAATAAAAGGCTTGATCCGGCCGGAAACAGAAAAGGGCTTTACAACTTTGCGCTTTTATGGTATCATATTATTCAGCAGATCACAGTTTACCGATCTTCAAGCCTGCTTAGGAGGTGCTCATTCATGTCTGACAGACCTCTCCTGACAAAAGAACTGGACAGCCGCAGTTTCCGGGAGTATTACTATCTTAAAGAAGAACTGGTCGAATTCTGCCGCGGGAACGGTATCCCTGCCTCGGGCGGGAAACAGGAGCTTACGGAAAGGATAGCGGTCTTTCTCGATACAGGGAAGATCGAAGCTCCGAAGAAAAGCTGCCGGAGAATAAAACCGGATACTCCCGCCGATATCACAAGAGCAGACCTTATCGAAGAGAATTTCGTCTGCTCGGAGAAGCACAGGGCATTTTTCAAGCGGGAGATAGGCACGGGTTTTTCCTTCAATGTTTCATTTCAGAAATGGCTCAAGGAAAATCCCGGCAGGACATACGATGATGCCATCGCAGCTTACCATCGTATCCTTGGAGAAAAGAAGCAAGGCGTTTCCGAGATCGGAAGTCAGTTTGAATACAACACCTACATCCGGGATTTCTTTGCCGCTAACGAAGGCCGCTCTCTGAAGGATGCGATCCGATGCTGGAAATACAAAAAGAGCCTGAAGGGGCACAACAGATATGAACCCTCTGACCTCCGGGCACTGGAAAAGTAAAAAAACAAGGTGTGTCATCCCGTTTGCGGGGGCACACCTTGTTTTTATGTCTGATATTGCTTAAGGCAACACCGCACAACCCGCGGCTTGCGCCTCTGCACGTCATCTGCTTGCATATTTTCCGTCATAGCACACAAATTTTCCTTGCCGGGC
>CAMNNQ010000116.1 GCA_946545645.1 uncultured Clostridia bacterium | reverse complement strand
ACTTCGCTTTACGCAACGTCAAGGAGAATTGACGTCATCTTTGATGACGTTGGTAATCATGACGGAAAGCTGGCAAGCAGATGATGTGCAGAGGCGTTAGTCGCGGGTCGTGCGGTGTTGCCTTTGTTATACTGATGTATCGGGGGCTTTTTCGAGTATCATCGTTGAATTGATCTCGAAGAGGGTCATAGTCGTTCCTCGCAGGACATAGGTGGCGTCGGAGCCGTCGGGGTAGTTGATATGCCCGTTTGACCAGGTAAAGGTCTGGCTGCCGGAGGCTGAATGGGCGATGCCTGTGCCGTCCTTCTTAAAGAGGAGGTAGGTGCTCTCGGCGGTGACTTCGCTGCCGACTTCAATGGGCTTGCCGTCGTCGTGGGCGGAGGAGAAGACATATTTTCCGTCGGGGATATCGGAGGGCTTTTCATAGGCGCTCTCGTGGATATAGATCAGGGTCATGGTGCCGTCTTCCACTGTCAGCTTTTCGTTCTCGGTCTTGAAGGTCACTTTTGAGGAGCCCTCGACTGTAGCTTCCGAGCCTGACCAGGTGATCTTGGAGGTGCCGTTGGGGCTGACATAGCTGCCTGTGCCGTCCTCACTGAACTCGAAATAGATAGTTGAGGGGTCCATATCGACGTTGAGATACACTTCCTTATCGCCGTTGAAGGCCTGGGAGAAGTAATATTTTCCCAGAGGTTTGCCGTCGGCAGGCGGGGGAGCGGGCTTGGTAGCGGCTGTTGTGACAGAGGCTGTCGTTTCGGTCTGAGAGGAGCTGCTGCCGGAGGAGCAGGCAGCGAGTGCGGAGAGCGCCAGAGCTGCCGTAAGAGCCAGCGCAGCCGGTTTTTTTATGGTCATATATATATCTCCTTGTTTATGGATTAGGGCTATCGGGCCCGAAGGGTGTTTTGCAGGGCAGCCTGCTGTTGTCCCAGATGATTATAACGCAAAACAGGGAGAATGTCAATAAACCGGGCTTTTTTTTCATCCGCTTTTCACGAAGGCGGCGTAGGCGGAGACTTGCTGGACACATTATGAATAAATTATGAAAACAGCATTTCGATACTTGACAAAGAGATAAGGCTGTGCTATAATAATATGGCTGAATAAATGCGCTGCTAGCTCAGCTGGATAGAGTGACTGGCTACGAACCAGTAGGTCAGGGGTTCGAGTCCCTTGCAGCGCGCCACAGCAAACCGCGTAAATGCGGGCAAATCCCGTTGTTGATGTTTGTCAACAACGGGATTTTTTGTGTCAAAATTCGGTTTCAGGGCACTATTTGGGCACTATTTAAATTTCGGGTGTCACGCAGAGGGCCATTCTGCGCGGTTTCGGGGTTCCATAAACTGCTATACTGTTCTCAAGCGGCGTTCGGCAGTTTGCTCATATATGTAAAAACACACCGTCCGGGGTTCTGTGTGAATCCCGGACGGTGTGTTAGTTTTCAGTTGTTATTGGGTTACCCCGCCTTATTCTTCCCGCCCCTCAGCAGGATATCCGCGATCGTTTCGGCGTTGATATCATCGGCATCCTTGAACATATGGGAATAATAGTCTGTCGTTGTTGAAACGCGGGAATGTCCTAATCTGTGGCTTATACTCACCGGATCAATGTGATTGTAGCAGAGGATACTCGCCATCGTATGTCGGAAAGCGTGCGGGTTCAGGTGAGGCAGACCCTCCCGCTCGGAGAACTCGTCAAGGAACCTCGTCACGGTATCGGGGCTCATCGGGAGACCTTCTCTCCCTGATTTCTCCTGGAAGAACAGGAAATTCGTATCGTGCCAGCGGTTACCGTAGAGCGTTCTCTGTTCGTTGTACCACGCCTGATATTCCCGAAGCAGTTCGATGCTCTCTTTCGGTAGCTTGACATACCGCTCCGAGCCGCTGGTCTTGGTGGTGTCCTCGTACAGCCCGACTTCCGGCGAGTAGAGCAGATTGATGTGTATAAAAATGCGCTCGTTCTCCCAGTCGATAGCATCCCATTTCAGCCCGCAAAGCTCTGCCCGGCGGCAGCCGGTTATCATCAGCAGGTGAATGATCGTCCGCCATTTCAGCGACAGCTTGTCCACCGCTGCTTGTATCTTTTCAAGGTCATCGTACTCGAAGAAATTGATCTTGGACTTGCCGGCTTTGGGCGGTGTAGCTTTAGCGGTAGGGTTATAGGGTATCAGCATCTCCTTGTCTGCCTGTTTAAAGATCGTGTTTATCAGTCGATGATATTCAAGGATAGTTTTGTTCGACAGCGGAGTGCTGTCCTTTGAGATGATGAACAGCTTGGTTATCGGCGTGCCCAGCACCTTTGCAATTGCACCCGCTTTGCTCTCCAAAATCCGCTCACCCTTACACGCCAGCGAAACGGTATTAACGTTCATTCCGGCTTTGTCGGCAACGGCCTGTAACGTGAGCTTCTTCTTTTTTATCAACGCTTTCAGGTCAACCTTTGAGGTCGCTCTCGGCTCAACTCTGCGGCTGTTGCGTCTCGACAGTTCTTCATAAAACATATTAAGGTGCTGCGGCCTGATATCGGTCAGCTTCATGTGTCCGATAGTTTCGATTATGCGGGGCAGCAGCCTTTTGTAGCCGTCGATCGTGCGCCGCCGGACACCAGTCCGTTCTTTGAGTGCGATCACATAATCGGCGTAATCCGCAAAGGTCTGCTTGCAGTCGGCGATGTACCCCTGACGGCATTTCTTCTCAAATTCAACTGCGGCCTCGTTCAGCGCCTTAGCATTCTGGCGCTCGGTCTTGTCCGGGTCGGGCTTGAAGGTGAACTCGTAGGGCTTCAACTTTTTGCCGTTCTTATCGTAGCCCTTGTTCACGCGGATACGGTAGGCGATGATCTCACCCTGCTTGTTTTTTCTTGGTTCGATATATGCCATTATTTCTATCTCTCCTCCCATAAAAATCTCGCCCGCAGGCAAGACCACAATACCCTATAGGGTGCTGCATTATCCAGCCCACGGGCGCAGAATTAAACTCTACAACATACTTTTCTACTTAACCAATAACTCGCCGCTGAGGAATTTGTGCAGTATCTCTTTGTTTATCAGGTACTTTTTCCCGGCCTTGAATGACGGTAATTCGCCTGATTTGCACAGTTCCCGCACT
>CAMNNQ010000115.1 GCA_946545645.1 uncultured Clostridia bacterium | reverse complement strand
TCCCTGGAAGGAAATGCGGACATCATGCTTAAAAACTTCGGCATAACTGCTGCAATGAGAGGCTCCAATGTCTGCGCGATAGGCATAGCCAACCGGGGCAAGGGAAGAGTCGTTATCGCCAACGGCCGCTTCACCGCTACTCTCCGCGGGAGCAATATCATCTCGATAGGCACATACAACGGAGATGTGGACTGCGAGCTGCATAACTGCCAGATCAATCTCAACTGCGAGGGCAGAACGGCAGCAGGCATCGGAGACATTGAGGGCTCCGGCAAGGTCATCATCGACCACTGCGGAGTCAAGTGCAGGATGCTTTCCAGCAACTACCTGGATTTCGGGTCCCGCTTCGGCCAGCTCAGCGTAGACGGCTCCGAGCAGGATGTGGTCATAAACGAGTAAAACTGTATAAAGAAAAAGGGTACCCCTCAGGGGTACCCTTTTTTTGTTCTTTATCCTCCGGAAATGCCCGACTATTGCATCGGCGGCTTCATGGAAGCTCTGAAGGAAACATCCAGTATCGCCTCGAAGAAGGCTCGGACATTGTCATCCGGGCCGCCTGTTATCCGGCTCCGCACCTGATATATGGGGGAAACATAGCTGTCCTTTCCGTCTGTCAGATAGGGGACACCGTCGGCATCCGTCCTCCAGGCGAAGCCTCTTTCTGAGAGCGCGCAGAAAAGCAAGGTCTGCCCGAGATACACTCCCATCATGACCGAGAGGTTCCAGACATAGATATCGGAGATCCTGCCCTGCTTGTAGAGCTCGTTCTGCCCGATAAGTATGCGCTCCAGTTCGGATATGCTCTCGGGAGAGTAATCAAAATCCGCTCCGCGCTCACGGGCTGTTTCTACGGCCTGCCGGCATATTTTGGAATAATCAAGCTCTGCCATCGGAGATCACACCTTTTTCTTAACACGTTTGAACACCATTGCCGATATGGGAGGGACGATGACCTCGCCGTCGGTAGGGAACTTGTTCATTTTCCCCTGCTCGTTGAGTCTTACAAAAAATCTGCTGTCCGGCAGGCGGAAATATCTGTTCTCGTTGTATGGGTTGAACATACAGATTATCCGGTCGTCCTGATCCTCAAGGCTGATAACTATGAAGCAATCGTCGCCGGTATCAAGGAAACGGAGCTTTGATTCAACCTCCTCACGGGTCCTGAGCCGGAAGAGCTTATTGTTCTTTCTGAGGCGGATAAGTGCGCGGTAGTAATCAAAGACCTCGATATTGTCGTATTTCTCGTTCCATTTGATAGAATTTGTCGAATCCGGGGCATTATAGCTGTCGTGACAGACTCTGGTCACTTCGTTGATCTCTTCGTTCTCCTTGGGGAGACGGGGCTTTGAGCGGAGAAAATCCTGCCCAAGCTGCAGGAAGGGCATCCCCTGCGCCAGAAGGAAGAGCGCCGCTGCCAGCTTGTCCATCCTGACTCTGTCCTCTCTGGAGAAATGCTTGGCACAGATAGAGAGCTTATCCCAAAGGGTATGGTTATCGTGGGCTTCGCAGTAATTGACTGCCTGCTCCGGCTCATAAGCCCAGCAGGCCTCCTGCGCTCCCTGTATCTGCCAGTGGGGGACAGAGCCCACCAGCCCGCGCTTCAGAACCAGCGCCGCATGGCGGTTGCCGCTGACATAGCCGATATCGTAGGGGTTGAAGGTGCCGCCCTTTATGGCATCACGGATATTATCGTTGAAGAGCCCGACTCTGCCGAACTGATAGGAATTCCATTTATAGGCCAGCTTTCCGGAGGGGACGGGGGATTCTCCGCCTGTCCAGCCCTCGCCGTACATCAGCAGCTTCGGGTCAAAGCTGTTGAGCTCATCCCGGATGAGATTGACAGTCTCTATATCGTGCAGCCCCATAAGGTCGAAGCGGAAGCCGTCCAGCTTATACTCTTTCGCCAGGAATTTCAGGGAATTGAGCATAAAGCGGCGATACATGAGGTGGTCGGAGGCAGTTTCGTTGCCGCAGCCGGAGCCGTTGGAGAAGGTGCCTCTGTTGTTGAGGCGGTGGTAGTAGTAGGGGAAGGTCTTATGGAAGGCAGATTGCTCGGTAAAATATGTATGGTTATAGACGACATCCATTATAACACCGATGCCGTTCTTATGGAGGGTCATTACCAGCTCCTTGAACTCTTTTATCCTGCTGCGGGGGTCGAATGCGTCGGTGGAATAAGAGCCCTCAAGGCAGTTATAGTTCAGCGGGTCATAGCCCCAGTTATACTGGGCCTTATAGGGCTTGCTCTCGTCTACTGTCGCAAAATCGAAGACAGGAAGGAGCTGAACATGGGTTATCCCCAGCTCCTTGAGGTGGTCGAGGCAGGTGGTTACGGTGCGGTAGCGGGTCCCCCCTACGGTAAAGGCTTTGAACCGCCCTTTTGCCTCCCGGTCGATGCCGCTGGTCTCGTCGATCGAGAAATCCCGGACATGGCATTCGTAAACTATCGCATCGCAGGGAGACTCACATTTCGGCCTCGGGGTGGTATCCCAGCCCTCGGGGTTCAGCTTTGAATGATCCAGCAGATAGCCCCGCTTGCCGTTTACTCCGCAGGCGCGGGCATAGATGTCGATAGTTTCCTCTCTGTGCCGGTTATCGAACTCGAAGGAGAAGGTATAAAAGATATCCTCGGCATGGTAAAAGAGCTCCACATACCAGACTCCCCTGTCAAGCCTTTCCATAGGGAGGGTCTCGATAAGGTTCGGCCCCTCGCCGTCGAGATAGAGATTGAGATAAACGCCTGTTGCCAGCGGAGACCACGCTTTAAAGACGGTCTTTCCATCCCGGTAGGTGACACCGAGATCATCACCGTCGTAAGCATATTCTCTGTCAAACTGTGCATAGTCAGTTATCCCGAACATCAAACAAACTCTCCTTGCCGCGCTGCGGCTTATTTTTCTGCCCGGCTAAGCTCTGCTTATCCGAGGCGGGCGATAGCCTCCCCCTGAAGGATCTTGGTCTCGAAGCCCTCGCGTGTATTCTGAAGGATATCCTCGTCGGCCTTGACCTTGCCCTTTTCGGTCAGCAGGATGATAGTCGAGCCGCCGAACTCGAAATAGCCTTTTTCCTCGCCCTTGCGGACGATCCTTCTGCCATAGGGGTGAAGATTGGAGATCTTTCCGACGAGTGTCGCTCCGACCTCCATCTGGATCACATCGCCCAGTTCCTTAGTTCTTATCATACAGTATTCGCGGCAGTTTTCCTTATAGACCTGGATATACTTATTGATTATCGGGTTGACGGTATGGAGGACGCCCTTTATCTCGCGGTCGTGGCTCTTCTCTCCGTCGGTGCAGTAGCAGTAGCGGTGGTAGTCGTCGGGGGTAAGGCGGATTATAAAGGCTGTCCCTCCGAGGAAGCGCTTTGCCAGCTTGGTATCTCTCAGCAGGGATTCGACTGTATACACCGAATTCTTGACGACGAACACACCGGAATTGGTTATCTCATAGGCGCTGGCCTTGCCGTCCGAGGGAGCGATTATGATATTCTTCTCGCTGTCGATGCGCCTTCTTCCGGGCTTGATGCGGCGGATGAAGAAATCGTTGAAAGAATTATACATCTTGTTCTCGTAATCGAAGATATCGATATCGTTGCGCTCGGCAAATCTGAGGACAAAGGCAGAGGAAAAGCGGCTGTTCAGGAAAAATCTCGACAGCTTTGAGATGAGCGGCGCTGAGAGCAGCTTCATGAAGCAGCGCCCGGGGACAGAGCTGAACATCTTTGAAAGGAACTCGTCCTGGGAAGTTGTCTGTTCGTATTCGTTGCCTTTTCTGTCGCGGTATTTCATATCTTTATCCTTCTTTCTTTACTTTCTGAAGCTGATTATGCCGACAATGATCACTGCGGTTATAGTAAACAGTATCATGCTCTTTGCGGAGAATTTCTTGACCTTTATATCCAGCACGAAGAGGATGGCCAGCAGGATCATGAACCCCTGGAAAACATAGGGGAAAGCTCCTGCGGGGATATTCTTTCTTCCCATATAGAGCAGCGGGAGGACTATGGAAGTAGTAGTTATCGGGAGGCCCTGATACTCCTTGCGGTTCTCGGTCGTCCCGCGCTGGCGCTCTTCTTCCATAACGTTGAAATATCCCAGCCTTATCAGCCCGCAGAGGACTATGAGCAGAGCGGAGATGAGGCCGAGGCTGTGATTGAAGCCGTAGCTGTAGCCGATAACAGCGGGGAGGACACCGAAGCAGACGAGATCTGCCAGGGAGTCGATCTGTATACCGAAGACCTTTTCGCGGTCTGTCCTGTCTTTTTTATGCCTTGCGACTTTTCCGTCGAAGAGGTCGCAGATGCCTGAGATCAGCAGGCAGATAAAAGCGATACCGATCTTTCCGTCGAGGACCTGTGTAATGCCGAAAACTGCCGAGAGCAGGCTTATGTAAGTTAGGATAACGGTATAGTTATAAAATCCGATCATATTGCACACTCCTTGATTTTGTGTCCCGCATCAGAGCAGATAGATCACAGCCATACAGATAACGACCTGAACGATGACGAATCTGGTAACGACCTGCGTATCCCCGTAGCCCTTGAGCTTGCGGGCGTGGTCGTGTATCGGGGTGCGGATGCCGTCCATGAAAGTTGTGGAATGGAAAACTCTTCTGACCGAGAGCTTCAGCAGCCCGAGGCCGCCGTCGATTATCATTACGATGGCGAAGGGGATAAACAGATGCGGGCGATGGCTCTGCATAGCGATAAGGGCTATGAACACTCCGAGAGCGCGGGAGCCTGCGTCTCCCATCAGTATCAGGCTGGGAGAGCAGTTGAACCAGAGGTAGGCGGCCAGCGCTGCCAGCATGACGTAATTCATTTCTGTATTACCTATGCCGGCCTGCCAGAAGAAGAATATCGTTACCATTGAGAGGGAGGCGCAGAGCCCGTCCACTCCGTCGGTGCAGTTGACAACATTTATCGATGTCCAGACCAGGATGACTCCGAGTATGACATAAACAGGGCCAGGGACGGTATATATCTTATCAAAGAGGATTATCTGAGTCTTATTGCAGATAACATAATTGGCGACCAGCCCTCCGGCTATACCGAGATCCAGCAGGCCTTTTTTGAGTTCGCCCCAGGGGACCTTGGCGGCGTCGTCCAGGAAGCCGGTCAGCATAGCGGCGTAGATAAGGACGAGGTTGATAATCTGCTCCGGGTTTATCTTAGTGAAAAGCGCCGCGCAGAGGATGAACACCGAGATCAGGATTATCCCGGCTCCTCTCGGCTTGCCCTGAGCTTTCTCGGCGTTTACAGCGAATTCCCGCCCTTTGTCTCTCGGCAGCAGCCGCGAGAACATCTTGAAGGAGACGAAAGCGATGGCGAAGGTGCAGATCACAGCGACAGTGACCAGCGGGAAGCCCGGATGGGACTTGAAGATATAATAAAACATACAGCTCTTCCTTATTTGTCATTCTGATAACGGCGGGGCGCTTTTTGAGCGCACACTGCCATACAATATATTATTATACTACATCCGGGAGAAAAATGCAAACGGAATATTATGTTATTTTTCACAAATTTACTGAATGAATTATTAACATTTCTTGATTTCAGGAATGCCCCTGTAACTTTTTGAGCCGTAACTCTTGAAAAATCGCGGTCTATGAGTTATCATAATGAATGAAAGGGGAAAAGCGTTCAGCATATCGCACAATAAGGCCGCCAAAGATTTGTGCAGATTTTTGCCATAAAAAACGCCTTCCCGCGACGTATATAAAGTGAAGGGTGTGAAAGGATGACCGATGAGGAATTCGCAAGGTCTATGCAGCTTATCGCCAAAAAGGATAAGTCCGGCCTGCACCATATCTACGAGGAATACGGGCTCTGGATATACCGTACATTCTTCTCCGCAGTCCGGAGCCGGCAGGATGCGGAGGATCTGACCTCCGACTTTTTCCTGAAGCTCTGGCAGAAGCCCGAAGGCTTCCGGGCGGGCTCGGGGCACAGAGCCTATCTTGCGGCCATTGCCCATAATATGGCGGTCGATCTGCTGCGTTCGAGAGGAAGGCTGGCCTCCCTTCAGGAGCCCCCGGAGGCCGCAGATGATGCTCCCGACCCGTCCAGAGTCGATGAGGATGTGGAAGGCGGGATGCTCTTCCGGAAGGCTCTGGACACACTGCCCCCCGCCGAGAGCGAGATAATAGGGCTGCATATAGGTATGGAGCTTACCTTCCGGGAGATCTCGGAGGCGCTGAAGATCCCGCTGGGGACTGTGACATGGAGATATCAGAACGCGATTAAAAAACTCAGGCAGGCAATGGAAGGAGGTGCGCTCGGATGACAGACAGGGATATAGAAAAACTGTATAAAGAAGAAGCGGAGCGCACAGCTCACGATATGGATAAGCTCTGGAGCAGGATCTCCGAGGCGGCAGACCGCTCCGATGCACAGGAGCAGGCCGCAAAGCGCCCGCAGCTCTCCCGCCGCAGAACATTCCTTCGCGCAGCGGCTGTGGCGGCTGTGCTGGCGATAACAGTTTCCGCAGGCGTGCTGATCTTCGGAAGAGAAAAAGCCTCAAAGATAAAGACCTCTGAAAGCAGTTCGGTGACCGCAGTCTCCGAAAACAAAACCGCCGGAGCTGTGAAGACGATCTCCGTAATACCGAAAGAGACGGAGCAGGAACAGGTGCCTGATGCCGAAGGCAGCAACGCTGCCCCCTCCGAACAGTACGATAAGAAAAATGAGGAAACAAACAGCCGGACCGATCACTATACCGAAAAGGCCAAGAACGACACCCCCTCGGAAGAGATCACCTCAGACGGCTTTGACGGCACTCCCAGGCCGGAGCTGACGACGGATATCTCCGGGTATAAAGGGAGCATAATGTTCGTCCGCGTTATCCGCAGCGGAAATTCTGTCAGGGGCTTCTTTGCCGACACAGACGGCAGGATATACCGTTACGAGCTGGAATACAGCCGTACCGATAAGTTCTTTGAAGATCTGGAAAAGACAGCCGCAAAGGGCAGCCCCGAGACCGAGCTCTCCGCCGGGGAGCTGGCAAAAGTAAAAGAGCTCTTCCGGGATCTGAAAGACGCAGACGGATATGAGATCATCAACGAAAGCACAGCGGAAGTCAGCGGCTCGGTAACGGATTATGTCTTCGCAGAGAAAACGGTGATCCTTTCCGCACAGAACGGAAAGGGCAAACTGAGGCTGAAAGGCGGCGAAGCTGCCGAGTTAGAGGATATTTTTGAAGACAAGGCCGAGCTTCTGCAATAAAAAACGCAAAAATTGTAAGAAAGTAATATAGCTGCGCTCCTCAGAGGAGCCTGTTAATCGCCGTAAACCGCGCAGATACGCAGTTTGCGGCGATTATTCATTTCGGAGCGAATATATGCAGGGCCGCCTTTACCTGTCCGTTTTCGGGGACAGAAGCCGGAAGACCCGGAAACTGTAAGAATTTGGATAGAGGCCGTTTTTTTGTATCAGTGTTGAAAACTTTGAAAAAACTGCCTCTCAAACGGGTTTTATAGGCGAGTTTTTAACAGTTTCAACCGAGTTTTCAACATTTTTGACAGCCGGGGACGTTGAAAATTAACTGTCCGATTTTTCTCCCATGAGCGGCGGGAGCAAAATCTGTCATCCGATATCAAAAAATGCTGTTGACAATCCTCCCGCGATTTGTTATAATATATTATGTATTGCTATCTCAATTGAGGATATACATGAAAAAGAGATACGGAAAGTAAAATACAAAGGTGGAATGAAAAATGGGATTGGTCGAAGCGCTCTTCGGTAACTATTCCAAAAAGGAACTTAAAAGGATAGAGCCTATCAAGCAGCAGGTGCTGGATCTCGAGGCGAAATATCAGCCTATGAGTGATAAGGAGCTCAGAAAGCAGACCCAGATCATGAAGGACAAGATCTCCGACGGCCTCGGGACTCTCGACGATGTCCTGCCGGATGCGCTGGCCGTCTGCCGCGAGGCGGCCTGGAGAGTATTGGGCAAAAAGCCCTTCCCCGTTCAGATAATCGGCGCTATTGTCCTGCACCAGGGGCGTATCGCAGAAATGAAGACCGGTGAAGGTAAAACTCTCGTCGCCTGTCTTGCCGCTTACGCAAATTCCCTGGACGGCAAGGGCGTTCACGTTGTAACTGTCAACGACTACCTGGCAAAATTCCAGTCGGAGGAAATGGGCAAGGTGTTCCGCTTCCTCGGGCAGACTATCGGCGTAGTCCTGACAGGTATGGACAACGCCTCCAAGAGAGCAGCCTATAACTGCGATATCACTTACGGCACCAACTCCGAGTTCGGCTTCGATTACCTCCGCGACAATATGGTGACATACAAGAAGGACAAGGTCCAGAGAGATTTCTCCTTCGCCATCGTCGATGAGGTCGATTCCATCCTCATAGACGAAGCAAGAACTCCCCTTATCATCTCCGGTCAGGGCGACAAGTCAACAGAGCTCTATACTCTCGCAGACCGCTTCGCCAAGACCCTGAAGCCCATAACCGTCGTCGAGATGGACGACAAGGCAGATAACGACGCCCTCGGCGGAGACTATATCATCGACGAGAAGGCAAGGACAGCTACCCTTACCAAATCCGGTGTCGCCAAGGCTGAAAAGGCTTTCAATGTCGAGAACCTCATGGACGCCGACAATATGACCCTCCTGCACCACATCAACCAGGCTATCAAGGCCAACGGCACTATGCACAGAGACGTTGACTACGTCGTTAAGCCCGGCAAGAGCGGCGGCGACGAAGTTTTCATCGTCGATGAGTTCACAGGCCGTATCATGGACGGCAGACGTTTCAACGACGGTCTGCATCAGGCTATCGAAGCCAAGGAAGGCGTTAAGGTAATGCGCGAGAGCAAGACCATCGCCACCATAACATATCAGAATTTCTTCAGACTTTACAGCAAGCTCTCCGGAATGACCGGTACCGCGCTGACAGAAGAGGACGAGTTCAGAGAGATCTACAAGCTGGACGTTATCGAAGTCCCGACAAACAAGCCCGTCATCAGAAAGGATCACCCCGATGTGGTCTATAAGACCGAAAAGGGCAAGTTCAACGCAGTTATCGATCAGATAATCAAATGCCATGAAAAAGGTCAGCCCGTTCTGGTAGGTACAGTTTCCATCGAGAAATCCGAGTATCTCTCAAGGCTGCTGAAAAACAAGGGCGTAAAGCACGAGGTGCTGAACGCCAAGTATCATGAGAAGGAAGCCAAGATCGTCGCTCAGGCAGGCAAGTTCGGCGCTGTTACCATTGCGACCAACATGGCCGGCCGAGGCACGGATATCATCCTCGGAGGAAACGCCGAGTATCTGGCTACCAACGAGCTCTACAAGCTGGAATACCCCGAAGAGATCATAGTCGAAGCTACCGGCTTCGCTGAGACCGAGGACGAGACTATACTCGAAGCAAGAGCAAAGTATAAGGAATTCCTTGAAAAATACAATGCCGAAGTAAAGGAAAAGGCCGAAGCGGTAAAGGAAGCCGGAGGCCTGTTCATAATCGGTACCGAAAGACATGAGTCGAGACGTATCGACAACCAGCTCCGCGGACGTTCCGGACGTCAGGGAGACCCGGGCGAGAGCCTCTTCTTCCTCTCTCTGGAGGATGATCTTATGCGCCTCTTCGGCGGCGACAGGATCACCGGAATGATGAATATGCTCAAGGTAGACGAGAATACACCTATCCAGTCCAAGATGCTCTCCAGTGTCATCGAATCTTCTCAGAAGAAGATCGAGGGCAGGAACTTCAACATCAGAAAGAACGTTCTGAACTACGACGACGTTATGAACGCTCAGCGTGAGATAATCTACGGCCAGCGCCAGAAGGTGCTCAACGGAGAGGATCTCCACGACTACATCACCGGCATGATCTCCGATTTCATCGAGAGCTCGGTACACAGCTACCTGCCCGACGACGAAATGCGCGAATACTGGAACCTTGAAGGCCTCAGAGACCACTTCATGGGTCTCTTCACCATCGACGACGACTTCAGATACACTCCCGACGAGCTGGACGAGGTCTCCAAGCAGGATATCATCGATATGCTCACCGAAAGGGCCAACGCTATCTATGCCAAGCGCGAGGAAGAGCTTGGCAAGGAGCTGCTGCGCGAGGTGGAGAGAGTCGTTCTGCTGAAGGTCGTAGACAACAAGTGGATGGCTCATATCGACGATATGGACGAGCTCAAGAGAGGTATCACTCTCAGGAGCTACGGCCAGAAGAACCCGGTAGTAGAATACCGTATGGAAGGCTTCGAGATGTTCGATGCTATGGTCGAGGCTATCCGTGAGGACACTGTAAGGATGCTCTTTACGATACAGGTAAGAAGGCAGGGCGACCAGCCCGCACAGGCTCCCAGGAGAGAGCAAGTCCTCAACGAAGGCAAGCACCACACCCTCCAGCGCAAGGTGAACAAGGTCGGCCCCAACGATCCCTGCCCCTGCGGGAGCGGCAAGAAATACAAGAAGTGCTGCGGAGCAGGCAAAGCCGAATAAGACCGGCTGAATGACCGGCCCGACAAAGGCCTTACAGGACGGGCATCGCTCGTCCTGTTACAAAACAGGACTCAACTAAAATTTGATCGGAACGGGACGGGCATCGCTCGTCCTGTTACAAAACAGGACTCAACCAAAATTTGATCGGAACGGGACGGGCATCGCTC
>CAMNNQ010000114.1 GCA_946545645.1 uncultured Clostridia bacterium | reverse complement strand
TGCAGAGCACGAGACAGAGTCTCGTCCGGAACACAGTTCCGGCCAAGGCGCTGGGCGTAAATGAAAAGCTCCGTTCTGACTTTGAGCCGGAGATGTGTAACCTTTCCCGTTATTTCCGGAGATATTTCTTTTCGTGCTGATGCCCGCACGATCTATAAAATGTAAAAGGAGATGGATCTATGAGCACTATGCTGACTTCAACATTCAAAAGCAGAGACGGTATACACGATATCTGCTACCGTGTATGGTTCCCGGAGGGCGACCCCAGAGGCATCGTCCAGATCGCTCACGGGATGAGCGAATATGTTATGCGCTACAAGAGTTTTGCAGAGTTCCTTGCAGAGAATGGCTTTATCGTCTGCGGGAACGACCACCTCGGCCACGGCGACAGCGTCAGAGATGATTCCGAGCTGGGCTATTTTGCAGAGAAAAACGGCTGGGAAACTGTCGTCAAGGATATGCATTCCCTTACCCTTATCATGCGGAGAAATTACCGCTCTCTGCCCTATTTCCTTTTCGGGCACAGCATGGGTTCCTTCCTTGCGAGAGCCTATACGACCTGGTTCGGCAGAGAGCTGGACGGAGCGATATACTGCGGGACAGCGGGGCCGTTGACCCTGGCCGAGCTGCCTATGCTTGCAGTAGATGCAGTGAAAAAGAAGAACGGCGAGAAATACCGCAGCAAAACTCTGAATAAGATCTCTTTCGGCAAGTATAATTCCAGGATAGATGACCCCCGCACCGAGTTCGACTGGCTGACCAGAGACGACGATATAGTCGATGCCTATATCAACGACCCCAAGTGCGGTTTCGTGTTTACTGTCAACGGCTTCGAGAACCTGCTGAAGATGCTCTGGTTCATAAGCCAGCCCAGATGGTTCAGTACCGTCAGAAAAGACCTGCCGATAATGCTCATCGCCGGAGATGCAGACCCTGTCGGGAACTACGGCGAAGGAGTAAAGCAGGTGTTCAACAAGCTGATCTCCTACAGCTGCGCAGCAAGGATCAGGCTCTACGAGGGCGCCCGCCACGAGCTCCTCAACGAGCTCTGCAAGGAAGAGGTCTGTGAGGATATCATGCAGTTCCTGGATACCTATACTGCAAAAAGACCCGAAGAGGAAACTGCTGAATAAAGGGGCGTGCCTGAATGTTTGCAAAGATCAACAGCCTCGGCCTTATGGGGCTGAATGCCTTTCCTGTTGAGGTCGAGATAGAAGCCAGCCGCGGGATGCAGAGCTTCGATATAGTCGGGCTGGCAGATGCCGCTGTCCGGGAAAGCAGAGAGCGTATCCGCTCGGCGCTGCGTTCCTCCCATATACCTTTCCCGACTCAGAAGATCATGGTCAATCTCGCCCCCGCCGATAAGAAAAAATCCGGCTCGGTTCACGATCTCGCCATAGCTGTCGCTCTGCTGGCAGTAACAGGCTGCTGCGACCCGGAGAAGCTCTCAAAGTCGGCTTTTATCGGTGAGGTCTCGCTTTCCGGCGAGATCAGGACCGTCGCAGGAGTCCTGCCGATGACTATACTCGCACATAAGCTGGGCTTTGAAGAGATCTATGTCCCCTTCGACAATGCCCGCGAGGCAGCCGTCGTCGAGGGGATAAAGGTATTCGGCGCGGAAAGCGTCGCACAGCTCACCCTGCATTTTTCCGGCAGAGCTGTCATGCAGCCCGCCAGTCATACCCGTATCGGGGAGCCTGATTATTACGGCGCTCTCGATTTCGCGGATGTCAAGGGGCAGCAGAACGCCAAGAAAGCTCTGGAGATCGCCGCTGCCGGCGGGCACAACGCCCTTATGATAGGCGCACCCGGCTCCGGCAAATCCATGCTGGCCAAACGTATGCCCTCGATACTCCCGAAAATGACCTTCGAGGAATCCATCGAGACTACAAATATCCATTCTGTCGCCGGGCTCATCGACAAGGATGACCCGCTGGTAACAGTGCGCCCCTTCCGCTCGCCGCACCATACCGTTTCGGCAGCAGGGCTCTCGGGAGGCGGCTCCATACCCCGCCCCGGAGAGATCTCTCTGGCGCATAACGGTCTGCTCTTTCTTGACGAGCTGGCAGAGTTTTCCCGCCTGGCTCTGGAGATACTCCGTCAGCCTCTGGAGGACAGACAGGTGACTATCTCCCGTGTCTCCGGGAGCGTTACATATCCCTGCTCCTTCATGCTCATCGCGGCGATGAATCCCTGCCCCTGCGGTTATTACGGCCACCCGACAAGGAAATGTATCTGCACTCCGAAGCAGGTAAAGACCTATCTTTCCAAGGTCTCCGGGCCTCTGCTGGACCGCTTTGATATACACGTCGAGGTGGCGCCTGTCGAATTCTCCGACCTGGCTTCAAGCGAGAAGGAGGAGAGCTCCGCCGAGATCAGAAAGCGTGTCCAGTCCGCAAGAGATATCCAGACCGAGCGCTTCAAGGGCACAGACATAACCTGCAACGCCCGGATAACCAGCGATATCATGAGCCGGGTATGCCCTATGACAGACAAGGCCAAAGACCTGCTCAAAGGCGTTTTCGACAGGCTCGGGCTCTCGGCAAGAGCCTACGACCGCATACTCAAGGTCGCCCGGACCTGCGCCGATATGGAGGGGCAGGAGGTCATCGGCCAGCAGCATATAGCCCAGGCTGTGCAGTTCCGCAGCCTTGACCGGAAATATTGGGAGTAAGGCGGCTATGGATATCAAAGTCATCAGAGCTACCGAGACCTGGCAGCAGGCCGGCGCCTACTATGTCCGTATCCAGGGCATGGCCAGGCAGCACGGGATAACCCTGCGGGCAGAATTCGATGAAAGGGATACCCCGGATACAAGATATATCGTCCTTACCGACAGCGATTTTCCTGTCGCTACCTGCCGGCTTTATGAGCTCGGCGGCGGCGCCGCGATGATCGGCAGAGTCGTGGTGCTCCCGGAATACCGGGGAAAGGGCCTCGGAAGCCTTGTCATGAAAGAAGCCGAAAGCTGGCTGCGGGACACCGGAGCCGTTAAAGCTGTTGTGGAGAGCCGGGATGTGGCTGTCGGCTTCTATGAGAAGCTGGGCTACACCGTAGCCGACAGCAGCATCATACACGGAGAAACGTTTGACTGCATCAGGATGGAGAAGACCATATATTAGGGAGGATATCAAAATGAAGTTTAGAATTACATCAGTATCTGCAGCCCTGACTGTTTCAGCGGCCATACTGGCGGGCTGCGGCTCTTCTGACAGCAGCAGCTCCAGGGCTTCCGCCGCTGTGACCTCTCAGGAGACCGCTGCCGTGACCTCCGCTGTTACGGCGGCAGCTACCGCTCAGCCCGAGCCTACGGCCTCGGCGGGCAGCTATGATACGGGAGTGTTCTCCGTAGCACAGCCCGATGGCTGGGGGATAGCGCCTGTTCCGGACAGCCTCAAGAAATTCGACGGCAAGACCAACCCCAACTCTGTCTATGCCATTAAAGGAGGCAAGGAAGATTCAGATGTCATCTCCTGCCCGTATCTCTGGATAACCTGGTATCCCAAGGGTAATTATGTCGCCTCCAAGGGCTTTTACGACAATGTCAAGGATCTGGACCCTGTTACCATAGGCGGAAGGGATTGGACAGGCTTCTCATTCTCCAGCATGGATACCCCCGGCATCTCGATCGAAGCCAGGGAAGGCGATGGCCAGTGGGTGGTCATGCTGAGCACAGAGCGCACGAACTCTAAGATCTCTCTCGAAGATGCGGATGTCAAGGCAATAATCGAGAGCATCAAGCTGGACTGAGCGCAGGCCGGAAAGCCTCTTCCCGAGGGCAGCTCCAAGAAACATAAAAGGAGCTTCTGTGCCGTAATCGTATATTTGCCTTTATTGTTCGCCGCGCTGCTTTGCAGCGCGGCGAACAGACGTAAAATGGGTATTCCCCCGAATGGAGGAATACCCATTTTTACGTCTGAGGCTGTTTGTGCAGCCGCATTTTTTTACTTACAGATCAGCCGATCAGCAAGAACGACCGGGGGAACAGACATTTTTGCAGTCAGTTCTTGTCGAAACCGCCCTTATCAAAGAAGAGCTCTCTTATCGCAAGAGCGCAGCCGGAAAGGAAGCGGTGCTTATCCTCGATTATGGAAGGCTCTATCTTGCTGGCGACTCTTGAGCCTCCTATGGCTGTGACATGGTTCTTGAGCATAGTGAAGAAAGCGTCGTCTGCCAGCTCCGGGCTGAAGCGGAAATGATGCAGGACTATCTTCTGCGGGTTTGTAGAGAAGTAGAGGTTGTTGAGCAGGACAGCAGTGAGCTCCAGTATCCTGTCAACTATCCTGATAACAGGCTCCTCGCCCTTGGAATAGGCTGTGTAGATCTTAGAGAGATCGATATCAGATGCGCTGCCCTCTGTCAATCCAAAGAGGACAGGTGTGCTCTCTCTGCTGTATACCGCAGAGATCTTGCGGAATATGGACTGGGGAGTAAGCTCGTTCTCGACACATCCTCTTCTGCCGCAGATGCAGCGCTCGGAGGCGTTGGGGTCGATTATCATCTTATCCACGAACCCGGTACGGTTATCGTAGGAAATAATCGGATCGTTGAGATTGGTAACTACGAAGTGCATAGTCGTCCCGTACTGGAGGAAGGCGATATTATGGCGGTTAGGGTCCTTGGTCTTGAGGAAGTCGATATTCGCCATAGCTGTACCTTTGACGGAGTTGTCGATAACGACAGGCAGAGATGTCAGCGAGGCGATATAAGCTCTGGCCTTGGTGTAATCGGGGACACCGTCGCTTGTCTCGATATCCAGCCTGGAATACATTGTCGGGAAGATACCGAAGCCGATGCCGAGGATAGAATTACGGTCAAGGCAGTTGTCGTTCAGGACCTCTCTTATAGCCTTTTCGATAAATTCAAAGATCTCCCTGCGCTCTGTCGCGGCAGAGATGTCAAGGTTGCGCTTGTCGAGGACATCGCCCGCAAGAGTCGAGAGCCCGACACTGACCACATCCTCTTCGATAGTAACGCCGACAGCGAACTTATAGTGGTGATTGATATCGATAAGTATTTTCTTTCTGCCTCGGGGGGCTTTTTCGGAAAGATGCTTGTATTCCCCTATCTCCTGGATGATGCCCTGCTCGATCATTTCGTTGGTGATGATCGTAACGGCAGCACGGGTCAGCTCCAGCATCCCGGCGATATCGATACGCGAGGTGGGGCCGCGCTGTTTAAGGATCTTGAGAACTTGCATCCTGTTTCTTCTTTTAAGATCGAGCTTGCTTATTCCATGCTGCTCCATAGACTATCCCTCCATATTAAACAAAATAACATCTGTTTAATATTATAACAAACGCTTATGTCAAAAATGTTAACGAACAGTAACTATACAACAAATTCTCGCATTGTTGACCGAAAAAGCGGTGAGGTGAGCAGCGATAAAAAGACCGTGTATCTTCTCCGCAGCCGAGGATACACGGTCTTTCATCTTTTAGGCAACACCGCACGACCCGCGGCTAACGCCTCTGCACATCATCTGCTTGCCAGCTTTCCGTCATATTACCCAAATTCTCCTTGAC
>CAMNNQ010000113.1 GCA_946545645.1 uncultured Clostridia bacterium | reverse complement strand
AGTGAACCCGGATGCCGCGAATAAGCCTTTTCTTCTCGTAACTTGCCGTACATTTCGCAAATCGATATGTTCGGATTCCGTCGGTGCAGATCCTTTATCCACTTGATCTCCTGCTCTGTATGTGCGTTCGGGTGAGGCGTCTTAGGGCGGTGAGATTTAGCTGCCAGCGATTCTCTTGTTCCGTCATATTGCTTGTTCCACCGCATCAGCGATGGTTTCGATATGTGATACTTTCGGCAGATATATCCCACATCTCCCGTTTGCCTGTATGTTTCGACCGCATGCACCTTTGTGTTTAATTCGTGTGGGAGATACCTCTTGATTTTTTCCTCATTTTGTGCTATACTTTTCATAAAGTGATCGTTTCCTTTCTGTTGAGTATGGTGTGACAACTCTATTTTAACAGATTTCGATCACTTTTTCTATTGTTTTTTTGACTTTTGGTCTCACATCTATTGTAACACTACAAATTTTTGGGAAACTTAAACTTATTTTTGTTGACTTTTTATGAAAAATAGTGTATAATATTACCTAATCAGACATAATAAGGTGTCTTTTCGCTTCGTTTGCGGTTCGCTCGACACCTTGTTTGGTTTAAATTCTGGTATCGGAGGAAGAAAACCAATGAAGAAAATAGGCGCACAGAACATTTTCATAGCAGCTGTTATTCTGATAGTTGCTATGGTGGCAGTAAATGTTGTATCACTGACAATGCTTGACGGCTTTGTAAAAGACATTCTTGTCGAAAGAGCAAATGTTGGAATGAGCGTTACCGAGAACGATATGGCAGCGCAGTACGACAAAATTGCTGATAACATAGCAATCTGGTCGGGAAAGCCCGAAACGGAAGAGGCTATTAAGTCAGGCAGTGCCGCAGGGCTTCAAGCCGATTGGGATGCAAATTATTTCAACGGCTATAACTTCTGTGCTATACTTGACTCTAACAATAATTTTATATTCAAGAGTGATGAGCAGAAGATAAACAGCCTCGCTTTCACCGCTTACGGCAGTACAATGAGCGGCGTTGTGCGAATGGGCAGTAATGGGCTTGCAATATTTCACACCAATCCCGTGCAGGACGTTAATACCGGTGCGGTGATAGGTTCTATACTTATCGGGCGTGATCTCTCAAATTCAAGCTGGATAGATAACGTAAAGACCCAATCGGGTTCGGATATCACCATTTTCTGCGATGATGTCCGCCTTTCCACAACAATGATGAACAACGGCGTGAGAAATGTCGGCTCAAAGATGCTCCCTAACCTCAAAACTGCCGTTATAGATAACAAACAGAACTATGTCGGCCAGACTAATATTAACGGAACGGATTATGTCATAGACTACAAGCCGCTGTATGATATAAACAATAATGTCGTCGGTGCTCTTGCGGCGACCTCGGACGTACAGTCTGCCAATGATGAGTTTGGCAGAGTTGTTCTGATCGTTATAGTGATAGCTATTGTTGTAGGTGTAGGAGGCGCAGTAGTTATTGCCGTATTTACAAGAAAGAAAGTTACCACACCTATAAATATGGTAACAATACTTGCTCACGAAATGCAGGACGGCAAGCTCGATACAACAGAAGTGAACTACGAATTTGCTGATGATGAGGTGGGCGGATTTGCCAAGCTCCTTATGCAGACGAAGAAAGACTTAAACGAAGTTGTCGGGGATTCATCGAGAATACTTTCATCTATGGCAAGCGGTGATTTTACAGAAACACCGAATACAAAATATCCCGGTGTGTTCGAGGATATCAAGACGAATATTATCAAAATAGAAGATGATCTCGGTGCTGCGTTAAGCAGAATGAATTTGTCCTCGGAAGAAGTTCTTACCGGTTCCAATCAAATGGCAGAAGGCTCCCAGTCGCTTGCTGACGGAACCACACGTCAGGCATCGGCTATTGAAGAAATATCCGCAAGCATCGCAGAGGTATCTACTCAGATATCGAATACGGCACAAAATGCTCAACAGGCTGGCGACCTTTCCAAACAGACGCAGGAGCGTGTGAACTATCAAGATGATGAAATAAAGAACATGGTCAAGGCGATGGAAGAAATAAGCTCTACATCGCAGGAGATAGAAAAGATAATCAAGACCATTGAGGACATCGCATTCCAGACCAACATACTTGCTCTGAATGCTGCGGTCGAGGCAGCAAGAGCTGGAGATGCCGGAAAGGGTTTTGCAGTTGTTGCCGATGAGGTAAGGAACCTTGCAAGTAAGTCAGCTGAGGCAGCGAGCAGCACCACATCACTTATTACAGCTTCTATAGACGCAGTTGATAAAGGAAGTAAGATAGCTTTCGCAACAGCGGATTCTATGAAAGAGGTCAAGGACATGTCTGCCAAGACAGCAGAGCTTGTTGTTCAGATAGCATCTGCGAGTGCCGAACAGACCGAATCGATCAGGCAGATCACTGCCGGAATAGAGCAGATCTCGCAGGTAATACAGACGAACTCAGCTACAGCCGAAGAAACTGCCGCATCATGCGAAGAGCTTTCCGGTCAGTCAAAGATACTTAAAGATCAGGTGGCAAGATTCAAGATAAATCAGTAAATATAATTTATATTATAATGAGCGGAACCCCCGCTCATTATTTTTATGTAAAATTTACTGTCATTGGGTTCTTGTTTTCATTTTTCACAAAATTCAGAATTATAGAGCGAAAAAGAACCTATCAGGGAATTTTCGATTGGTTTAAGTTTCCCCAAAAATTGAACGTAAAACTCTACTAAACGCCTTAAACACGCTATTTGTAAGCGCTGACAAATTGAAAATCCCATTTATTTTGAAAACCGCATGAATAAACGCTTTTAGAGCTGTCGCGGGAAATTTTGGGGAAACTTAAATTAAATATGTCCATTTGTCAATGATGTGAGACTTAAAAGTGAAAACTAATCTGTTTCCGAGAGGAGCGTAGCGACGAACGGAAACAGATTCGTTCGCCGCAGTGGAATGTCAGGACAGAAGTTCCAGCTCTCTTTGCAGGGATTCGGGGGATTTCCAGCCTAAAACAGCCATTGGGATTCTGTTGGAGCGGCGCAGATAACGCCGCATTTGCCGCTGTAGATCATCAAATGAATAGAATTTCAGAAAGTTGTAGAAACGTTCCTGATCGTTTCGGTGACTGCGCTCCACCTTGCCGTTATGCCACGGTGTCCTAGGCCTGATGAGCTTATGCGAAATGCCGTTTTCAGTGCAAAAAACATCGAAGGTATGTACTCTGTTAGTTCGCCCGAAATTGGTGAATTCAGCGCCGTTATCGGTTTGTATTACATTT
>CAMNNQ010000112.1 GCA_946545645.1 uncultured Clostridia bacterium | reverse complement strand
CTGTGCTATCCCCCGCCTCCGGCGGGGGATAGCACAGCAAGATAAAAAGCCTTTTGTTTAAGGAATATGTGTGGTGTGTCAGCGGGATAGTCAGATTTTTAAAAGTTATATCCTGCCCGCACCTGTCAGATCTTCCTCTCAAGTATCAGCTTGATGTGCGTCCTGTCGGTCAGGTCTATGCCGAGGTCGCGGCGTATCTGCCAGGCTGTATAGGGCAGGGTGAAGTGGTCGAAATAGGTGACAGTATAGCTTTCAGGGATGAGCTTCATAAAGCTCTCGACCGAGATAGGGAAATAATCCTCTCTGACTTCCCTCTCCCAGTTCTGGGTATACCGGTATTTCAGCAGGAAATGGACAAGCTGCTTCTGGGTCGTTATCTCGCCGCGAAAGCTCTCAAAATCTTTCAGCTTATCGGCAAACACGCTTTCCCGGAGTGTTTTCAGAGCGCTGCCGTCGGCAGGGCGGTCATCGCTGTCGGAGAACATCATATCCCGGACAGTTATGTATCTGAAACCGCTGGAGAACACTCTCCCGATAAACTCTTCGATATCGGCAGCAGTGCCGTAGGAATAGACCTCGTGGATAGTGCTGGATATATTCAGCAGGCTCTTTTCAAAGGGTACAGGTATATCCTCCCAGCGGGAACAGAAGAAAGCCTCCGGGACATTTTTCTCAGCCGACCTTATCATTTCCTCGCTGATGTCGTAGCCGATATAATTATACTCCGGGCACATCGTCCTGAGGACACGGATCACCTCTCCGTTGGCGCAGCCGAAGTCGATGATATTCTCAAAAGGCTCGAACACCTTGTCGATAAAGAACAGCTTATCCAGCACAGACCTCTGCATCCTTGTAAGATAGACCTCTAAGTCGCTGATCCTGTTTTCAAACAGATCCATATTGCTCTCCGCTCCCCTTCTTCCGCAGGCAGGCTGCGGTCAATATGATACAAGTATACCACAACAGCACGCCGATTGCAACCCCGCTGAATTCCTTGACAGCAAGGGCTGGATAGTATATAATGGAAGCAGGCCGGAAAGACAGGCCGGGATCTGAAAAAGGATAATGATATGAGCATTGGGATATAGGCAACACTGATTTATAAATCCGATCAAGGAGGTTTTTTTGTTATGGCATATTTCAACATCAAGATCTGGTCAGATGCGCTGAAGCGCCCGGTAAACTTCGAGATGCTAATCCCCAACGACATCCGCAGAGAATTCTTTGCTCCGGAGCAGGCTGCCCAAAAGCAGCCTATCAGGACTCTTTTCCTGCTGCACGGCTACAACGGCAGCGCCGGGCTCTGGATCGACGAACAACTGGCTGAGAAGTATAATATCGCTGTCGTTATGCCAAACGGGGAAAACTCCTTCTGGCTGGACGGTATCTCAACAGGGCATAAATTCTGCACATTTGTCGGAGAAGAGCTGCCGGCTTATATAAGGCAGACCTTCAACCTCGCATTAAGCGCCGAGGACACCTGCATAATGGGCCTCTCTATGGGAGGCTTCGGAGCAATACATACCGCTCTGGCTTACCCCGATAATTTCGGCAAGCTGGCTGCCCTCTCCTCTGCGCTGATCGTACATGAAGTCGCAGGGATGCGCGAAGGCAACGGCAACCCTGTAGCAAACTATGAATATTACCGGGAATGCTTCGGAGACCCGGAAAAGCTCCTCGGCAGCGACAATGACCCGGAGGCTCTCATCGACAAGCTGCTGGCAGAGGGCAAAAAGCTGCCCGGGATCTTCATGGCCTGCGGCACCGAGGATTTCCTTATCGAGAACAACCGCGAGTTCCACCGCTTCCTGGAGAGCAGGAATGTCCCGCACGAATATCTGGAAGGCCCCGGGATCCACGATATGAACTTCTGGAGAGAATACGGAGCCAGATCCATTGAGAAGATGTTCGGCTGAGACAGTTAAGGAGAAATATATGAAAAGACTCATCTCTCTGCTGACCGCTGCGGCACTGGCGGCAGCGCTGGCAGGCTGCTCTTCGGCTGACAGCAGCTCATCCGCCCCGTCCGAAACTGCCTCTGTGACCTCTGCGGAGACGGCGGCACAGTCCTCCGCCGTGACTGCTGCTACCGATGTCCCGGCCGTGTCCTCAGAACAGGATCATCAGCCTCTGAAGCCTCTCCCCGAACTGGTATCCCCCTTCCCTGCCGACACAGAGGCTCTGGAACAGACAGAGACCCCTATGCCGGAATTCGAGAAGGTGGCGGCACAATATGAAGAGGGCAAGGATTCTCTTGACAAAAAGATCGAGAGCTTCTCCTCGAAAAAAGATCACCCCTGCATAAATATCACAACACAGGACAAAAAGAAGATACTCTCCAAGGACGAATATGTGGCTTCGGTGATCGATGTGTTCAACTGCGGCGAAGAGTTCCGCCTCACAGCCGAAGCAGGAGTCAAGGTAAGAGGCAATTCAACTGCCGATCAGGGCGACGAGAAACCGTACCGCATCAAATTCAGCGAGAAGCATAATATGCTGGGGCTCCACGGCGGAGCAGAATACAAGAGCTGGGTGCTGCTGCGCTCCTACTGGAACCTGGCACCTGACTATATGGGCTTCAGCCTTGCAAAAGAGATCTTCGGCGGAAAGTATTACAGCTCCGATTTTATGTATGTCAATCTCTACATCAACGGCTACCCCAGAGGAGTATATCTGCTCTGCGAGCAGAATCAGGCCGCCAAGGGCAGGATCGAAGTCAACGAGCCGAAGAAGGATGAGACTCAGGCGGAGATCGGCTATCTTGTCGAAATGGACAATTACCCCTCCGAAGAGCACCCGTACTTCTATTACGACCATCTGGCTGCCGATATAACAGACATCTCCGGCAAAAAGCGGCAGTTCATCGAACACGCTTACAGCGTCAGGAGCGATATCAACACCAAAGGGCAGTTGGCGTTCATCGAGAATTATGTTACCGGCTGCTTCAGGATCCTCTATGCTGCGGTGATAGACGGCAGATCGCTGATGTTTGACGAGAACGGCAAGCTGGTCTCCGGAGAGGGATATTTCAAAGACCCCTTCGATGCTGTCTGCGCCGTCATAGACATTGAATCTCTGGCGAATATGCTTATCCTTGAAGAACTGGTCCATAACAACGATGTCGGCGCCGGGAGCTTTTATATGGCTGTTGACTTCTCTGAGGGGAGCAAGTATAAGAAGCTGACCTTCCTCGCCCCCTGGGATTTCAACTGGGCATACGAAGGCGATGCAAACGGCGGATACTACGCTTCTACCTTCCAGAAGCTGCACACCGACGGCTGGGACCGCTCTAACCCCTGGTTCATCCTGGCGATGAAATCAGAAGCCTTTACAGAGGCAGTAAAGGCCAAATGGGCAGAGCTGACCAATAGCAAGGTGCTGACCAAAACTACCGCAAAGGTAGTCGGAGACTGCGAGACTCTCCGGAAGGATCTCGGAAACAACGACGCCTGGAAGATAGATCAGGCAAAGAACATCGCGCAGTTCGTCAGCGGGCGGATCAAGTGGCTGAACAGTGTCTGGACGAAGTAAAAGGTCCGGATCAGGAAAAGGCGCTGCTCGCAGCCGAGCAAAGATAAGAAAAACCGTATACCCCTTTCTTTTGGCAGGGATATACGGTTTTTTGTCGTATCTGTTTTTGCCCGGCGCTGCGCCTGTTGATCAGAAGTAGTTCCTCAGCACATTTATACGGCTGCTGGAATAGCAGCTTGAAAGCGAAAGTGCAAAGAGGACGTCTGTCGCGCCGACGCTGCGGCAGAAGGAGCCGTAGTTCTGCATAAAGTAGCCGTCAGTCCTGCGGCAGTCGATGACATAGACCTTCTGGAAGCCGTTTACGAAGAAAGGTGTCAGCGCGTTGCCGTAGCTGTCCTTGATCATTACCAGGACTCTGCCGTTCTTGACATCGGTATTGATCTCGGTAACTTTCATATCGCCGCCGAGGATCGTGCAGTAGCCCATACCGGCGTTCTCATAGAAGAGAGTGGACTTATAGCCGTTGCCGAAATAAACGTTATAGTCGGTAACGGTATAGCTGTTTCTGGGCTTATAGTATGTAAAGGTATCGGGGTAGGTCTTGAGCTGCTGGAGCCCGGTATAATAGAGGCCGGAGCCTACGAAATTCTGCTGCGCCTTTTTCTCATAAGCCGAGAGATCGGGGAAAGGCACGCCGGCTTCTTCGCAGAAGGCCTGCGCCGCATAGTAGGCGCCCAGAGGCTGCCAGTGGTGATCGGTACGCGAATAGATATATTCAGCGATATGAGGATAGAGCGCCGCATAGGTGTCGATATTGGTGGCACTCTTCAGGTTGTTGCCGATATTGAGGATACAGCCGTGCTCCTCGGTATAGGTATTCTCATAGCCCTTGGGCATATAGAAGGCTGCTGCAAGAGGAATGCCCATAGTATAGACTCTTACGCCGCCGCCCAGCTTTGTCTGATACTCATCAGCCATTCTGGCAAAATCAGCGCCGACGGAATAAGCTCCCCCGAAGGGGAAAAGGACTCTTATCCTTGCGCCGAGATTTATATCTCCGACGAGGATATTATTGACATAAGTACCTGTCTCAGGCTGAACTCCCAGCTTGGAGACATCTATCTCCGGCAGAGTCGTAGCCGGCTTGGGCTTTGTTGTCTGCACAGGGAGGACTGTTGTAGTCACAGGTGCGGGAGTAGTGGTAGTCGGCGCGGGAGTAGTTGTTGTCGGCGCCGGAGTCGTGGTAGTCGCGGGAGTAGTAGTCGTTGCCGGAGTAGTTGTTGTGGTAGTAGCTTCGGCAGTTTCCTTTGTTGTTGTTTCTGTTGCAGACTCGGAAGTCTCGGGAGCCGCAGTAGTTGCAGGCGATGTCCCGGGAGCTGTAGTTTCCGCAGCAGCAGTCGTTTCGGAAACAGTGGCCGAGGACACATCCTTGGGCGTATTGCTGTTCTCGATCGTATTACCGCAGCCTGCGGCAGCCATTGATACACAGATCATGATCGCCGCGCACAGGGCGGATAACCTTTTCTTTCTTATCATATTATCCCTCTGTCTTTCTTTGTCAGCACCGCCGGGAACACGGCGAATGCAGCTCTTGTTCACACTCATACAAAGTGTATTATATCACAGAGCCCGGTATAAATCAAGCATTTTTTTACAACTTCGCAGTTTTGCACAGTTTTTGCGGGCTCAGCGCTCCCGGTTTTATGCTCTTCCGATTGACAAAAAGGCCTTCTTGTGATATAATTACCTGGTAAAGGACTTCGCTGCAAAGAAGTCAGAACAGGCCGCAAAATGCGGCTGACGGAGAAATGGAGGATCAATATGAGTTCAAATGTCAGACCCGAAAGCATGGAAAGGATCACTACCGAAGCGCTTGCAAATGCCTTTATCGAAGATCAGATCAAGGAGCTCCGCGCACAGATCGGGAGCAAAAAAGTTCTGCTGGCTCTCTCAGGAGGAGTTGACAGCTCGGTAGTTGCGGCGCTGCTCATCAAGGCTGTCGGCAAGCAGCTTGTATGCGTACACGTAAATCACGGACTTCTCCGCAAGGGCGAGCCCGAGCAGGTTATCAAGGTGTTCCGCGATGAAATGGATGCCAATCTTGTATATGTTGACGCTGTTGACCGTTTTCTCGACAAGCTGGCAGGAGTTGCCGAGCCGGAAAAGAAGAGGAAGATCATCGGCGCAGAATTTATCCGCGTATTTGAAGAAGAGGCAAGAAAGCAGGACGGCATCGAATTCCTTGCTCAGGGGACCATCTACCCGGACATCATCGAGAGCGACGGTGTAAAGGCGCATCACAATGTCGGCGGTCTCCCGGAAGATCTGAAATTTGAGCTCGTAGAGCCTGTAAAGCTGCTCTTCAAGGACGAAGTAAGAGTAGTCGGCAAAGCGCTGGGCCTGCCTGACAATATGGTATACCGTCAGCCCTTCCCCGGCCCCGGCCTGGGCGTGCGCTGCCTCGGCGCCATCACCCGCGACCGTCTTGAAGCTGTACGCGAGAGTGACGCTATCCTCCGCGAAGAGTTCGCAAAGAACGGTCTTGAGGGCAAGGTATGGCAGTATTTCACAGCTATCCCCGATTTCAGGTCTGTAGGCGTAAAGGACGGCAAGCGCACCTTTGCTTACCCTGTCATCATCCGCGCTGTCAACACCAAGGACGCTATGACTGCAACAGTAGAGAATGTTCCCTTCGAGCTTCTCCAGCACATCACCGACCGTATCACCCATGAGGTCGAGAATGTCAACCGCGTTCTGTTCGACCTTACTCCCAAGCCCAGCGGGACGATAGAGTGGGAATAAGGACTATGTTCATTTTATCCCCATTTTACGCACTTTTTCGATAATGCCGTAACACAATCGTAACAAGATAATACTCTATAGCACCTCTGCTAATATAGCTGGGGTGCTATATTTTTATGCAACTATCCATCTTTGCAACAGCCTCCTGCTGGGAATTAGGATATAGGTGTCCGTAAATATCCCAAGTAGTAGAAACCTTTTCGTGTCCTAATCTGGCAACCTCTTCAACGGTCAGAGCGCCGCCCTGTATCTTTTTAAGACGCTCCCGGAGCTTCTCAGTAAAGCTGCCGTTTTTGCTGTCGGGAGGGATGAGCTCAGAAGCATCCTTCATGGCCCTGTCGAACTCTGCGGAGGTTATGTTCCGCCCGATCGCCTTGACAGCCCTCAGCAGCGCCGCCCGGACATCGTCCTCAAGAACAGGCTCCGTAAGATAATCGACAGCTCCCAGCAAAAAGCAATCTCGCATATCGTTAGCCGCATTGGCCTTGCTCAGGATTATCACCGGCGCCTGGAGCTTAGCCTTTGCAGCCCGCTTCAGCAGATCGGTAGCTATAACGGCAGCGGGACGGTTGATACAGAGCAGAACATCATATTCTCTCCGGAGCGCTGAGGATACGGCTGCTCCAAGGTCAGCGGTATGCCCGGATATCTCAAAACCGCACTCTCCGAATACGGGCATCATACTGTAATGTCTGAGATCGTGATTTGAATTGTCCACCACCAGAACTCTGTAGAGCATCCCGTTCACCGCCTAAAAAAATTGAGGCTGTCCTGCCGCTTTCACGGTAGGTCAGCCTCATTGCTTAATTTGAATTTAGCATACCGATGCCAAAAAAGTCAATGAACAAACTATGAACGTGCCTTTGAATCAAGGCATTGTCAGGGCTATAGTCGGAAATTTAGCGGATTTTCCTCCGCATATACCGTAAAACAGCGTCGAAGCGGCAGCACCGGTCAGCC
This sequence comes from uncultured Clostridia bacterium, assembly GCA_946545645.1. Classification (GTDB taxonomy): domain Bacteria; phylum Bacillota; class Clostridia; order Oscillospirales; family Ruminococcaceae; genus FB2012. The sequence continues at coordinate 28,148 of CAMNNQ010000112.1, read as the reverse complement.
TGCTGACATATCATTCAGAAGGAGCCGCTTCCTTATGTTTCCTCTTTTTCCTTTTGTTTATGAATCTTTCATTCTCGACAACAAGGATGTCGCCCTCGCAGATCTTAACGTTCTCCGAAGCAATAACGGCAAGATCTCCGCGTATCAGGACGAATACCCGCATCCCGAAGGTTCTTGTCAGTTCTCCGATGGTCATCCCGACGAAGCTGCTGTCTTTGTCGGCCAGGATCTCACCGATGTTGTTGACATCGTGATAAACTGTATCGGAATGTTCATCTTTCTTATATTGCTCAACGAAGCCGGCAGAAATGATACCTGTCGGTATAGCGACTACTCCGACTCCGAGGAAAGCCGTAAATATCGCCATTATCTTTCCCACTACAGTTATGGGGTAGATATCGCCGTAGCCAACTGTCATAAGTGTCGATATGCTCCACCATATCCCTGAAAAGGCGTTCTCAAAGGCTTCCGGCTGGGCAGCGTGCTCGGCGGAATACATCCCTATCGAAGAAGCCAGCATAAGGATCAGGACTATAAACACCGAAGAGATTATCTGATTGCGCTTCTCTCTCAGAACGGCGGTTATGACATTGAAGGAATCATACTGGGAGTTGATCGAAAAAAGCCTGAAGATCCTGACGACACGGAGCATCCTGAAAACGATAAAGCCCGAAAGGAAATAGAATGGCAGTATCGTCAGCAGATCAATGATCCCGTCATAAGAGAAAAGAAACCGGACTCTCGACATCAGCTTTCCGCTTTTGGGGTAAAGAAAATCGGCTGTCCAGAGCCTGAGTATGTATTCGATACAGAAAACCGCGACTGTGATTATCTCTATCCATTTGAACACTCCGGAAGCAGGCGACAGAGTATCAAAGGTCTCCAGCGTCATCGCAAGGATATTCATCACTATGACGACAGAAATGAAAATATCGAACGCCCGGCTGGGAAGGTCTCCTTTATAGCCGATCTGTATTATATCAAAAACTCTCTTCCTCAAGCCCTCTGCACTCTCCTTCCGCAGAAATATACTCAGCCCTCACAGCAGTGATATTTCCTGATCTCTGTCGAGACCCCGAACCTTTCTTTCAGCCCGGCGATCTTTTTCATTGCCGGGGAGCTCTTGTGTGCATCTATGGCAGCCTGATCTCTCCAGCGCTCCAGGAGCAGGACACAGCCGTCATCCGAAAGCGGCAGGAAGTAAGCATACTCGATGCAGCCGTCCTCCCTGCGAACTTCACCGGCAGTACCGCTTTTCTCCATTTCCTCTGCAAAGGCTTTGGCCGAGCTTCCTTCGCCCTTGTAAACAACATTAAGTGTGATGCTCATATTTTTTCCTCTCATCCCTTTGCGATATACCAGCTCCTGCCGGAATGGACATCAACTGTCATGGGGACAGCGAGGCTGACAGCGCTCTCCATTTCTTCCTTCAGCAGAGCCTCCACCTTCCCGGCCAGCTCTTCCTTTGCTTCGATGATAAGTTCATCGTGTACCTGAAGTATGAGTCTGGCATCCAGCTTCTCTTTTTTCAGCCTGCGGTAGACCGCGACCATAGCAAGCTTGATTATATCTGCCGCCGCTCCCTGGATAGGGGCGTTCATAGCGGCACGCTTGCCGAAGGCCTGCAGGACCTTATTGGACGAGGTCAGCTCCGGGATCATCCTGCGGCGCCCGAATATAGTCGTAACATACCCGTTCTTCATGCCGTCTGAAACCGTCTTGTCCATAAATTCGGACACTTTCGGATAGTTGGCAAGATAGTTCTCGATATACTGCTTCGCCTCTTTGAGAGATACTCCTATATCCTTCGAGAGCGAGAATGCCCCTATACCGTATATGATACCGAAGTTTACCGCCTTAGCCGCCGATCTCATCTCCGGCGAGACAAAATCCTCAGGCAGCCCGAACACCTGGGCGGCTGTGGAGAGATGTATATCCCTGCCTTCAAGGAAAGCAGCCTGCATATTCTCGTCTCCGCAGACAGAGGCCAGGACTCTCAGCTCAATCTGGCTGTAATCGGCATCAACGAGGGTACAGCCTTCGTCAGCGATAAAGAATTTTCTCATATTTCTCCCCAGCTCCTTGCGGACGGGGATGTTCTGCATATTCGGCTCTGCGGATGAGATACGCCCGGTCCTTGTCTCTGTCTGCTTGAAGACACTGTGTACTCTTCCATCCGGCCCGATCTCTTTCAGCAGCCCTTCGACATAGGTCGAGCGCAGCTTGGTGAGCGTCCTGTATTCCAATATCATCGGAACTATCGGATGCTTACCGGAGAGCTCCTCCAGCACCTCGGCGTTGGTGGAATAGCCCGATTTAGTCTTTTTCTTGCAGGGCAGGCCCAGCTCTTCAAACAACACGACACCCAACTGCTTCGGCGAGAGAATATTGAACTCCCTGCCCGCAGCAGAATAGATCTGCTGCTCAAGCGCGGAGATATCCCCTTCAAGGCCTTTCCCGAATTCCTTGATACCCTCTGCATCTGCCCGAACCCCGTATACTTCCATAGAAGCCAGGACCTCGCAGAGCGGCAGCTCGATCTCTTCATAGAGCTTGGTCATGCCGTCTGTTTCCAACTGGGAGATGAGCCTTTGGGAAAGCGCGGGAACAGTAGCTGCATCAGCGTATTCTCCGGCATCCTCGCGGTAGATGACATTATAGGTCAGCGCAAGGCTCTCGACATTATACTCGCTGGTCTGGGAATTCAGCAGATATCCCGCAAGATCGCAGGCAAAACGCAGCCCCCTCAGCTCGCTTCCTGCCAGCATGGCAGCCTTGTGTGCAGCCTTGGCCTCGAAGCAGACCTTTCCGCCGGAAGTCGCAAAATACCTGACAGCCAGTTCAGGCGATACGCAGTAAAAGATCTCCTGCCCGTAGACTGCCGCCAGCTTGCCGTCTGCATATACGAAAGCGCTCTCATCGCCGGAATGATCGCTGATGACGTCTTCTGTCAGCTCCGAAAGGGTGAAGCCCGGCAGATCGGAGAGCCTGGCCTTCTTCTCCGGCGCAGCATCCGAAACAGATACGCTGCCGAGCTGCAATCTGTCCAGCAGCTTCAGCATCTCAAGCTCTACCAGGAATTTCTTGACTTCGTCGGTATCCGGCTGCATCAGCTTATAGTCACCGATCTCTGTATCAATGGGTGCAGTAAGACAGATCTCCGCCAGGAACCTGCTGTCCAGCGCATCCTGATGACCTGCTTCCAGCTTGGCGCGGTTTGTCGGAGTCAGCTTCAAGCTGTCCAATCTTTTGTACAGTTCATCAACGCTGCCGCACTCCTGGATAAGTGCCAGCGCTGTTTTTTCGCCTATGCCCTTGACTCCCGGGTAATTATCCGAGCTGTCTCCCATAAGCGCCTTTACTTCGATAAGGCTGCGGGGCTCGACCCCGTATTCCTCGCGGATACGATCGGGAGTGTAGACCTTGGTCTCCTTTGTCCCCGCAAGGCGGACAGTTACAGAACCGTTCACAAGCTGCAGACTGTCGCGGTCCCCCGTAAGGATACAGCACTCGTTCCCTGTCTCGGCAGCAGCTCTGGAAAGAGTCCCCAGAATGTCGTCCGCCTCATAGCCCTCGCACTCAACCAGCCTGATACCCAGCAGAGTAAGCAGCTTCTTTATCAGCGGCATCTGTACAGCCAGCTCATCCGGCATACCTTTTCGGTTAGCCTTGTATTCCTTGCTGAACTTGTGCCGGAAAGTCGGAGCACGCATATCAAAAGCGACAGCGACACAATCCGCCCCGACTTCAGATATCTCTTTAAGATAGATATTCATAAATCCGGTTATGGCATTGGTAGGGATACCCTTTGAATTGGTAAGCCCCTTTATACCGTAAAATGCACGGTTCATTATACTGTTTCCGTCTATCGCAAGCAGTTTCATACTGCACCTCCGAATACATTATATTGTATTTGCAGTGTAAATGAAATACCTTATACGGTATCTCAGCTCTGTTCGGATATCTTATCCAGCGAAAGTGTCGCGATCCCGTTCAGGGACTGATCTGCGCGCTTTCCAGCAAGATAGTCATAATACCCCTGGCATCCGATCATTGCGGCATTGTCTCCGCAGTATTTCAGTTCCGGCATGAAAAGCTTGAAACCGCGCCGGTCGCAAGCGTTCTTCAAAGCGCTGCGCACTCCGCTGTTAGCGGAAACTCCCCCGGCAAGCCCGATCGTCCTGTATCCCAGCGCTTCCGCAGCAGCCATCGTCTTTCCGACAAGTATCTCGCAAACTGTCCTCTGGAAAGATGCAGCAACATCCTCTCTTACCAGAGTCTCTCCCTTCTGGTCTGAATTATGCACCAGATTTATCACCGCTGTTTTCAGCCCGGAGAATGAAAAATCATACTCGCAGCCCTCGACCTTCGGATGCGGGAATCTGTAGGCCTGAGGGACCCCGACCTTTGCGGCCTCGTCGATGAACTTCCCGCCGGGATACTCATATCCAAGTGTCCTGGCGACCTTATCGAAGCACTCCCCTGCCGCATCATCGTGTGTCCTGCCAACTACGCGATAGCGGGTATAGTCCAGCACTTCAACGATATGCGAATGCCCTCCGCTGACCACCAGCCCCAGATAGGGCGGCTCAAGCTCAGGGTTGGAAAGATAGTTGGCGGCGATATGCCCCGCAATATGATGCACAGGGATCAGCGGCTTTCCTGCGGACAGCGCCAGACCTTTAGCGAAGCTGATCCCGACCAGCAGAGCTCCGATGAGCCCCGGCGCATAGGTAACAGCTATTGCATCTATTTCCTTCAATGTGCAGCCCGATTCATCCAGCGCCGCCTGAACGACCTGATATATACACTCAGCGTGCATCCTGGATGCGATCTCCGGTACGACCCCGCCGTATAGCCTGTGTTCGGCTATCTGAGTTGCAACTATATTTGAAAGTACTTCTTTCCCGTCTCTGACTACAGCGCAGGCTGTCTCGTCGCAGGATGATTCGATTGCTAATATATTCATTGTTCCATCTCCGAATACCGCATATTGTATTTGCTTTGCTGATAAAATGCCTTATAAGGTATTTTGATCTAATCTGTATATTCTTCTCATCTCTTCGGTATATTCACCGTCCGGCCGCTCAACATAAAGCTGAGGTTCGACAGCGAGAAAGCTGTTCCCGCCCTTTCTCCCCTCGACCAGCACCAGCCAGGGCGATGTCTCAGGGGTCTTGCTGACAAATCTGACCCTTTTGGGCTCGATACCGTTCTTGCGCATTGCGACCATTATATCGCATAGCCTTTCGGGCCTGTTGCACAGGCAGAGCCTGCCGCCGAAACGCAGAGCTCTCTTCGCAGCCTCGCAGACATCCTCTACCGTACAAAAGACTTCATGCCTTGCGATCGTTACAGCCTCGGTTTCATTTTTTGCGCCTGTCCCGCTGATCTTGTAGGGCGGATTGCAGGTTATCAGATCGACCGGCTTCTCCGGACGATAGTCCTTCAGATCACCGAGTATCGGGGTTATATCATTGATCCTGCTGCGTTCGAGAGTCATCAGCAACTGGTCGTGCGCCTTTTGCTGTATCTCGACAGCATCAATATGTTTCGGTTTAAAATTCTGATACATCAACAGTGCGATGATCCCGCTGCCGGTGCACAGATCGCAGACTGTATCCTTGTGTCTCGGCGCTGCGAAATCAGCCAGCAGAAAAGCATCTGTCCCGAAGCGGTGCTCGGCGGAGATTACTATCTCTATCCCGTCATGCAGCCGCTCGACCGTCAGATCATCGTATTTCTCCATTACGTCACCTCCGGGCATCCTCAAGATATACCGTCATCAGAAGCGCATCCTCCGTCGGCAGGTCATAGAAATCTTTTCTGAGACCTACCTGCCTGAATCCGAAGCGCTTATAGAAGCGTATCGCTCCTTCATTTGAGGCTCTGACCTCCAGCGTAACGAAATCGCAGCCGGAAAATCTGGTCAGCGCCTCACGCATAAGCGCCGATCCTGCGCCCTTTGAGCGTTCTGACGCCGTTACGGCCAGATTGTTCAGCGTAACATCTCCGCATATATTCCATAAGTTTGCAAAACCTATGACTCTGCCATCCAGCTCTGCGATCAGAGTTGTAGAGTCCGGGTTCGTATATTCCCGTTCATAGCCCTGAACGCTCATAGGCCGCGAAAAGCATTCCTTGTCCAGCTCCGCTACCGCACAGCAGTCCTCCGGGCGCATATCTCTGATAACTATCATAATATCACCAATACCGCATAAGGTATTTTCTTCTCTGTCAAAATACCTTATCTTGTATTTTTATCGTTAAGCATATCGTACAGCTTACCCTTGGGGAAGCCTGTCAGCTTCGCTATCCTCCTGCAAGCATCGACTCCCTTGACTCCCTTCGCCACCAGTTCTTCGACCTGAGCGAAAGCCTCCTCGATCGTCTCAGCATCTGTCCTGCCCTCGCTCCCTCCGACGACCAGCACGAACTCCCCCTTCGGCGGGTTGTCAGTATAGAAAGCCAGCGCCTCCGAAAGGGTCGTTCTCCTGACCTCTTCGTGCAGCTTGGTAAGCTCCCGGCAAAGGGAGACGCTTCGGTCTCCGAGAAATTCCAGCATATCCCGCAGAGTCGTGACCAGCTTGTGGGGGGCTTCGTAGAATATCAGCGTCGCTGTGCTGTCCTTGACCAGCATCAGCCTCTCCAGCCGCTCCTTCTTTTCGACAGGCAGAAAGCCCTCGAACTGGAACCTCCCGGTGGGCAGTCCGCTGATAGCGATAGCCGACATAGCCGCTGTCGGCCCTGGGACTACCTCAACAGTTATTCCCCTTTCGGCGCAGAGCCTTACCAGCCCTTCTCCCGGATCGGAAATGCAAGGCATCCCCGCGTCTGTTACAATGGCGCAGTTCTCTCCCGCAGCGATCCTCTCCGCAATATCCGGCCCGACCTTGCCGGCATTGTGCTCGTGGTAGCTCAGCAGAGGCTTTTTGATCTCAAAATGATTGAGCAGCTTCGCCGTTACCCTTGTGTCCTCGGCGCAGATAAGATCCACCGCTTTCAGTGTCTCAACTGCGCGGTATGTCATATCACCGAGATTCCCGATAGGTGTCCCGACAACATACAGCTTTCCCAATCCCTTCACCTCCGCTCAACAGTTTGCTTCAAGGACTTTCTCAGCCGCAGCCTGAAGATCAGCGAGAGTGTTCAGCTCGCCGGACTGTCCCCGCAGCTTCGAGGCTCCGTTCAGCCCCTTGATATACCATGCAAAATTGTGCCGCATCTCCTTGATGCCCTGCACCTCGCCCTTGAAGCCGCAGAGCAGCTCCGCGTGCTCCAGCATTACCCGCATCTTCTCTTCAACACCGGGCTCCGGTAGGACCTCTCCCGTTTCCAGATAGTGCCTGATTTCCCGGAATATCCAGGGTCTGCCGTAGCTTCCCCGGCCGACCATAGCCAGATCGCACCCCGTCTGCTCATACATCGCAAGGCAATCCTCAGCGGATACGATATCGCCGTTCCCGATGACCGGGCAGCTCACAGCCTCTCTGACCTGACGTATCAGGTCTCTGTCGGCTCTCCCGGAATAATACTGGTCTCTCGTCCTGCCGTGTACGGTGATAGCCGCAGCACCGGCCTGCTCTGCTGCCTTGGCGAATTCGACACAGTTGATATGCTCCTTGTCCCAGCCTGCGCGGATCTTAACAGTTACCGGGCAGGAAGCGTTCGCTACTGCCGCTTTGATGATCCGGTAAGCGGTCCGGGGAGATCTCATAAGCGCCGACCCGCTGCCGTTCCCGACGATCTTTGGGACAGGGCAGCCCATGTTTATGTCGATAATATCCGGCTCATACTTCGCAAGCATCCCTGCCGCTCTCCCGACAAAAACATCCTCTTCCCCGAAAAGCTGCAAGGCCATGGGCCTCTCCTCGGGTGTTACTGTGCAGAGCTCGCCGGTCTTATTGTCGCCGTAGACCAGCCCCTTTGCCGAGATCATCTCGCTGACAAGATATGCCGCGCCGAAACGTTTGCACATTATCCTGTAAGCCCTGTCTGCTACTGATGCCATCGGTGCGAGAGCCGCTGTCCTGCTTATCCCGACTCCTCCGATCGTAACTTTTCCGTTTATTCCAGCCATACGAAATTCCTGTCCTCGTTGAGAAAATCCATGTTGTAGAGCATGATGACCCTGTCGCAGCCAAGCTCACTGCAAAGCTCCGAAACGCTCAGCTCCTGCATATGATAATATCTCAGGTCGATCATTGTGATCTCGCTGTATTTCTGTGCAAGGAACTGCATCGCGGAGTTGGCGTAGCTGTCCTTGAGGACAAGCACCCGTTCTCCCGGGTTCCCGGTGCGGATGCGTATCTGAGCGAAGTTCCCGCCGAAATACACAGCGTATTTGTCCTTCTTCTCAAGGAAGGAGCGGTCGAGCATACTGTCCGATTTTTTGCCCTCGTTTACCCATTCGGTCTCCACCGCTCCGCAGAGCTTCTCGTCGTAAGTGAACTTGTCCGGGGAAGCAAAGCCCGAAGGGGCCTTGGAATAAAGTGTCCCGTAGAAATCCTTGGGATCTGCGCCGCTGTAAGCAGCAAGAGTCTCGCCCTCGGCCATCTGGCCGCTCCGGCGGAGATAATCGTCGGCTGCCGCCCTGGCTCCTTCAGCGGTCCAGTGATGGTCAGTCAGGAAATAACAGTCCAATTTATCGGACAAAACATCATCCATCGGATAGTAGTTTATCTTATTCCCGATCAGCCCGCCTACATACTTGATGCTCTCCTTCTGGTCGTCGCAGACAGCTCCCGCAGGGAGCTTATCCAGAGCAAAAGCCGAAGCGTTGGGTATCAGCAGAAGATCGACGGGGATATCCAGCTTTTCAGCGAAACTCCTCAGCTTCCCGACATTGACCTCGATCTGAGCTTTGTCCTCGCTGTATTTCTGGATATACCGCAGCTTTCCGCTGCTGTCCTTTATCATATATACGCCGTTCTGATAGCTCTTTCCCAGCGCTCTGTCGATATCCGTCTTCAATGAGACCAGGCTGTCCTTGAAGGGCAACTGGTCGGAGATATATTCCTCGAGCGCTTCGGAATATTTACCTTCCTTGACGCTCTTGAAGCTGAGCTCCGGCCTTTGGGCAAGAGGTCTGTTCTCCATCTCGGAAAACGCTCTGTCTTTGCCGATCAGCAATGCAGCAGCCCCGCCTATAACAAACACTATAAATATCGCCGCGATGATAATATTACCCGCTCGGGGAGCCTTCCGCTCGTTATCTTCCAACCATTTCCCCTCCTTTCAAATACCCCGGACTCAGTAAAAGCTGCTGCTGTCTCCGCCGAGGCTTTTTTTATATCACCCTTCTGCATAGTTACGGCTCCTTAAAATCTGAAATACAGGAACGGATTGAAGGAATTGCTTGCAAGATAAGCTGTCGAAACGATCAGCAGCATCAGCACGCACACCGGCTCGATAAGGCAGCCGTACAGCGCAGGTATCTTCACCGTCAGCTTCTCGCCCAGCTTTTTGAAAAGCGGCAGCGAAGCTATGATGAGTATAACTATCAGTATCCAGTTGTTGGCGATCCAGAAAAGATCGTTCCTTCCCCCGAAGAGCGGCAGCCCGCCGAGGCCAAACATATTCCTGAAGTTCTGTATCAGCTTTGAGGTGTCGTCAAAGGCGAATATCCCCCATCCGACGACAATAAAGAACAGCGCATATATGTGCCTTACCGCCCTGGGCAGCTTTTCCAGCCCTTTAAGCAGGAACAGCTTTTCGCAGAGCAGTATTATGCCGAAGTAAACGCCCCATATCATAAAATTCCAGCTGGCGCCGTGCCAGAAGCCTGTAAGGAACCATACGATCATGATATTGATGCACTGCCTTACCTTGCCCTTGCGGTTGCCTCCCAGTGGGATGTAGACATAATCTCTGAACCAGGTTGAAAGAGAGATATGCCAGCGTCTCCAGAAATCCGTTATCGAATCTGAGATATACGGATAATTGAAATTCTCAAGGAAATCAAAGCCGAACATCTTTCCGAGACCGATAGCCATATCCGAGTATCCCGAAAAATCGAAATATATCTGGAATGTGAAAGCGATAACTCCAAGCCAGCAAGCCGCTACACTGAGCTCGGACTGGGGAGTTTTCGAGATATCGTCAAACAGCGCTCCGATATTGTTTGCAAGTATCACCTTTTTCCCAAGCCCGACTGCAAACCGCTTGACGCCCCGGGAGAACTTTTCAAGGCTCTCCTTTCTGCCTCTGAGCTGATCCTCTATTGTCTGATAGCGGACGATAGGCCCGGCGATGAGCTGCGGGAAGAGGGTAACATAAGTCGCCAGATCGAGGAAATTCCTCTGCGATCTGACATTCCCCCTGTAAACGTCGATAACATAGGAAAGGGTCTGAAAGCTGTAAAACGAGATACCGATAGGCAGCTTGAGATCCTTGAAAGGAGATATATTCAGGCCCATGATCGAGTTCGCATTCTCGATAAAGAAATTCGTATACTTGAAGAACAGCAGCAGCCCGATATTCCAGACTATCGCCAGTATCAGCGAGACAGCCGGCAGCTTGCCCTTATGCTTCTCCCTGTCGCAGAGCAGACCCGTAAGGTACGCAACGACTATTGAGCCCAGCATAACGAATACATACACCGGCTCTCCCCAGGCATAAAATATCAGGCTGAAAACAAGCAGCACCGCATTTTTTAAAAAACGCGGCACTATATAATAGCAAACAAGTATCAGCGAAAGAAACAAAAACAGAAAAGTCGTACTACTAAACAGCATCTGTCAGCTCTCCGTCTACAAAGATCTCGCATTCATGATGGATATTGCTTCCCCTACGGGAGATCAGCCGATAATATCCTCGGCTGTAGCATTGTAATCGGAAATGCACATGAACACATACTTCCCGTATTTCTTTAATACAGGCGAGTTCAGCTTTGGGAGCTCAGCGGGCTGATAGTCTTCAAAAGACTTCTTCTGAGCAGCGATCCTGCCTTCCAGAGCGGTCTGTATCTTTCCGGCAGCCGCTTCGTCAACAGCCTCGAAAGCTGCGATCTCTTCGGCAGTCGATACACCGCCCTCATATATCCTGCACTTGGAATAAAGGTCCTTCGAGATCCCCAGGATGTTCTCTACCATATCCTCTTCCAGCGGCTGAAGGGTGTCCGTCCACTTGATGTCCTTGAACAGCTTGTCTGCGATCTCCGTAACATTGTAGGTCTTTTCGGCCTTTTCAGCAGCGGAGGAGGAGCTGTCTCCGCAAGATACCAGCGCCAAAGCAAGAGCCATTGCAGCCAGCAGTACAACTAAGATTTTCTTCATATAGATCTATCCTTTCATTTATCAGGTATTCTTTGCCAGATAATCCAGCCATACCAGATAGTATTTCTTGACTAAGTGTATCCCGTCTGTGGAGGCTTCCTCCGGGAGAGCCCCGGTAACGTCCCGCAGGGCAGAATTGACATCCAGATATACAGTCCCTGTATTCTTTGCAGCATTATAGATATGCTCTGAATTGAGGGCGTCTATGTTTTCCGTCGTGTAGACCGCATTGATGGAGAGCGCCTTTGAAGACACCGGCAGCACCGACTGAACGTAGATGACGGCATTCGGCTGCAGCTTTCTGACCTCTTTGATGACCTGCTCGTACATTTCCTGGAATACCGTGAGATAAGGCCAGCCTATCTCATTTATCCCGAACATCAGAAAGACCCTCTTGTATTGTTTTTCTTTCAGCGCATCAAAAACTGTCCCGCTATCGCCGTTGGAGAGGGTCATATCCTTTGCCTCCCAGATCTTCTGGACATTCAGGCCGGTAGATGCCAGAAATGTCGCCAGAGGCTTGCCGCAGTTCATTTTCAGGCCGAGCGTCCGTGAGTTCCCGATAAACACCGCATCGGAGAAATCGTCGTCGATCTCGTCGGATGTGGGAAATTTCATCTCCGGGGTCTGAGGAGTAATGGGTGCCGGCTGGGTCGCCTCCGGAGCTGTTGTCACGGCAGGTGCCTCTGTCGAAGATACGGCCGTCTCTGCGGGAGGAACTGTCGTTGTGACCGCCGCCGCAGCGGAGCTGTCCTCCGAGCCGCTGCTTTTGAACCCCTGGAAAGTCCGGATCCCTGCCCAGACTATAACGAAGCCCAGCATCAGCAGGCAGGTCAGACCTGTTACTGCCTTGACTCCGTTTGAGCGCTTTTTAACCTTTTCGTGCTCCATAGATCTATCCTTCCGGCGCGGGAGACAAGCCATCGCCCCGCGCTAATCTGTTTTTTTGCATATACAATTATTATACCACACCATTTCTCAAAAGTAAAGACACAGTACAGAAAAAAACGGAGGCGAGAAAAAACGACAGGCACCTTCCGGGGCCTGTCGGCAAAAGCTCATATAATAAACTTTTTTGCTTTGTTTACGATGCTTCGGTCATTTTCGTAAGCGAGGACTTTCGCGGCTCTGTCGATCTCGACCCACTTGATCTCGGAGATCTCCTCTTCCTGAGGGACAAAATCCGTATTCTTAGCCTTGGCTATAAAATACACGACAATCTTTACAGTATCCTTTCTCGGGGAATATGTAACGATCTCGCGGAAAGTCGGGTCCAGATTGACCTCGATACCGGTCTCCTCCTTGATCTCTCTCTTGGCGGTCTCGATCTCGGTCTCATCGCCCTCTACGTGCCCTTTCGGGAATGACCAATGCCCGCTGTTGATATGCTTTATCAGCAATATCTCTGTGTTGCCATGATACTTTCTGTAAACTATGGCGCCGCAGGATTTTTCGTGCAGCATTGTCAGGTTCCTTTCTGTAATGATCTCTTATCGTTACTATTATAACACATTAAACTCTGTTTGTCTATACTCTAACAGAAATATGTCATAATTTTGTGCAAACCTAACAAAAGCGTCGAAAATGCACTATCAGCCCTTAACAGCCGCGAAGCCCAGCCTGAGGTCGTCAAGGATATCCTCAACATTTTCAAGACCGACCGAGAGGCGGATAAGTCCACCGTCTATGCCGGCAGCAGCAAGCTGCTCGTCAGTGAGCTGGCGGTGTGTGGCCGATGCCGGGTGCAGAACACAGGTGCGTATATCCGCAACGTGAACTTCGTTGGAGGCCAGCTTCAGGCTGTCCATGAACTTGACAGCAGTGCTCCTGCCGCCCTTTATGGTAAAGCTGATGACTCCGCTGGTCCCCAGAGGCAGATACTTCCTGGCCAGCTCATGATACTTGGAGCTCTCCAGGCCGGGATAGTTGACAGATTCAACAAACTCATTCTCTTCCAGGAATTTGGCAACGATCATCGCATTCTCGCAGTACTGCTTCATACGGACGTGCAGTGTCTCCAGGCCGAGATTGAGATAGAAGGCAGACTGAGCCGAAGGATAGCAGCCGAAATCTCTCATAAGCTGCATCCTTGCCTTAACTATATATGCAGCCTTGCCGTAAGCCTTGGTATATACTGTCCCGTGATAGCTCTCGTCCGGCTCGGTAAACTCGGGGAACTTGCCGTTGGTCCAGTCGAAGTTTCCGGAGTCTACGATAACACCGCCGCCCTGAACAGCGTGTCCGTCCATATACTTTGTGGTGGAATGAACGATAATGTCAGCGCCCCACTCAAAGGGTCTGCAAAGGATAGGAGTCGGGAAGGTGTTGTCTATAATGAGGGGGACTCCGTTCTCGTGAGCGATCTTAGCGAACTTCTCGATATCGAAAACAGTCAGCGCAGGGTTTGCAAGAGTCTCGCCGAACACAGCCTTGGTGTTGGGTTTGAAAGCAGCTCTGATCTCATCCTCCGGTGCGTCCGCATCCACGAAGATGCACTCGATCCCCAGCTTTTTCAGTGTGAAGGCAAAAAGATTTATTGTCCCTCCGTAGATTGTTGCTGCAGAGATGAAGCTGTCGCCAGCCTTCAGGATATTCAGCAGCGCGAGCAGCGAAGCAGCCTGCCCGGAAGAAGTACACATCGCACCGATGCCGCCCTCCAGCGCCGCGATCTTATCCTCGACAGCCATTACTGTCGGGTTCTCGAAGCGGGAATAGATCAGGCTCTTGGTGGGGTCGTCGAATACCGCTGCGACATCGTCTGTGGAGTCATAAACATAAGTCGTGCTCTGCACTATGGGAACGACTCTCGGCTCGGTGTTTTTGGGTGTGTAGCCTGCGTGCAGACATTTGGTCTCAATCTTCATTTTTATTACTTCCTTTCATTGATCCCCCGCTCCGCCGGCATTCCCTCCGGGAGCAGGAGTTTGTGAGCTTTCGTATCAGTTGGGATTATTGAAGTTATTCGGGTCGAATGTGTCATTTACATAGACTGTCCTGCCCTTTCTGCCCTTGAGGAACATTATCAGGGAGATAGCGAGCAGAAGTGCGCCGACACCGAAGCCGATAAAGGGCATCCACTTCATCGAGTCATACTGAACATAGTTGATAACGCAACTGTCATCTACAAGCTTTGCATAATCCGTGTCGTCCATTCCCCATTCCTTGCAGTAATCCTTGAGATACTCCTTGACCTTGTCCGGCATGGAGATGACCTTGGTAGTCACCTCAACGGGTGTTGGTTCATTATTGGTTTCGCCCTTATCGTAGGCAAGGGTCTCGTCAGCCAGCTTCTCGATCTTTTTCTGCATATCTTTGTTGCCGACGCTGAAGATGCCGAAATGGTCATTGACTTCAACGAGATAGTAAGGTGTCTCGCTTGAGCCCATAGGTATAAATCCGTAGGATCTCGTTGTCTTCTCGACAGCTATCTTGTCATAGGCCCAGCAGATCTTGCCCTTTGCCAGATCGCCTGTATCCAGCTTGCCGGACCCGACAGTATCAAGGACGACATAATCCTCCTTCATGATCTTTATGGTATCGCCCAAGCCGATGGCTCCGAAAACTATACCGAAAATACCAAGTATCAGCAGAACCAGTTTTGCTCTTGACATATCTTTTACTCCTTTTTCTTTTCTTTATACGTTTATCTCAGCTACATCGTCCGAAACGCCGTTGGCCTCAATGACAGGCTTGACACAGTTCTCAATGAACTCCTCTACCTGCTGCGGGCAGCGCCCGATGTAGTTCTCCGGCTTCATGATCTCATCCAGCTCCTCGCGGGTGACCATAAACATAGGCTCCGCAGCGATAAGGTCGGCAAGATCGTTGTCGAGGCCGTCGCGCTTTACGTGTGCTCCTGCTTCCATAGAGAGCTCTCTGATGCGCTCATGGAGCACCTGCCTGTCGCCGCCCTTCTTGCAGGCATCCATAATGATATTCTCGGTCGCCATGAAAGGCAGCTCGGCCATCACTCTCTTGCGGATGATCTTATCGTATACTACCAGACCGTTTTCCGGATCAGTGACATTGAGCATGATATTGAGTATCGCATCAACTCCCAGGAAAGCCTCGGCTACTGCGATACGCTTGTTGGCTGAATCGTCCAGAGTCCTCTCGAACCACTGTGTCCCGGCGGTGAAAGCGGGATTGAGGACATCCACCATAACATATCTCGCCAGCGAGCAGATCCTCTCGTCTCTCATAGGATTGCGCTTGTAAGCCATAGCGGAAGAGCCGATCTGGTTCTTCTCGAAGGGCTCCTCGATCTCCTTGAAGGATTGCAGCAATCTGACATCGTTTCCAAACTTCATAGCCGACTGAGCTATCGCAGCCAGGACCTGACAAACCGCAAAATCTATTTTTCTCGAATAGGTCTGGCCCGAAACGGGGACTACTCCGTCGAAGCCCATTTCCTCAGCGATAAGGCTTTCCAGCTTCTTGACCTTGTCGGTATCTCCCTCAAAGAGCTCCATAAAGGAAGCCTGAGTGCCTGTGGTGCCCTTGGAGCCCAGCAGCTTCAGCCTTCCGAGCTGGAAATCCAGATCTTCAAGATCCATCAGCAGCTCGTTGCACCAGAGAGTCGCCCTTTTGCCGACAGTAGTCAACTGTGCGGGCTGGAGATGAGTGTAGGCAAGACAGGGCAGAGCCTTATACTTGTCTGCAAACTTAGCGAGCTGATCTATGACCTTGACCAGCTTTCTCTTGACGACCTTCAGAGCGTCACGCATTATGATGATATCGGTGTTGTCCCCGACATAGCAGCTTGTGGCGCCGAGATGTATTATCTTCCTGGATTTGGGGCAGGCCTCACCGTAAGTGTGCACATGAGCCATAACATCGTGGCGGAATTTCTTTTCATACTCTGCCGCCTTGTTATAGTCGATATCCTCGATGTGAGCTTCCATCTCAGCTACCTGCTCGGCTGTTACACCGAGGCCGAGCTTCATCTCGGCTCTTGCGAGAGCGACCCAGAGTCTTCTCCAGGTAGTGAATTTCTTGTCTGCCGAGAAAAGGAACTGCATCTCCTTGCTGGCATATCTTGTGCAGAATGGGCTTTCATAGCTGTTTGTCATTAAGACCGACCTCTTTCCTTCTGGATTTGAATTCAAACATAATAGTATTATAACACAAACCGCCGACAATTGCAATAATATTCTTCACTCTTTTGGACAAACTCCCATCTCTGCTCCTCTCTTGTCGTCTTGCACAAATCCCGCACTCCGTCAGCTTAGATAATTGTTCATGCCTACAAAAAGCTCCCGACCCTCTTGACCCTTACGCAGCGTAATAGTTTATACTGTTATCAGCACCGGAAAAACGGTGCAGAAAAAAGCATCGGGGGAAAAGCTATGAAGACCATCAACGAAGTAAGCAGGATGTCGGGAGTGAGTATACGCACTCTCCGGTATTACGACAGCATCGGGCTGCTCCCGCCCGCCGCGCGTACGGAAACGGGATACAGGCTGTATGACGATACGGCTCTGCGCCGGCTGTGTATGATCCTGTTCTACCGCGAGCTGGAATTCCCGTTAAAAGAGATCGCTTCTGTCATCGACCGCGGCTGCGGCAGCGACGCACTTGATAAACAGATCGAGCTGCTGACAATGAAGAGGGATCACCTTGACGGGCTTATCCGATATGCAAAAGAGATCAAGGAAAAAGGAGGATTCAAAATGGATCTTACAGTTTTTAACAAGACAAAGATAAACGAATACGAAAAACTTGCCAGACAGCAGTGGGGAGATACGGAACAGTTCAAGGAATACAGCAAAAAGGCCTCCGGCATGAGCCCGGAAGAAAAGCTGGGAGGTGCAGAAAAAATGATGAGCATCTTCGCTGAGTTCGGGAAGCTCCGCCAGGGCTCCCCCGAGTCTCCGGAAGCGCAGGCTCTCGCTGCAAAGCTCCGTGACTTCATTACGGATAATTATTATAACTGCGATAAGACGACCTTCGCCTCCCTCGGAAAAATGTATCCCGAGAACGAAGAGTTCCGCCGGAACATCGATTCTGCCGGCGGCGAAGGCACAGCCGAATTCGTCTCAGAAGCCATAGCTGCTTTCTGCCGGAGCTGAACAGCCCCCGATCATTGACAAATGCCTCCCGGATGTGTTATCATATTCAAAGACACCGGGTCAGCGCTGCTGATCTGTCAACGGAGGAATACAATGGCATTGAAATTCTTTCTCGCAGGAGCAGAGATCATCCTGCTCATACTGTTCCTGCTTTCTGTCCCTTTCATCAACTACGGAAATGTAGTCGGTGTGCTGTTTACCGCTGCCGCCCTTTTTGCGACTCTGCGCTTTGATATCGTCAAAAAGTTCTGGGGTATGGCCGCCGGGAAAGCCGTCATCATCTGCTTCTGCGCCTGCGCGGCGGCGGGGCTGATCTTCGGGGCGGTCTGCTCCGTTAAGATGATATCCGCTATGAACAGAGAGCCCGACTCGCCCTCGGCAGTCATAGTTCTGGGATGTCAGGTCAAAGGCCGGAGGCCTTCAAAAATGCTGGCACGCAGGCTGGATGCCGCCGTTACCTATCTCAATGAACACCCGGAGTTCCCTTGCATCGTTTCAGGCGGCAAGGGCGACGACGAAGAGATATCAGAAGCTCTCTGCATGAAAAACTACCTGACGGAAAAGGGCATCTCCGAGAGCAGGATAATAATGGAGGACCGCTCGACCACTACCGTCGAAAACCTGATCTTCTCCGGAGAGCTGCTGGACAGTATGGGTCTCCCCCGCAGTATAGTTCTGGTCACAGACGGCTATCACCAGTACCGCGCACAGCTCATAGCCGAAAAGCAGGGCTTTGATAAGGTCGGTGCCGTAAGCGCCGATACCGAGCTGCGCTTTATCACCACCTACTGGGTGCGCGAATGGATAGCCATATTACACGAGGCTCTGCTGAAATAACGGTATGAAACCAAAAAGCCGTATATCCCCCGCCGCAAACGGGCAGGATATACGGCTTTAACAATTTCGCCGCGCTGTTTTGCAGCGCGGCGATGATCTTTCATTATTTCCCGTAATAGACCTTTCTGTAGATCTCCTTGAGCTCGCTTATCAGCGGATAGCGCGGGTTTGCACCTGTGCACTGGTCGTCGAAGGCGTCCTCGCTCATCTTGTCGAGAGTCGCAAGGAAATCTTCTTCCTTGATGCCGTATTCCGCGATCGTCTTCTTGCAGCCTACGGTCTCCTTCAGAGCTTCGACCTTCTCGCAGAGCTTTTCAAAGCATTCCTGATCGTCCTTGCCGGTTATACCGAGATAACGTGCCGTATCAGCGTACTTGGCGAGTGTATTGGGATATTCATACTGCGGGAATGTCCCCATCTTGGCAGGAACAGGATCCGCATTGAACTTCATAACTTCTGTTATCACAAGAGCGCAGCAGATGCCGTGAGGCAGATGATGATAAGCTCCCAGCTTATGCGCCAGCGAGTGAGCTATGCCCAGGAAAGCGTTTGCAAAAGCCATGCCCGCCATAGTTGCGGCGTGAGCCATATTCTCTCTTGCTCTTACAGCGGTCTGGCCGTGTTCTACACACTCGGGCAGGTTTTCAAAGGTAGTCTTCAGCGATTTGAGGGCGATGCCGTCGGTGAAATCTGTAGCCATGACCGAAGCGAGAGCTTCAAGATCGTGTACCATACAGTCAAGACCCGAAGCAGCGGTAAGCCCCTTGGGAGCGCTCATCATCATATCGGTGTCTACGATAGCCATGTTCGGCATCAGTTCATAATCAGCCAGCGGGTACTTATGGCCTGTGGTCTCATCGGTGATAACGGCAAAAGGAGTTACCTCCGAGCCGGTGCCGGAAGAAGTCGGAACACAGACGAGGTATGCCTTCTCGCCCATTTTCGGGAAAGTATAGACTCTCTTCCTTATGTCGATAAAGCGCATAGCCATATCCAGGAAGTCGGCCTCGGGATGCTCATAGAGCACCCACATTATCTTTGCAGCATCCATAGCGGAGCCGCCGCCTATGGCAATTATAACATCCGGCTCGAAAGCGCGGAGCACCTTAACGCCTTCCACAGCGCAGCCGAGGGTCGGGTCGGGCTTGACATCCGAGAAGGTCTGGTAAACTATACCCAGCTCATCCAGCTTATCGGTTATCGGCTTGGTAAAGCCGTTCTTGAACAGGAAGCTGTCCGTAACGATGAATGCACGCTTCTTGCCCATAGTTCCCAGCTCGCTGAGAGCGAAGGGCAGGCAGCCTTTCTTGAAGTATACCTTTTCCGGGGCTCTGAACCAAAGCATATTCTCTCTCCTCTCGGCAACGGTCTTGATATTCAGCAGATGCTTGACTCCGACATTCTCCGATACTGAGTTGCCGCCCCATGAGCCGCAGCCCAGTGTAAGGGAAGGAGTCAGGCTGAAATTGTAAAGGCCTCCGATGCCTCCGTGAGAGGAAGGTGTGTTGACGAGGATACGGCAGGTCTTCATCCTTTCGGCAAAGCGGTCTATCTTTTCCTGCTGTGTAACAGCATCGACATAGAGGGAAGAGGTGTGCCCGAAGCCGCCGTCCTGCACCAGCCTGTCGGCCTTCTCCATAGCGTCGTCAAAGCTGTCCGCCTTATACATCGCAAGCACAGGCGAGAGCTTCTCGTGAGCAAATTCCTCGTCGAGATCGACTCTCTCGACCTCTCCGATAAGGATCTTGGTGTGCTCGGGGACTTCAAAGCCGGCAAGCTGTGCGATCTTATAAGCCGTCTGCCCGACGATCTTGGCGTTGAGCGCACCGTTGATGATTATAGTATGCCTTACCTTATCACACTCCTCCGGGGTGCAGATATGGCAGCCTCTGGCGATGAACTCAGCCTTGGCTTCTTCGTAAATGCTCTTCTCGATGATGACCGACTGCTCGGAAGCGCAGATCATACCGTTATCAAAGGTCTTGGAATGGATAATGGAATTGACAGCCAGCTTGATATCAGCAGTCTCGTCGATGACAGCCGGAGTATTGCCGGCTCCAACGCCCACTGCGGGCTTGCCGCTGGAATATGCGCTCTTGACCATTCCTGGGCCGCCTGTCGCAAGGATTATATCAGCTTCCTTCATAACAAGCGTAGTCATCTCCAGCGAGGGGACATCTATCCAGCCGATGATCCCTTCGGGAGCGCCGGCCTTTACTGCTGCCTCGTAAACTATCCTCGCCGCCTCGATAGTGCTCTTCTTGGCTCTCGGATGCGGAGAGATGATGATACCGTTCCTTGTCTTCAGGCAGAGGAGCGTCTTGAAGATAGCTGTGGAGGTAGGGTTGGTCGTCGGGATGACAGCCGCTACGACTCCGATAGGCTCCAGTACCTTCTTGATCCCCGCCTGTTTGTCCTCCTCGACGATACCGCAGGTAGGGGTGTTCTTGTATGCGTTATAGATATACTCTGCGGCAAAATTGTTTTTGATGACCTTATCCTCAACAACGCCCATGCCTGTCTCCTCGACAGCCAGCTTTGCAAGGCTTATCCTTGCCATATTTGCTGCGATGGCAGCCGCCTTGAAGATCTTGTCCACCTGCTCCTGAGAGAAGGACGAATATTTCTTCTGAGCTTCTCTTACCTCGTTGATCTTGGCTTCCAGGGTCTCGACCGAATCGACCAGTCCTGCTGCATTTGCATCGGCCATAACAACAACCTCCAATACATATATCAATGTTTATTTATGACGTATAACTCTGCTGTTACCTGCCCGGAGCAGCGGAAGCATTTTCTTCTTGCAGGCTCCGGCAATATACGCCTGTCGTCATACTTCTATTATATACGATTGTTATTTTTTTGTCAATCCTTTTTTGATACATCTTTGCCCAAATATTTCCGCTGTTTCTTATAGATTATCCACAATGAAAAGACATCTTCCTTGACACCTGCTCACCGCACTAAGGACAGATCCACCTTTCCGCTGCTGACTTCTGCGGAATCTATCTTTATCCTTACCCTGTCTCCGACCTTATATACCTCTCCGGTGTTCTCGTTTCTGAGAGCCATCATCCCGTCATAGGAATACTCCCCCTCCTCAAGGCTCCGCAGAGGAACGAGCCCCTCGCAGGTGTCCGGCATAGCTACAAAGAAGCCGAAATCCGTTACTGAGCTTATTATTCCCTCTCGCTCCTCGCCTATGTGCGCCTTGAGGTATTCCGCCTTATAGCAGTCCTCGCAGCTCCGCTCGACCTGCATAGCCAGCAGCTCGGTCTGAGTCGAGCGGTCAGCCGAAGCGTAGGAGAATTTATCGTATTTCTTCCTGCATTCCTCGGCAGTTGCCCCCGAAAGCAGATCGCTCATTATCCTGTGTATCGTCAGATCGGGGTAGCGGCGGATCGGTGATGTGAAATGAGCATAGTCTTCAAGCACCAGCCCGAAGTGTCCCAGCGGCTCCGTCGAATATACAGCCTTTGACATACTTCTGAGGATCATATTATTGACGATGAGGGAGAGCTCTGTCCCCCTGACCTTCTCCAGTATATCCGAGAGCTCTGCCGGTGTTGGAGAAGCGCTGAGCTCATAAGGGATATTGAGCCTCGTGAGCACCTCTCTCAGAGCCTCGGTCTTTTCTTCCGAGGGAGGTTCATGTACCCTGTAAACAAACGGGATACCGTTCTCTCTGCCGAATCTCGCAGCGCACTCGTTGGCTGTCAGCATAAGATCCTCTATCATCTCCTGAGACTCTCCCCGCTTATACGGTGCAGCCCCGACGCAGATATCCTCCTCGTTTATTAGAAGCACGCCCTCGCTGGTCTCCAGCTCCGGGGCTCCTCTGCCGAGGCGCCTTTTGCGGAGCTTCCCGGTCAGCTCCTGCATTATCCCGAACTCTCCGCTGACCTCTGCATATTTCTCATGGAGCTCCCTGGAGCCGTAGCCCTCCAGCAGCTCGTTGATCTCGCTGTATACCCCCTTGACTCTCGACCTTATGACACTCTTGACGAATTTGTAGCTCTTTATCGCAGCGCTGCTGTCAAGTGTTATCAGGCAGGAAAATGCCAGCCTGTCCTCATCCGGGTTCAGGGAGCATATCCCGTTGGAGAGCTCCGCCGGAAGCATAGGGATGACACGGTTCGCATAATAGATACTTGTCCCGCGCCGGAAGGCTTCATTGTCCAGCTCGGACTTTGGGCGTACATAATGGGAGACATCCGCGATATGGACTCCCAGCTCATAGCCGCCGTCGTCTGTCCTCGCAAAGGAAACAGCGTCGTCTATATCCTTGGTGTCGGCACCGTCGATGGTAAAGATCGGCCTGTCCCGGAGATCGAGTCTGTGGGGAAGTTCGTCGTATATGCTACGCCTGTCCGAGACCTTCCTTGCCTCATCAATGGCCTCCGGCGGGAATACCGGAGTTATGCCGTTGAGCTCCAGCACAGAAAGAGCGCAGACAGCCGCTTTCAGCGAGCTGCCGAAGGCCGCTACCAGCTCGCAGCGGTGCTCCGAATGGCGCTTCCCGCGCTCTGTGATGACAGCCATGACTTTATCATGCTCCTTCGGGCAGAGGCCGAGAGGGTCGGAATATTCCATAGAGAGCCTGGAAAGTGTGTCCGGCACCAGCCGCAGCCTTCCGAATTCGCAGACGATCTCTCCGGTGAATCTGGAGAAATTCTCCTCCACGATCTGCATGACCTCGCCCTCGGTCTTCTCGCCATCTCCCTCGAAGGTCCTGACAAGTACGGTATCTCCCGGCATAGCGCCTCGCAGCAGCTTTCCGGAGACAAAATACTCCTCATCGGTATTTGTATTCCGCACAAAGCCGTAGGTCTTGTTGAGCCTTGATACGACACAGCGCTCATAGTCCGAGGATGAGAGCAGCCTCAGCCCCCGCTTGTCCTCGATGACAGTTCCCTTCTGCTTCAGCTTCTCGACTGCCCCGGCAAATTCATTGAAATCAAATCCTCTGACATTCCTCATCCCGGAAAGCAGCTCCTTGAAACTGAGAGGCTTGCGCCCCGCTCTTTTGAGCCTTGCCAGTATGAATTCCTTATATTCTTCTCTTCTCTGTTTTTTCTTCTTATCCTTTTTCATTTTATTCCTTTCCATTCAATAGCCGGATACTCTCCGGCAAATTCAAATCCCAGCCTGCGGGCTATCCCGACAGACGTAAGGTTCGCGGCATCCCAATGGGGTGTCTTGCCGCGCTTCAAACACTCCAGCAGAAAAGCCGCTCCGACAGCAGCCGCATAGCCTCTTCTTCGGAATTTCGGTGCAGTTGCTATCTGGAGCTCATATCCCCCGCTGTAATAGCCGTAGGTCGAAGCTGCCGAAGCCAGCTCCTCCCCGACAAAGAGGCAGCAGGCAAAGCCGTTTTTGAGGAAATCCTCCTCGTCCCTGAAATTGAAAACAAAAGCGTTCTCCCATTCGCAGTCCCGCAGGAGGGGGTATTCCTTCTCCCCGGCACGCTTTATGCTGACACAGTCCGCCGTTCTCAGATACCTTTCCAGCAGCTCTCTTCTGAGCCCGCTCTCCGGCAGACGTGTCTTGTAGCGTATAGCAGGGTCTGCTTCGGCGCCGCAGGCTCTCAGCGCCTCCAGCCATTTCATATCCTCCGGGATGACAACAGAATCCGGCTTTATGAAACCGGCGGCGGCTTCCTCTATATCCGCAGGCTCCCCCGCAGCAAAATAAAAATCTCCCGACCGGATTATCACCCAATCCGGGTCTGTCTCCCGGTCAGCGACGGCGGTGCCGATATGCCCCTCGAAATAGCTCTGTATCATCGAATCTCCGCACCAACCGAAGCGGGAGCGGTATTTTTCCCTGTTTTTATCTGCAATTACCATTTTTCACCTCTGGAATAATACAAAAAACGCTTTTGCAGCGGCCGCCAGCAAAAGCGTTTTATAAAATACATCTTCAGCCGCGCTCAGATCATGGGCTTGGCAGCAGGCTATCCTTACTGAGCCGCAGACTCAGCAGGAGCTTCGGAAGAATCCGCAACAGTAACTACTGAAGAGCTCTCGGATGTGGATTCCTTCTTGTCCTTGTTCTTGTTAACTGTCGAAACGATGTTTACAACAAG
The DNA here is from genome assembly GCA_946545645.1 of uncultured Clostridia bacterium. Lineage (GTDB taxonomy): Bacteria > Bacillota > Clostridia > Oscillospirales > Ruminococcaceae > FB2012. Next base: position 3,879 of record CAMNNQ010000112.1, on the reverse strand, counting down.
AGTAACAATGAACATGATGATAGCAGCATTCCTTGTGAACTTGGAAAGCCTTGCATCACGGGTCTTGCCCATGTTGTGCTCATAGAAGGATTCATTGGCGCCGCCGCCGATAGCGGAGGTAAGGCCCTGCTCCTTGCTTTCCTGCGCAAGAACTACAAGGATTATTACAAGCCCGGAGAGTATAAGCAGCACTCCGGCTACTATTTCAAGTGTTCCCATATATATACATTCCTTTCAGATATATCGTGACGTATAAATCATTATACCACAATCTTTCCGGTTTGTCAACCCCCGGCGAGCTATATCATCTCTTTGCTCTGTCCTTGGCTCTCTGGACATTGGAGAGGATGCGCTTTCTGATCCTGAGGCTCTTGGGAGTAACTTCCAGGAGCTCGTCGTCAGCAAGGAATTCAAGGCAATCCTCCAGCGAAAGGTTGCGGGGCGGGATGAGCCTCAGAGCATCGTCGCTTCCGGAGGCACGGGTATTTGTCAGATGTTTCTTCTTGCAGACATTAACTACAAGGTCCTCGGTCTTGGGAGAAGCTCCGACGATCATTCCCTCATAAACGGGAGTTCCTGCCGTGATGAACAGCTCTCCGCGCTCCTGAGCGTTAAAAAGGCCGTAGGTAACGGCTTCGCCTGTCTCAAAGGCTACCAGCGAACCGGTATTGCGTTTCTGGATCTCGCCCTTGTAAGGCTGATAGCTGTGGAACACCGAGCTGAGTATGCCCTCGCCCTTGGTGTCGGTAAGGAACTCGCTCCTGTATCCGAAAAGTCCTCTTGAAGGGATAAGGAACTCAAGCCTCATCCTGCTGCCGACAGGAGTCATCTGCTGGAGTTCGGCCTTTCTTGTGCCCAGCTTCTCCATAACGGCTCCGACGCTCTCCTCGGGGACATCTATCACCAGCCTCTCCACAGGCTCGTGGAGCTTGCCGTCTATTTCCTTATAAAGCACGCGGGGTGTTGAAACGCCCAGCTCATAGCCCTCGCGGCGCATATTCTCGATAAGTATCGAGAGGTGCATCTCTCCTCTTCCGGCGACCTTGAAGGCATCAGTGGAATCAGTCTCGGAGACTCTGAGAGAAACATCCTTCAGCAGCTCCTTGAAGAGCCTGTCTCTGATCTGGCGGGAGGTGACGAACTTGCCCTCCTTACCGGCAAAGGGCGAATCGTTTACCGAGAAGGTCATCTCGACAGTCGGCTCCGAGATCTTTACGAAGGGCAGAGCCTCAAAAGCTCCGAACTCGCAGATCGTGTCGCCGATAGTGATATTCTCTATACCGCTTATGCAGACGATATCCCCTGCCTTGGCAGTTTCAACGGGGACACGGTTGAGCCCCTCGATCTGGTACATAGTAACTACCTTGCCGCGGTACTCCTTCTTGGTCTGATGATAGTCTCCGACAGTAACATCCTGCCCGACCTTCATGACACCGCGCTCGATACGCCCGATAGCGATACGTCCGACGTAGTCGTTATAATCTATGGCGGAAACAAGGTACTGCATCGTGCCGTCGATATCTGCCTCAGGAGCCGGGATATAGCTGAGTATCTCATCCAGCAGCGGCATAAGATCCTTGCCCTGCTCGTTGGGGCTGTGTGTAGCTGTGCCGTCTCTGCCGGAGCAATAGATTATAGGGCTGTCAAGCTGTTCGTCGGAAGCATCGAGATCCATGAGCAGCTCAAGGACTTCGTCTCCGACCTCATTGAGCCTTGCATCGGGGCGGTCGATCTTGTTGATGACAACGATTATCTTATGCCCCAGCTCCAGCGCCTTCTGGAGCACGAACCTGGTCTGCGGCATAGGTCCCTCGGCAGCATCTACCAGCAGGATGACACCGTTTACCATTTTGAGCACACGCTCGACCTCTCCGCCGAAATCAGCGTGTCCCGGAGTGTCGATGACATTGATCTTTACATTCTTATAATGGATAGAGGTGTTCTTCGCAAGGATAGTGATACCTCTCTCCCTCTCTATGTCGTTGGAATCCATAACGCGCTCGTCAACAGCCTGATTCTCGCGGAAGGTGCCGCTCTGCTTGAGCATACCGTCAACAAGGGTGGTCTTGCCGTGGTCAACGTGCGCGATTATCGCAACATTTCTCAGATCTTCTCTTATCATTGTCTTTCCTCCAAAAGCAGTCTTTTCCAATTCTCCAAAGTAATATTATAGCACAGCTTATATGATTTTGCAAACAGAAATTGACCCGGCCGCAGCCCGGTGCTTTTGGGCATAATAACGATATTTTCCGGCAAAATGCCGAAGTTTTCCGATGTTTGTTTAACGAATAATGAACAAAAGCTCCGCGAGCGCTTTTGCCCGCGGAGCCATTAAACATATCTTCTTTGCAAGCTCTGTGTCTCAGTAACTGTTATACTTTCCGAAGCGGAAGACCGTCTGGGGATCTCTGTTAGGGTCAGGGTACTGCCCGACCTGGCTGCTGTCCTTACCGTCCGGAGACCACTGAGCGAATATCGGCTTGTAAGTACCGGGTTCGATCTCCCAGTAAACATAGCCGTTCTCGGAGGCGTTGCTGCTCATAGCCTTCTTGACACTTTTCTGGATAAAGTCGCTCTCGTCGAGGTCGCTGATCTTTAAGGGGCCGGTCTTCCCGACCTGTATACGGCTGTTATTCCCATCCGCGATCGCATCTGCGCAGGCATTGGCGACAGTGGTGTATACCAGCTTGGCGTTGGAATTTGCGGATCTCTGCTTTGACTTGCTTACATAGCTGCTCATAGAGGGCAGCAGCAGAGCCGCTCCGAAACCGAGAGCCTTTGCTCCGGCCTCCCTGATATTTGAGCGGTTCCCGGAAGCAGCGCTTTCCTTATCATCCTTGCTTCCGCAGGCAGCCAGCATGGTGAGAGACATTACTGCCGCTGTCAGCAGAGCTATCAGCTTTTTCATATTGTATACTCCCTTTCAGTATGCGGTAAAATCCGCCTTTAATCAAGTATATTATATCACACTGCCCTATGGTTGTCAATAGCGCCCGAATTAGCATTTTTTCCTTATGACATCTTTACTTTTGCAAAACCTTGTGATATAATTAAGGCAGAAACAGGTCAGCCGACGGCTATACCGACTAAGGCTTTGATGCGGAAAGGAGCAGGCTCATGAAACTAACCGATCTTGCCGGGATCATCTTCGATCTGGACGGCACTCTTATCGACTCAGCTCATGTCTGGACAGATATCGACAAGCTCTTCCTCAGGAAGCGCGGCATAACTATGCCGGATGATTATTCCAAAATGGTCTCGACCATGAATTTCACCGACGCTGCCGTCTATACCAAAAAACGTTTCGGGATAGAAGAATCTATCAGTGCGATAATGAACGAATGGTTCGAGTATGCTCTTTACGAATACAGCTATAACATCAAGGCCAGACCGAATGTCAGGATGTTCCTTGAAGCGCTGCGGGAAGCCGGAGTAAGGCTGGCCGTCGCTACTGCCTCCAATATCCGCCTGTATACCGCAGTCCTCAAAAACAACGGCATCTACGATCTCTTTGAAGCCTTCGCCTCAACAGAAGAAGTCACAAGAGGCAAGGGCTTCCCGGATGTTTATGAGCTTGCAGCCCGCCGTCTGAGGCTGGCTCCCGACCGCTGCGCTGTCATTGAAGACCTGGTCGAGGGCGTACGCGGCGCCGCCCAGGGAGGGTTCATGACCATCGCCTGCATAAACGGAGTCTTCCCGGAGGATGAACAGAAGCTCCGCGCCGAGGCAGACCTCGCCTTCTCGGATTACAAGGAGCTTATGGCGCTGCTCTGACAGATATTTCAGACATATAGGCAACACCGCACGACCCCTGTGCATCAGATGCGCCGTCCAGATTTTCGTCAGATTGCCTAAATTCGACGCAGGCTTGCTGACGCA